>JBBKVW010000114.1:0-7640 GCA_037968655.1 Burkholderiaceae bacterium
CCCGGCCCGATTCTTCATCAGGAGCACGGAAACCCTGACTGGCAGTCGCAGCGTTCCCGCTGCGTGCGCTGTCGAACAGATCGAGCGGTGCGGTCAACCTACATTGGACGATGCTGCCATCAAGCCACCACCAAGGGCATCGGCTTCCCGGTACGACCCCGGTTGTCCCCATGGCGGTGCAGATCGGGGGATAACTTGATAGTCAACTATCGGAGAAATTTTGCTTCTTCGGCGCGCGCCGTCCTGGGTGGCGCAGCCATTGCGTCGGCAAGCGCAACAGCGACTGGCGCTGAGAGCTACGAGGCAGTCGCCGCGCGAACCTGGCGTGCCGGCTCCCTGGTTGGCGCAGAAGGGGGGGCGCGCAGCCTCGAACTCGTGCGCTGTGCGACGCTGGCACCATCGAGCCACAACACCCAGTGCTGGCAGTTCGCGCTCGAAGTCGGGGCCATCACCATCCTGCCCGACCTGTTGCGGCGCTGTCCTGTGGTGGACCCGGACCTCCACCATGTCTTCGTTTCGCTTGGGTGCGCCACCGAGAATCTCTTCGTGGCGGCAAGGGCCCACGGGCTCAATGCCGAGACCCACTTCGACACGACACGGTGCGTCGTCCGTGTGACGCTGACGCCCGCACCGGCCCATGCGTCGTCCTTGTTCAATGCCATTCCTGCGCGGCAGTGCACGCGCGGCGATTTTGACGGCATGCCGCTGTCCGGCGAGGAGCTCGATCTGCTCGAACGTGCCGGCACGTCCGACGGTGTGCGCATGCTGCTGTTGACCGAACGACCCGTGATGGAGCGCGCGCTTGATTACGTGCTGCAGGCCAACACAGTGCAAATGGCGGACCCGGCGTTCGTCAGGGAACTCAAGGGCTGGATCCGCTTCAACCGGACGGATGCGGTGCGCACCCGGGACGGACTGTTCAGCGTGACTTCGGGGAATCCGGCCATCCCCCGTTGGCTGGGCGACCTCGCGTTTGGCTGGTTCTTCAGGACCCGGGGCGAGAACGACAAATATGCGCGCCAGCTGCGCAGCTCCGCCGGCATCGCCGTCTTCGTCGCCCAGGTCGCCGACATGGCGCACTGGGTCGAGGTGGGCCGCTGCTACGAGCGCTTCGCGTTGCAGGCCACGGCGCTGGGCATCCGCAATGCATTCCTGAATCAGCCGGTGGAAGTGCCATCGGTACGGTCGCCGTTTGCCGATGCCATCGGCCTGGCCGGCCAGCGCCCCGATCTGGTGGTGCGCTTCGGGCGAGGGCCGGCCATGCCGCAGTCGCTGCGCCGGCCGGTGCAGGACGTGCTGGTGTGAACGATGTCGCGCGCACCTGAAGAATTGCAATGACATGGCTGCTATGGCTCGGTATGGCGCTTGGCGCACTGGTCGTCATCGTTGCTGGATTGAAGGTGGTCGGCGCCAACCGTTGGGCCGCGCTGATGCGCAGGCACACGAACCAGCTCGAATCGGGCCGCATGGATTCTCATAGGGTTGTAAGCCCGTCCCAGGGCCGGCTGGCGGCTGCGGCGCGCTTTGACGCGCGAGAACTCGACGGCCTGCCTGCGTCCGTGCAACGCTACTTTCGCGCGGTGCTGACGGATGGACAGCCGATCATTGGCGCGGCCACCATCGAGATGGCTGGCATGATCAACCTGTCGGCCAGTGCCGAGCAGTGGAAGCCCTTCACATCGCATCAACGGGTCGTCACCCGCAGGCCGGGCTTCCTGTGGGATGCCAAGGTGGACATGTTTCCCGGTCTGCCCGTGCGCGTGGTGGACAGCTACGTCGCAGGCCAGGGCCGGTTGACTGCCAAGCTGTTTGGCCTGTTCACGGTCGCCGACGCACACGGCGGCGGCGAGCTGGCGCGCGGCGAGTTCATGCGCTACTTTGCCGAAGCCCCGTGGTACCCCACTGCGCTGTTGCCCAGCCAGGGCGTGCAGTGGCAGGCTGTCGATGATGCCTGCGCCAACGCCACCATCGCTGATGGCCCGATCACGTTGACCTTGCTGTTCAGCTTCAATGAAGCCGGCCTGATCGCCTCGGTGCGCGCCGAATCGCGGGGCGCAGGCGTGGGCAGGGACATGGTCATGCTGCCCTGGGACTGCGGCCTGTCCGACTACCAGCGGCAGGGCGGCATGTTGATTCCGATGGCCGGTGAGGCCGCCTGGATTCGTCCTGAAGGGCGCAAGGCCTATTTCCTTGGCAAGGTCAAAAAGTTGAACTACGAGTTGGAGCGCGCATGAAGTTGAAGCGCGCGCTCAAGTCAGGCGCCATCATCCCGGCCTTGCTGATGCTGCCCAACCTGGCCTGGATGTTGTTCTACAGCCTGGACGCGGGCGCAAAAGATGCCGTCCCCCTGCCGCTGTCTATCGCCGAGAACGTGACCCGGTCCATTGCGCTGACATTGCCTTTTTTTTACTCGCTGAACTTCAAGCGCGCCTGGTCGACGGCGGTGTCGATCGGCATGACCCTTTCGCTGGCGCTCTACTACCTGGCCTGGGCACGGTTCTTCATCGGCGGCGGCGCAGTCGCGCTGTTGAGCGCGCCCCTGTTGGCGATTCCTTCGCCGCTGGCGCTCGCACCGGTGGTTCTGTTGCTGCTCTCGTCGTATCTGATGAATTCCTGGTTGATGTTCAGTGCGGCTTCGTGCTTTGGCGTGCTGCATGTGTGGGCCTTATCCGTCAGCGGCCAATGACAGCGCTCTTCGCAGCGCAGCTCGCAGTGCCGCTGACCCTGATTCTGTGGATGATGCTTGCGGCACCGAGCAGCCTGTGGGGGTTCTGCATCCAGTTCGCTGCCAGCGCCGCCTGTCTTTGGGCCATCGCCTTGCTGGGCGTTTGGCTGTTGCCGCCTTGGTGGGCGCCGTACGGGTTCGGTCTTGGTCTTGCGGTCGCGGCGGCGGTGGGCCTGCACCAGCGAAAGCCGTTTGTGTCCTCAGTGCCTGTGAGTCCGGTTGCTTGGGTCGCAGCGGGCGCGTTTGTTGTGCTGGGTGTGGTGTCCGCCTACGGCATCGTGATCGCACTGCGCAGCCGAACGGCGCCATCTTGGCCTGCCGTGAACCTCGCTTTTCCACTAGAGTCAGGCCGCTACTTGGTGGTCAACGGCGGCAGCGATATCAGCACCAATGCGCACCTGATGACCTTGGATACAAACGTGCCCGGGTCTCGTGCGTGGCGCGGGCAGTCGCATGGTGTGGACATCGTTCAGCTCGATGCGCTCGGCCTCCGCGCGCCGGGAGTGCTGCCTGCCGACCCGAAGGCTTACCGCATCTACGACGCACACGTGCTTGCGCCGTGCGCCGGCCGGGTGGTGTTGGCCATCGACGGCCTGCCCGACATGCGGGTTCCGGAGATGGACCGCGAGCATCTGGCGGGCAACCATGTGTTGCTGCGCTGCGCGGGCATGGCGTCTGGCGCCCATGACACTGGAGCTGGAGTCGACGTGCTGCTTGGGCACCTGCGGCCAGGCAGTGTGCAGGTTCAACCGGGGGCCACCGTCGCCGTCGGTGATTGGCTGGGGTCTGTGGGCAACTCAGGCAACACCGGCGAGCCGCATCTGCATGTGCACGCGCAGCGCCCGGGTCCGGCCGGTGCACCCTTGGGCGGCGACCCGTTGCCGATCCTTGTCAATGGCCGCTATCCGGTGCGCGGCAACCGCATTGGGTCACCGCGTATGTGCGGCAGCGCGCAGACCCGCGAAGCGCCCACGGGCCAGAATGGGGCCAAAGGAGACGAACATGCCCAGTCTTGCGAAGAACACGAAGGCCACGATCATTCCCGTCCTTCGTTACCGCGACGCTCCAGCCGCCATCGAGTGGCTGTGCAAGATCTTCGGCTTTGAGAAGCACTTGGTCGTCCCGGATCCGGGTGGCGGCATCGCCCATGCGCAACTCAGTTTTGGCAACGGGATGATCATGCTGGCGTCGGTTCCGAAGACCGAGACGGCTTTCGGTCGCCTGATGAAGCAGCCCGATGAATTGGGAGGCGCCCAGACGCAGACCACCTATGTCGTCGTGACCGATGCCGCCGCCGTCTACGCCAACGCCAAGGCGGGCGGCGCCAGGATTGCCATGGAGATCAAGGACGAAGACTACGGTGGCCGGGGATTCAGTTGCTACGACCTGGAAGAACACCTTTGGAGTTTTGGCAGCTATGACCCCTGGTGAAGTCGACCGGCCCGAACCGCAATCCGCAGCACAAGCGCACTGAAACCCAGCAATGCGCGTGAGACCGAACGTTGGAGGCAGCCATGGAACTCCCCTTCACCGCCGAGCAATTCTTTGGCGTATTCCGCGACTACAACAACACGCTGTGGCCGGCGCAGGTTTTCCTGCTGGCGCTGGCGGCGATTGCCGTCATTCTTGTCGTGTGGCCGCGCTCCTGGTCCGGCGTGGGTGTGTCTGCCATCCTTGCCATTCTGTGGGGCTGGATGGGGCTGGCCTATCACCTCGGCTTCTTCACGGCCATCAGTCCACCGGCATACGCTTTTGCGGCAGTGTTCGTGGCCGGCGCCCTCGTCTTTCTCTGGCAAGGCGTCGTGCACCACAGACTCGAATTCCGCTGGCACGCCGGCGCACGCGGCGTGACGGGTCTGCTGCTTGTCGTGTACGCACTGCTGGTGTATCCGGCGTGGTCTCACTTCGCCGGGCAAGCCTACCTGGAAACGCCCACCTTCGGCCTGCCGTGCCCCCCCACGATCTTCACAATGGGCCTGCTCGCATGCCTGGTCAGGCCCTACCCGCGCAGCGTGTTGGTGGTCCCGGTCCTGTGGAGTCTGGTGGGCGTCCAGGCCGCCTTCCTGCTGTCGGTGCCGCAGGATCTGGGTTTGGCTGTGGTCGCTGTCGTAGGGCTCGTGCTGATCTGGCGGGCCAGAATGCCGGCCCCACCTTCACCGGCGTCCGCAACTGCAGATGCAGGTGCGGTGGCATGACACCCGCGCTGGGGAAATCCGGCCGCATAGAGACCCTCTTGCAGCCGGCGCAGATCACGCAGCGGCTGGCCTTGATCGCCTTGCTGTGCGATACGGTGACGCCGTGCGCCGGTGTCGGCGAGCGCCGGCCATGAGCCAGCGATCGCCATTGACGTTCTTCGCGCTGGTATTCGGCCTTTCCGTGCCGTTCTGGCTGCTGGATGCCGCGACCGATCTGCGATTGATGCCGGGCCTGTCGGTAAGTGCGCTGATGACCTTCTGCCCGATGGTCGCGGCGGTGATACTCGTTTACCGAGGGAGAAAAACAGCCGGAGTGAGCGAACTGCTGCGAAGGTCTTTCGACTTCAAGCGCATCAAGGCGAAGCGCTGGTATGCGCCGATACTTCTGCTTCTGGCTGGCGTTCACCTCGCGGTCTACGCGTTGATGCGCTGGCTGGACATGCCGATGCCGGCGCCGCAGATCGGGATACTCGCGGCAGCGCTGTTGCTTCTTGCCTTCTTCATCGGCGCCTTGGGCGAGGAACTCGGTTGGTCGGGATACGCCACCGACCCGCTGCAGGATCGGTGGAATGCGCTGCAGACGGGCGTCCTCCTGGGGCTCGTGGGCGCCCTGTGGCACCTCGTGCCGCTGCTGCTGATGGACCGGTCACCGACCTGGATTGCCTGGTGGTTCCTGTACATCGTGGCGGCCCGGATCCTGATCGTCTGGATTTACAACAACACCGGCAAGAGCGTATTTGCCGTGGCGCTTTTTCACGCCACGCTGAACCTCAGCTGGATGCTGTTCCCGGTCAACGGCTCCCACTTCGACATGCGCCTGGGCGGCCTGGGCATGCTCTTCACGGCCGTCGTCGTCACCCTGGTGTGGGGCCCCGCGACGCTGGCGCGATACAAGAACACCTGATCGAGTCAATCGATGCGATCCCTCGAGACACTGTTGCTGATGGCCGATCTGCTGACGTGGTTCGTCATGTCGGTAGCGCGGCTTCGAGCCGCGCGCTGGATGCGTCTTTCGGCAACCGTCGCCTTGCTGATCGCCGTCGCGCACGTACTGGTGGAGGGCCCGCGCTGGCAAATGGTCCCTGCCTATGTGCTGACGGCGCTGTTCGTGCTGTTATCGATACTGAAGAACGTCGCCCCTGCGGGCGCACCCGCAGAACGCATTCGCCTGCATCAGCTTGCCGCAGCACTGGGCATGGCGTGGCTGGCGCTGGCAGTCGCTCTGCCGCTGCTCGTTCCCGTGTTCGGCTTTCCGGCGCCGACCGGGCCGTATGCCATCGGAACCTTGACCACCCACTGGGTCGATGCGTCGCGTGCGGAGGCCTTCGCCGCCGATCGCAGGGCGCGCCGGCAATTGATGGTGCAGGTCTGGTATCCGGCGCAGGCCCATCCTCCAGCACAACGAGCCGCATACATGGCGGACGCCGGCACGGTCACGGCCGCCTTTGCGCGTGTGCAGGACAAGCCCGCGTTTCTCTTTGGCCACCTCAAGTACGTCAGCACCAACGCACTGTCATCAGTCGCTGTGGCGGCAGGGCAAGCCAGCTACCCGGTGCTGCTCTTCCTCGAAGGCGCCACGGGTTTTCGGCAGATGAACACCTTCCAGGTCGAGCATCTGGTCTCGCACGGCTACATCGTCGTCGCCATCGACCAGCCCGGTGCCGCCGCGGCTGTCGTGTTCCCGGACGGTAGCCATGCAGTCAGTCTGACGGTGACGCAGTTTCGCTCGATGGTGGGCCCGAGTTACATGCCGACCGGGACGAGCTCCGCGCCAACCGGCGTGCTGTTGCCGAACGGCAGCACGCTGCCTGACAACAGCATCATCCCGTACCTCGCGCAGGATGTGCGCTTCGCGCTGGACCGGCTTGCTGCTCTGAATCGGGCGGACCCGCGTGGCATCCTGACCGGCAAGCTGGACCTGCAGCGGGTCGGCGTCTTCGGGGTCTCGCTCGGCGGCATCGTCGCGGGCGAAGCCTGCCGGCTTGATGCGCGCCTGCGTGCCTGCCTGGTGATGGACGCTGCGATGTCCACCGCCGTGGTCAAGGAGGGCCTGCAGCAACCCGGCATGTGGATCACGCGGGATGCCGCCAGCATGCGACTGGAACGGCAGCGCGCCGGCGGCTGGTCGGAGGCACAGATCGAAGCCCACCAGACCAGCATGCGCGCGGTGTACGAAGGCCTCCCGGGAGATGGGTACTTCGTGCGGGTGCCCGGGATGTTCCACAGCAACTTCACCGACATTGCGCGCTGGACGCCGCTGATCCCGCTGTCGGGTCTGGCCGGGCCGATCGATGCACAGCGGGCGCACGACATCGTCAACGCCTACTCGTTGGCGTTCTTCGACCGACATCTGCAGGGCCGCCACGCCAGGCTGCTCGACGGGCCGGCACAACAATATCCCGAAGCGATGTTCGAATCGCGCCGGCCTTGACGGGCCGTACCCAGCGTTCGGGTCGAGTCGCTGCCGGACCGGTTCGCAGTCGTGCGCCGCCCGGAGTCCATTGATTGCCAGTCGCGGCGACGCATGCCAACTACGCCGCCATGACCAGGCAATGCATCCAGTCGAGCAACACGGCGGGCAGGTTCGAGGGTTTCGCCAACAAGGCGTACTGGTTGGCCCCGAAAACGCCCGGCAGATAAGCGGCGGCGTGCCGGTCCACGGTCAGGCAAAACGGCGCGATGCCCTGGAGTTTTGCCTCGATGACGGCGCGCCGCATGTC
>JBBKVW010000115.1:0-2901 GCA_037968655.1 Burkholderiaceae bacterium
GCAATGTGCTGTCCTTGTTTTTCAATGCTGGTATGCAGCGTCGATGCGGTCAACCTGGCGCACCATGGCATCAAACATATCCTTGCCGGCGCCGTGGTTGGGACTGAATTGCAGCGCGTCCTGGGTGCATTTGCGTGCAATTGATTCGGCTATCGGGATCGCCGGCCCCATGCCCATCGTGGCAAGCTGGATCTCGCAGGCACGTTGCAGGGTCCACAAGATGGCAAAGGTCTGTGACAGCGTATGGCCCCAGGCCAGCAGGCCATGGTTGCGCAGTATCACCGCCGGCTTGTTGCCGATGCTGGCCAGCAGGCGCGGCGCCTCGTCGGCGTGGATCGTGATGCCCTCGAAATCATGGTAGGCCACCATGCCGTGCAGTTGCGCGCTGTAGAAGTTGGTCTGTTGCAAGCCGCCCTGCAGGCAAGCCACCGCCAAGCCGGCGGTGGTGTGGGTGTGCATCACGCAATGGGCCTCGGACAGGGCGTCATGGATGGCTGCATGCACGGTGAATCCGGCCGGATTCACCGCATGGGTCGATCCGTCGAGCACGGCCCCGCTTGAGTCGATCTTCACCAGGTTGCTGGCGCAGACCTCGTTGTAGTGCAGGCCGAACGGGTTGATCAGGAACTGTTTGGCGCCTTTGGTGACGCTGTCGGGCAGGCGCAGCGTGATGTGGTTGTAGATCATCTCGGTCCAGCCCAGCATGGCGAACACCCGGTAGCAGGCGGCCAGCTGCACCCGCGCCAGATGTTCGTCGGCATGCATGCCGGTCAGGCTGTTGCCATGTTTATCCATAGGTCTTGTCTCCAGTTGTGGCCGGCGCGGTAGCAGGCGTCTTGAATTGGGCCAGCAGGCTGCTGCTGCCGCGCATCAGGATCTGGGTGTCCAGGCCGACCGCGACAAACAGCGCGCCCAGTTCCAGGTAGTGCTTGGCCAACGCCGGGTCGGCAGTCAGGATGCCGGCTGCCTTGCCCGCCATGCCGATACGCGCGATCGCGTCTTCGATCGCCGCCTGTACATCGGGATGCCCGGGATTGCCGACATGCCCCATCGACGCCGACAGGTCGGCCGGGCCGATGAAGACACCATCGATGCCGTCGGTGGCCAGGATTGCATCCAGGTTGGACAGGGCCAGCATGGTCTCGGCCTGCACCAACAGGCAGACTTGGGCGTTGGCCTCATGCGCATAACGCGGATAACGTCCCCAGCGCGATGCCCGTGCGCCAGCCATGCCGCGAATGCCATCGGGCGGATAGCGACAGGCCTTGACCAGTGCGCGCGCCTGCTCCGGTGTGTCGACCATGGGCACCAGCAGGTTGGGCACGCCCAGGTCGAGGTATTGCTTGATCAGCGCGGTATTGCCCACCGGAATGCGGCATACCGGCTGGCTGTCGTAGCCGGCGATGGTCTGCAACTGCACCAGCATGCTGTGCAGGTCGTTGGGCGTGTGTTCGCCGTCCAGCAGCAGCCAGTCAAAGCCGGCGCCGGCGCAGATCTCGGTGCTGAGCGAGCTGATCATGCTGACCCACAGGCCGATCTGGGGCTGGCGATTGTGCAGCGCCTGCTTGAACGTGTTGACGGGAGTTTGCATGTTGAATTTCCTTGCTATGGATCGGCCCGCGCGACGCGGGATCAGGGCCAGATGCAGATGAATCTAATTCAGACGAATCGAAACGCCACCGACCCCAGTGGCCCGTAGTCGACGTGAAAGTTGTCACCGGCCTGGGCGCTGACCGGCCGCGTGAAGGAGCCGCCCAGCACGACCTCGCCCTTTTCGAGAAACTCACCCCAGGGCGCCAGCTTGTTGGCCAGCCAGGCGACGCCGGTGGCCGGGTGGTTGAGCACTGCGGCGGCAATGCCGGACTCCTCAATCACGCCGTTCTTGAACAGCAGCGCGCCGACCCAGCGCAGGTCGACCGCGTCCGGTCGTACCGGCCGCCCGCCGGTGACGATGCCGGCATTGGCCGCGTTGTCGGCAATGGTGTCGAACACCTTGCGCATGACCTTGGTGTGCCGGTCGAACTGCTCGATGCGCGCATCGATGATCTCGATCGCCGGCACTACATAGTCGGTGGCGGCCAGCACATCGAAGATGCTGACGTTGGGGCCCTGCAGGCGCCGGCCCAGCACGAAGGCCAGTTCCACCTCGACCCGCGGCGCGATGAAGCGCGCCATCGGGATGTCGCCGCCCTCGGCAAAAAACATGTCGTCCAGCAAGGTGCCGTAGTCGGGCTCGGTGATCTGGCTGGCCACCTGCATCGCGCGCGAGGTCAGGCCGATCTTGTGTCCGCGCGCGACCCGGCCGTTGGCCAGCTTGAGCTGCACCCAGGCGCGCGACACCGCATAGCCGTCGGCCACAGTCATCTCGGGGTAGCGCTTGGAAAAATGCTCGACCTGAACGCGGCTTTGCTCGGCTTGCTGCAACTCTGCGGCTAGTTGGGCGATCAAGGATTCAGAAAACATGTGGCGCTTGGCTCAATTGGTTTGAAACAGCGGATGCAGGTTGCTGTGCTTGGTATCGAAGACCTCGTGCCCTTCGTCGATCTGCAGCGTGATGCCGATATGGCGATCCATGAACACCGGCTGGAAATGCGTCTTGGCGCTGAGCAAAAGCGCATCGCCCAGGCGCTTGTGCACCTGCGCGCTGCGGCCATGCGCCATGCGCACATTCAGGTAGACAAAGGCGTAGTCGGCCTTGCCGTCGGCAACGGCATAGTGCGTCGCGGGATAGGCCAGCACCCGGGTGCCGCCGGTCGGGAACACCTGTTTGCCGTCCTCGTCCACCACGCCGAGCATGGTGTCGGCCAGGCTGCGGCACAGCGCCGTCATATCGGTTTCGGGCTCCAGGTTGGGGGTGTACAGGATGACGAGATGGGGCATGTTCGGCCTCGCGTTTCAAGT
>JBBKVW010000116.1:0-4775 GCA_037968655.1 Burkholderiaceae bacterium
TTATTGATACAGGCGCTGAAGAACTGACGCCGCGATTACGTACCAACAGGATCAGAACCGCCCGGCATGCGTGCCTGGGCAAGCAGCAATTCAAGAAAGGAACAATACAGATGACACGCATAGTGGTGGTGACTTCCGGCAAGGGCGGCGTTGGCAAGACGACGACCAGCGCCAGCTTCGCGTCGGGCCTTGCGATGCGCGGGCACAAAACAGCCGTGATCGACTTCGACGTCGGTCTGCGCAACCTTGACCTGATCATGGGCGTCGAGCGGCGCGTGGTCTATGACCTGATCAATGTGGTGCAGCAGGAGGCCAAGCTGAACCAGGCGCTGATCCGCGACAAGCAGCTGGACAAGCTCTTCATCCTGGCGGCCTCGCAGACCCGCGACAAGGAGGCTTTGAGCCAGGAGGGGGTGTTGCGCGTGCTGGACGAGCTCAAGGAGATGGAATTCGACTACATCGTCTGCGATTCGCCCGCCGGCATCGAGACCGGCGCGCTGATGGCCATGCATTTTGCCGACGAGGCCATCGTCGTGACCAATCCGGAAGTCTCCTCGGTGCGCGACTCGGACCGCATCCTGGGCATGCTCAGCAGCAAGACCCGCCGCGCCATCGAGGGCAAAGAGCCGGTCAAGGAACACCTGCTGGTCACCCGCTACAACCCGAACCGGGTGCTGGGCGGGCAGATGCTGTCGCTGGAAGACATCCACGAAATCTTGCGCACACCCATGATCGGCGTGATACCCGAGTCCGAGGTGGTGCTGGAAGCGTCGAACCAGGGCCTGGCAGCCATCCGCATGAAAGGCGCGGATGTCAGCGAGGCCTACAGCGACGTGATCGGGCGCTTTCTGGGCGAGGAGATACCGATGCGATTCACCGAGGCGCAGAAGAAGGGCTTCTTCAAGCGCATGTTCAGCAGCGCAAATTGACGCAGGAAAGGAACAGCCTTATGGACCTGATGCGTTTTTTCAAAAGCAAACCCAAGACCTCGTCGCTGGCCAAGGAGCGCCTGCAACTGATACTGGCGCATGAGCGGATCGGCCGCAACGCCAATGGCACCGCGATTCCGGACTTTTTGCCCCAACTGCAGAAGGACCTGATCGCGGTACTGTCGCGCTACGTGAAGATCAACCCCGACGACGTGCGTATCAACGTCGACCGGCAGGACGGTCTGGACCTGCTGGAAGTGAAGATAGAGATCAGCCGCTGAACGCACGGTCTGGCCGCACCAGTGGCCGGGACCGCAATAGTCACTCGCTGGAGCGGCCGAAAAACGGCGCCTTGCTATTCATGGCATGGCCCGAGCGGGTGCGCACCGGCCGCTGGAAGAAGAGGTTATTGGGTACGCGGATCAGGCGCGGCGGCACCGGCGACAGCCCTGCTCCACTCTGATTCGGGGCCTGGGTCGCAGCAGTTGCCGCGCCCGCTGATGCCAGCGTCGGCGCCTGCGCTGCATCAGCCGATCCGGCGGCAAGCGCCTGGTTCGCAGCCTGTGGAGTAAGCGCTTCGTTTGCCACCTGTGGCACGGCATCCGACTCGTCCACCTGCAGCGTGGTGTACAGCAGATTCATGTCCAGCACGCGGCCACCAATCGGATAGCCGTTGGTCATCTCCAGCAACTCCACCGTATCGCCGACACGAAACGGCCGGAAGGTGAGGATCAGAAACGCCGCCGTGGCATTGCTCAGCACGCTCCAGGCGGCCACAAAGCCCAGCGCCAGCGCGGCCAGAATGGTGGAGATCAGGGCCCAGGCGCCGCGAAATACGCCCAGTGTCTCCAGTATCACCAGCAGCGCCATCAGCATCACTGCCCCGCGGCGCACGCCATGCAGCCGGGTTGCGATCAGCGGCGACACATGCTTCATGTCGACCATCACATTGACCAGCCGCTTGAGCACCTGCGAAATCAGCAGTGCCAGCAACAGCACGACGGCCACGCCAAAAATCTCAAGGACAAACTTGGCGAACAATTCCTGCAATTCCGGCACGGTTCAATTTCCTGGTGTGTGACTGAAGGCGGCATGCGTCGGCCAGGTCAGTCAGGCCAGCCGGGCTGCAATGCGCGCGATGCGAACATGCATTATCGGCAGCGGCGTTTGCAAGGCCAGCGGTGGCGCAGTTGAACGATCAACGCGGAGCTGTCAAATTGTGCTGATGGCCGGCGTCCTGCACACTGGCGGCACATCGACACAACAAGGGAGTTGGATATGGGTATCGTGATGACTGTTTTCATGTTGTTGGGCATCGTGCTGCTGTCGCCCTGGCTGCCAGCGGGCATGGAACAGTGGCGCGCTACAGGCGTGCGAACGCAGCCACTGGCCATGCTGCTGCTGCTGGCCGGCGCGTGGAACACGTTCTGGCACGGTTTGCGCAACCTGGACAATTTCTGGGGTATCGCCGCCGTGGTCTCCGGCCTGTTGATGATGGCCGCTGCTGCGCTGTTGCTGGCGGCCGGCCGCGCCAGTGTGACTGACACCAACGCGCCATCGCCGGCCATGGCGCCACCGCGCGACCGCTGGCGCATTTCTGTGCTGGCGGGCCTGGTCGCCTGCTTTTTGCTCTATGCAATGACCCTGATCCGGCTCAATCTGGATCTGCCCATCATGGGCTGATGCCAGTTAGTTCGCATCGACGCCAGGACTGTTGCGGCACGGCAGGCATTGCTACGCAGTTGGCCCAAGGAAACGCAAGAATTCAACGCTGGCGTGGGCTGCGGATTCTTTGGACACTTTGAGCTACCTCGCGGCAATGACTCCACAAGACTGCATCCAAACCGCCGCCATAACCGCCCGAATGACAAATTCCTGCAGGATTCCGGTCAATCACGCGTAGACTATTTGGCACGTGGCTTCACCGGGCCTTTCGCCTCTTGATCCCATTTCTTGCGTTGTTTCACAACGGGAGAGGATTAGATGAAAAGGCGGGAAACGACAATTGCCCTCGCTGCACTTTGTTTTGCGCCGCTCACCGCCGAGGCGGCCACAATCGCCCGAATAGGCTACCTGGCGGCCAACTTGGCCGGTAGTTCTCACCTGTCAGAGGCGTTCCAACAAGGAATGCGTGACCTCGGTTACGTTGAGGGCCTTAACGTCGTGACCGAATACCGGGATGCCGCGGGGAATATCGAGCGGCTTTCCGCTCTTGCGGCCGAACTAGTTGCCCTCAACGTCGATGTCATTGTGGTCGCAGGTAGCCCCGCCATCCTGCCTGCCAAGCAAGCGACCAAGGTTATCCCCATTGTCTTCACTGCTGCATCTGATCCGGTTACGAGCGGCCTCGTCACTAGCCTAGCGAAGCCGGGCGGCAATGTCACGGGCCTGTCCCTCCTTGGGCCGGAGTTAGTCGGCAAGCGTCTGCAACTACTCACGCAGGCCGTTCCGGGGGTTAGTCGTGTCGCTGTCCTCTGGCAGCCAGGTGGCTCCGGCGAACGCACGGATATGAACTTCCTGAAGGAAGCGGAAATCGCTGCGCGGGCACTAGGGTTGCAACTTCAAGTCGTCGAGGCGCGACGTCCGGAGAATTTCGACCTGGCCTTCTCGGACATGACAAGGGCGCGAGTAGGTTCTCTGACTGTGTTGGGAAGCGCCATGTACTTCGTTGAACGAAGACGCCTCGTGGACCTGGCGGCAAAGAGCCGGTTGCCGGCCGTGTACCCATTGAGAGACTTTGTGGATGCCGGGGGTCTTATGTCCTATAGACCGAACGTTGCTGACTTGTTTCGGCGCGCCGCGATCTTCGTGGACAGGATACTGAAAGGGGCGAAGCCCGCCGATCTGCCAGTTGAGCAACCGACGGAGTTCGAGTTCGTCATCAATCTGAAGACCGCCAAGGCGCTGGGCCTCACTGTCCCGCAATCGCTACTGGCAGGCGCTGCCCGGGTGATCGAGTGACAGCTTGATAGTTGACACCGGCCACCCGCCCCGCGAACGCATACGACCGCTTCCGCTGCAAAGGAGCCGGTCACCGGTTGTCACTAGATTGATTCGGCGTAACAGCACCAAAATCAGTCATGCAAATACTGAAGCAACAGCGCGGTAGCACCCTGGTCGCCAGCGAAACCCGTCCAGGCGCAACGGGCCCGTGTTGCCGATAGTTGGCACAGCCTGATTGATTGCCTGTTACCACGCAGGATTTGATCGCGTGAGTTCCAGATCGCACCGCGCCGGCGCTGCGGGGAGTCACCACAAGGGCGGATGCCCTAGTGGCTGGCCTCCGTACAACTCACTCCAGCGTCATCAAGCTTGCATTACCACCCGCTGCCGCCGTATTGATGCTCAGCGAGCGCTCGATCACCAGCCGCTCCAGCGCGATACGTGTGTCGCCCGACTCCAGCCCCGTCAGGCCGACGATGGGGCCGGGCCGGGTCGCCAATGCCTCGGCCACGACTTTGCGCGATGCTGCGTCGCCATGGTGCAGCGCGGCGTCGAAGGAGGTACGCGTATTGGCCCAATCTCCGCTCAGCGTGATGCGTTCGCGCACATCCACAGGTAGCCGTTCCCGCAATGCGGCCGCCTCGGACGGCCAGACCGCATGGCTGCCCGCCGCCAGCACCGCGGCCAGTTGCAGCAGCCGGTCGGCTTCACCAGCAGCACCCTCTGCGGCCAGGCACAACACCGCCTCGCGCGGCAGCACCGCATACAGGTTGGCCTCGCCGGTCGGGCCTGGCAGCTCATGCCAGCGACCCAGCGGCGACTCGGCCACCGCACGGTCGCAATAGGCCGCCAGAAGGTTCTTGCCCTTGGCCTGGGCCCAGGCGCGCAACTGCGCCATCGCCA
>JBBKVW010000117.1:0-5157 GCA_037968655.1 Burkholderiaceae bacterium
GGGCTGGCCGGTGCTGGGCAGCCTGCCAGTCGTGAGGCCGCCGCAGTTCCACCTGCAGTTGGGTGAGTGGGCGCGCGCATATGGGCGCTTTTTCCGGCTGCAACTGGGCAACCGGCAGATTCTGGTGGTGGCCGACCATGAGGCCGTGGCGCAGGCGTTGCGCGACCGGCCCGACGGTTTCAGGCGCACCGACCGGCTTGAAACCGTCGGCCTGGAGATGGGCCTGAAGGGTGGCCTGTTCGGCGTCAACGGCGATGCCTGGAAGCGCCAGCGGCGCATGGTCATGGCCGCCTTCGATCCGGGCCATGTCAGGGCCTACTACCCATCGCTTGCGAAATGTGGCCAGCGCCTGGCGGGGCGCTGGGCCAAGGCCGCCGACGCTGGCGTCGACATCGACCTGCAGTCCGACCTGATGCGCTTCACGGTTGACGCCATCGCCGGACTGGCCTTCGGCACCGACGTCAACACGCTCGAATCCGACGACGACGTTATCCAGCGCCACCTGGACAAGGTCTTTCCCAAGCTGTTCACGCGCATCATCGCGCCGTTGCCGTACTGGCGCTACTTCAAGTTGCCCTCCGACCGCGAACTCGACCGCGCACTCGTGGCGGTGAATGTCGCCATCGACGGTTTCATCGCCAGTGCGCGCCGACAACTTGCCGAGGACCCGGCGCACCGCACTGCTCCACAGAACCTGCTACAGGCCATGCTGGTCGCCGCCGACGCACCGGACAGTGGCATCGACGACTACCAGGTGGCCGGCAACGTGATGACCATGCTGCTGGCCGGCGAGGACACCACCGCCAACACGCTGGCCTGGTGCATCTGGCTGCTGCAGACCCATCCGAAAGCACTGGCCCGTGCGACGGCCGAGGCCCGTGGCGTGTGGGCCAGCGGCGAGGCGGTGACGCTGGAACATCTGTCGCAGCTGGACTACATCGAAGCCTGTATGCACGAGACCATGCGGCTCAAGCCGGTGGCGCCGCAGTTGCCCTTGCAGGCGCTGAAGGACACCGTGCTCGGTGACGTAGCTGTGCCGGCGGGCACGGTGGTCATCAACCTGCTGCGCCACGACAGCGTCGATGACGCCTTCGTGCCCGAGGCGCGGGCCTTCAAGCCCGAGCGCTGGCTGGGCGAGGACGGCCTGTCGGCATCTTCGGCCAAGCGCAGCTCGATGCCTTTTGGTGCCGGCCCGCGCATCTGCCCCGGCCGCTACCTGGCGCTGCAGGAGATGAAGATGGTGCTGCTGACGCTGCTGACGCGCTTCGACATCGAAAGTGTCGGCACCGCAGACGGTGGCGAGCCGGCCGAGCGCTTGATGTTCGCGATGGCGCCGGTGGGGCTGCGCATGCGGCTGCGCCTGCGCGCAGCATGAGGTTGGAGCGCGACGTGCCAAGTTGGGTTTGCACAAGACCCCTCACCAGGCGCGCCGACGCAATTGCCCATTGAAGCAGTGCCTGGCACTATCGAATGCAGGCGGATCGAGACGGCACGTTCTTTCTGCAGAAAGCCTTTTGCCCGCTCAATAATTGGCAGACGGAGGTACGCAATGTCCTACTTCGACCTGGGTTCGTTCAGCCGTCCGATCGCTGGCAACTCGTCCGAGGCGCAGACCTGGTTCGACCGGGGCCTGGTGTGGATGTACGGCTTCAACCACGAGGAAGCCATCGCCTGTTTCGAGCGGGTGCTGGTGGCCGATCCCGCTTGCGTGCTCGCGCGCTGGGGCATCGCGCACGCGATCGGTCCCAACTACAACAAGGGCTGGGAGTTCTTTTCGCCGGACGAGCGCGTCGCGGCGCTGTCGCGGGCGCACCAGGCGCTGGCGGATGCGAATGCGCACTGCGCGACGGCAATGCCGATGGAGCGCGCCATGCTGGATGCGCTGGCGCACCGCTTCCCCACCGACCCGACGATCGAGGACTACGGGCCATGGAACGACGCCTTCGCAACAGCCATGCGCACCGTCCATGCGGCATTTGCGGATGACCTGGATGTGGTGGCGATCTTCGCCGAGGCGCTGATGAATCGCACGCCATGGAAGTTGTGGGACCTGAAGCGGCGCACGCCCGCCGATGGTGCCTCGACCGCCGAGGCGCAAACGGTGCTGGAGCGCGCTTTCGCCACCCGCGCCGATGCGTGGGATCACCCCGGCCTGCTGCACCTGTACATCCACCTGATGGAGATGTCACCCACGCCCGAACGCGCATTGCGGCACGGCGACCGTCTCGTCGATCTGGTGCCGGACTCCGGCCATCTTGTCCACATGGCGACGCACATCGATGTGCTGTGCGGCGACTACCAGAATGTGGTCTGGCGCAACCAGCGCGCCATCGCCGTCGACCGGAAGTTCTTTGACCACGCCGGCGGCGAGAACTTCTACACCATCTACCGCATCCACAACCTGCATTTCAGTATCTACGGCGCGATGTTCCTCGCACGGCCGAGCGCGGCGCTCGCGGCAGCCGATGCGCTTGTGGCGGCCCTGCCCGAGCCCGTGGTGCGCTTCCTGCCGCAATTGTTCGAGGCCTTTGTGGCGATGAAGCTGCACGTATTGATACGGTTCGGCCGCTGGGCCGAGGTATTGGCCGAGGCCTTCCCCACCGACGCCGATCTGTACAGCTATACGACTGCGACGCTGCGCTATGCCCGCACCGTGGCGCTGGCGAACCTCGGACGCATTGCCGAGGCGAAGGCCGAGCAAGTTGCTTTCTACGGCGCCATGGCTGCCGTGCAGGAAGATCGCATGGTGTTCAACAACCCCTGTTCGGCAGTGCTCCAAGTCGCCGAGCAGATGCTGCTGGGCGAAGTCGCCTACAAGTCGGGCGCCACCGACGTCGGGCTGGAGCACCTGCGGCAGTCGGTCCGGCTGGACGACGAACTGCTCTACGACGAGCCCTGGGGCTGGATGCAGCCGACACGCCATGCCCTGGGCGCGCTGCTGATGGAGGCGAGAAAGTTCGAGGAGGCCGAAGCGACCTATCGCGCCGACCTCGGACTCGACGACACGCTGGCGCGCCCGTGCCAGCATCCAAGAAATGTCTGGAGCCTGCACGGACTGGACGAGTGCCTGAAGCAGCGCGGCGAGACGCTGGAGCGGCGCCACATAAAGCTGTTGCTGGACCAGGCCCTGGCGCGCGCCGAAGTGCCGATCCGGGCGTCCTGCTATTGCCGTTCCAGGGCCGTGGGCGCGCACACAGGCGCCGGGCTTGCGTCCTCCAAAACGGCCCCCTGAGTAGCCGCGCGTGCATCACGACGCAGAGCGGCTGCGGGTTTCACTGAGGTTCAACAGCTGCACGACAATGCCGCATGGCTGTCACCCGTCGCGTCATAGTGATCCTCCCCGACGATCGTTGGTGCTCTGCATCAGAGAACGCGTTCAAGTGGGCCATCGTCGAGCGCATTGAATCGCTCGGACTGGTGGCCGAGATTTTTCATGATCCGCGCGGCACCGCGAGCCTGTGTGCCCCTATGGCGTGGTCTGCAGTCAATGCCGACTACATCAGCCGGCGCTGCATTGGCGCGGTGCTCATCGGCCTGCCACGCTGGCGCTTCGACACGCCACAGGGCCCGGTTCAACTGCCCACCGAGTTCAGCCACTTTGAGGGCGCATTGGCGTGGCAGCTCAAACTGCCGTTGCTGGTGCTGGTGCAGCACGACGTGATGCGCCGGGTGGTTTTCGACAACAGTTTTCATGGCCGTGTGGGCGAGTTCCCCGCTGGCGCCGGGGCCGAGTGGTTGGAGACACGCGACTTCACCACCCCGTTCAATGTCTGGCAGCGCGAACTGTCGGAGCGCCGCGACGTCTTCCTTGGTTACTGTGGCGGGTCAACAGCCACGGCACTGGCGATCAAGCGGTATCTGACCAATCAGGGTGCAACGGTGCTCGACTGGCAAACTGATTTTCCGCCCGGGCAAAATATCCTGCAGCAGATTGGCCGCGCCAGCGAGCGTTGCAGCGCCGGCGTTTTCCTGTTCACCCGTGACGACGAACTGGCAGCGCTTGGCGAAGAGCAAAAGGCAGTACCGCGCGACAACGTCGTGTTCGAGGCCGGCTATTTCATCCATGCAAAAGGAAAGGACCGCGTGCTCGTCGTGCGCGAGCAAGGCGCCAAGATGCCTGCCGATCTTGGCGGCGACATCTACGCGGCGTTGCCGGATCGCAACCACATCGGTCCAATCCTGGATAGCTTGCGACGCTTTGTGGCGGCCCTGTAGTCGCCTCTTTCCCGTCTGGCCGTTTGCCCGTTCGACGATCGGCGAGCGGCGGTACGCGATGTCCCACTTTGACTTGGGTTCGGTCAGCCGTCCGATTGCCGCCAACTCGTCAGAGCACTTGATTCGACAGGCCACGATTGCTCTGTTGGCTGCCCGCTGGATTTCACGTGTCCTTGTACACGCCCTTCGCCTTGGCAGCATGGGTGGCGATGACATCCATCAGCGCAGGGCTCAGGCAATCGTATGGCTCCAAGCCCTTGTCTTTCAGCGTCTGGCGGATGTCGGCCATCTTCGACGGTGGTGCGCCGCTCTCGATGACCGACGAAACAAAGGCCGCAAAACCCGGACCTTCCCAACCCTGCTGCGGCGACAACTCGGGGTGGAAGAAATCGAAGCCGTACAGCGGATGGTCCTTGTTTTCGATGCGTCCGTACATATGGGTTCCGCAGGCTGTGCAGGCGTGGCGCTGGATGGCCGCCTTCTCGTCCACCACCTTGAGTTTTTCAGCGTGTGCGCTGACCGACAACTTGTCGCGCGGAACCACACCCACCACAGAAAACAGTGCGCCCTTGGGCTTCCAGCACTTGGTGCAGCCGCACGCGTGGTTGAAGGCAACCTGCGCGGCTATCGTGACCTCGACCTTGTCCTTGGCGCACTGGCACTGCAAGGTGCCACCGGCAAATCCCGTGGCGCCCTTGCTGACGCCTTTGTCTACGGTGGGATGAATCGCTGTAGTCATGTTCGTATTCTTTCCAGCGTGCTGTGCACGCCCGTTTGTGCACGGGACGGCCGTGCGCCGGTTCCGCCGAGGCAGTCGATTTCTAAAGATTCAAAAGTGGATGACGGTGCGGATCGACTTGCCCTCGTGCATCAGGTGGAATGCCTCGTTGATCTGGTCCAGTGGCAGCGTGTGCGTGACAAACGGATCGAGATCGATCCGGC
>JBBKVW010000118.1:0-3017 GCA_037968655.1 Burkholderiaceae bacterium
CGTGCGCCGCGCCCGTCATCGGACGCATCGGTCGACGCCGATCTGGCAGCGGTACATGAGACGCTGGACGCGATGCTGGCCTATGCCGAGCAGATTCGCGCCGACGCGGCCATCACCGAAGTGGTCAATATCGGCATTGGCGGCTCGGATCTGGGGCCGCAGATGGCGGTGCGCGCGCTCGATGCGTTCGCCGATACCGGCAAGCGCCTGCATTTCGTGTCGAATGTGGATGGCCATGAGCTCGATGCCGTGCTCAAGCGGCTGGAGCCTTCAAGCACGGTATTTCTGATCGCGTCCAAGACATTCACCACGATCGAGACTATGACCAATGCGGCTTCGGCCAAGCGCTGGTTCGAGGCGCGTGGCGGGCGCGATATTGCACGCCATTTCTGCGCCCTCACCACCAACGTGGCGGCCGCCAACAGCTTCGGCATCACGACGACTTTCGGTTTCTGGGACTGGGTCGGTGGCCGCTACTCGCTCTGGTCGGCGATCGGCCTGCCGATCGCGATTGCGATCGGTGCCCAGGGATTTCGCGATTTCCTGGCCGGTGCGCATGCAATGGACGAGCACTTTCGCAGCGCCGAACTGGAGCACAACCTGCCGGTTCGGCTGGCGCTGATCGACGTCTGGTACCGCAATTTCTTCGGCTTTGGCAGCCGCAGCATCGCGCCCTATCACAGCGCATTGGCGCGCTGGCCAGCCTATTTGCAGCAGCTCGAGATGGAGAGCAATGGCAAGCGGGTCGACCGAAACGGCGACGCCCTGCCGTTTGCCACGTCGCCGGTGCTCTGGGGCGAGCCCGGAACCAATGGCCAACACGCCTACTACCAGATGCTGCACCAGGGAACCGATGTGGTGCCGGTCGAGTTCGTCGCTGTGAAGACGCCGCGCCACACGCTCGAAGGCCATCACGCCCTGTTGCTGGCCAATGTGCTGGCCCAGGCCCAGGCGCTGATGGTGGGGCAGCAGGACAGCGGCGGCCATCGCCACTTCCCGGGCAATCGCCCCAGCACGATGCTGCTGCTCGATGACCTGAACCCGGCCAGCCTGGGCGCCTTGATAGCACTGCAGGAGCATCGGGTCTTCGTCAGCGGCGCGATCTGGGGCATCAACAGCTTCGATCAGTGGGGCGTCGAACTGGGCAAGGTGCTGGCCAAGGAACTGGCCCCGCGCCTGCACAACGGCGACATGACAGGGCTGGACGCATCGACGGCCGGCTTGCTGCGCCGCCTGGGCACACAGCCGTAAGTGCACGCTTGACCATCAGTGCCCGTTCGCCGCCGCTCGCGCTGCAGCAGGCGCGCAATCTGCAGCTGGCAGCCCAGGGCCTGTTGCAGCCGCCTGAGCGCGTGGCGACACCCCTGGCCTTGCGCCGCTGCATCGAGCGCATGCAGTTGCTGCAGATCGACACCATTCATGTGGTGGCGCGCAGCCCCTATCTGGTGTTGTTCTCGCGCCTGGGTGCATTTCCGATGGAATGGCTGGACCAGACGCTGGCGCGGGGCCATGTGTTCGAGGCCTGGGCGCATGAAGCATGTTTTGTTCCCAAGGCCCAGTTGGCGCTGCATCGCGCCCACAACCGCGATACGCGCAAGCACTGGGGGCTGGACATGGGGCGCAACGGTGACGCGCAGCAGCTGACCCATTTGCAGCGCCTGCTTGCGCATGTGCGCGACAACGGGGCTGTACGGTCGTCCGACTTCACGCGTAGCGACGGTCGCAGCGGTGGCTGGTGGGGCTGGAAAGACGAAAAGATCTGGCTCGAGGCGCTGTTTGCCCGCGGTGACCTGATGGTGGCGCGGCGCGATCGCTTTCAGCGTGTCTACGATCTGGCCGAACGGGTCTGCCCCGGTGTTGAGGATCTGCACTTGCCGGCGCCGGACGTGGTACGCGCCGACTTCATCGAACGCTCGGTACTGGCCCTTGGCATCACGCAGGCACGTTGGGCGAACGATTATTTCCGCATCAAACCACGCCTGATGGATGCTGATCTGGATGCACTGGTTGCCAGTGGCCGCCTGTTGCGCCTGCAGGTGGAAGGCTGGGACAAGCCGGCTTATGTGCACGCCGACCACCAGGCGCTGCTGCGGCGGGCGCAGCGCGGTGTCTTGCAGGCCAGTCTGACGACGCTGTTGTCTCCGTTCGACCCACTGGTGTGGGACCGCGAGCGGGCGTCACGCTTCTTTGACTTTGACTACCGCATCGAGTGCTATACGCCGGAGCCAAAACGGCGTTTCGGTTATTTCGTGCTGCCCTTGCTCCATTGCGGCCGGCTGGTTGGCCGGCTCGACGCCAAGGCACATCGCGAGCAGGGCGTCTTCGAGGTCAAGGCGCTGTTTCTCGAGTCCTGGGTCGAAGTGGACGAGGACCTGGTCACGGCGATGGCGGCCGCCATCACGCGCTGCGCGCGCTGGCACGGCGCAAAGCAGGTGCAGCTGGTGCGAGCCGTGCCCTCGGCCCTTGCACCGATACTGCGGCGGGCCTTGCGGCGCTGTGAAAAGGAGATCGCGTGACCGTCAACATCGTGTTCGATTTCGGTGCTGTTCTGTTCGACTGGCGCCCGGAAGTGCTGGTGGCCAAACAATTTGCCGAGCGCGCCGGCACCGAGCCATTGGCGCGGGCCCTGGCGCGCGACATCTTTCACCACGACGACTGGCAGTCGTTTGACCGTGGCACGCTCGAGCTGCCGTTGGTGATAGAGCGCACATCGCGCCGTCTGGATCTTCCACAGCAGGCATTGCACGGTTTTCTGTCCTCCATCGCGCAATGGCTGACGCCGATTCCCGATTCGGTGCTTCTGCTGCAACAGCTCTATGCGCGTCGCGCGCGCGATGGCGACATTCGGCTCTACTTCCTGTCCAACATGCCGGCGCCCTTTGCCCGGGTGCTGGAGAGCCGCCATGACTTTGTACGCAGCTTTGACGGCGGCGTTTTTTCCGGCGACGTCAAGCTGATCAAGCCGCAGGCTGCGATCTATTCGCTGCTCGAGGAACGCTACCAGCTCCAGCCGGACA
>JBBKVW010000119.1:0-6824 GCA_037968655.1 Burkholderiaceae bacterium
ACCCCGTCGCCCGGGCATCGCAAAGGCCGTGACCAAGGCATAGCCCGCGGCGATCACGCCGGCGCTCATCGCGATCAACACACTGGCACTGAGAAAGAGGGCGACAAAACCGACGCCGGCGCCGGTCGCCAGCGAGCCGAATTTGCGGCCCAGCAGGCTGCGCAGCATGGCCGCTGCCATTGGCAGCATGAACACCAGGAACACCAGCAGATCGGTCCATTGCTTCTTGTCGACTCGCTCCAGCAACGAGCCGTCGCCAGAGTCAATTGCTGGCAGGGCTTCGCCGTTGATCAGCGCTGCGATCTGGTCGACTCCGGCAAGCAGGCCACCGGCAAAGTCGCCGCGCTTGAACTGCGGCGTGATCGTTCCATCAATGATGCGCTTGGCGGCCAGGTCGGGAATGGCGCCTTCCAGCGTCTTGGCCACCTCGATGCGCAACTGGCGGTCGTCCTTTGCAACGATCAGCAGCAGGCCATCGCCGACCTCCTTGCGGCCAATCTTCCAGTCATTGGCAACACGATTGGCATAGCTGGCAATGTCTTCGGGCGCTGTCGTTGGCACCAAGAGAAGCACGACCTGCGAACCCTTGCCCTGCTCTAGTTGCGCCAGTTTGGCGTCAAGCGCCGCCACTTGCGAGGCATCGAGCGTGCCGGTCTGGTCGATCACCCGCGCGCTGAGCGCCGGCACCGGCAAGACGCCCTGGGCCAGGGCCTGGGAAAACGCCAGCAACAACGACGCCGCGACAAGCACCGGCAGCATCCAGCGGGCTATCGGCTGAATCGCCCTGCTTGCCCAAGCGGGTTTTTGCGTAATGCCGCCTGCGTCAGCCATGCTGTGACTACTTCTTGATGAAATCAACCGTTGGCGGGGTCGAAATTTGCGCTTCGTCGGCAACTGCAAATCCCTGCTTGGGCTGGTAGCTGAACACCATTGCCGTCAGGTTGCTCGGAAAGCTGCGTGCCAGCACGTTGTAGGCCTGGATTGATTCAATGTAGCGGTTGCGCGACACGGTGATCCGGTTTTCGGTGCCTTCCAGCTGCACCCGCAAGTCCGAGAATGCCTGGTTGGCCTTGAGGTTGGGATAGCGTTCGACCGTCACCATCAGCCGGCTGAGCGCACCACTGAGCTCGCCCTGCGCGGCCTGGAATTTCTGGAAGGCGACAGGGTCGTTCAGCGTTTCGGGGCTGACCTGGATCGAGGTCGCCCGGGCGCGCGCCTCGATCACCTTGGTCAAGGTGTCCTGCTCGAAAGCGGCCTCGCCCTTGACGGTAGCCACGATGTTGGGCACCAGATCGGCGCGCCTTTGGTACTGGTTGAGCACCTCGCTCCAGGCTGCCTTGGCCTTTTCATCGAGCAGCTGAAATTCGTTGTAGCCGCAGCCGGTCAAGGCAAGAGCCGAAATCAAGACAATCAACCAGCGCTTCATGGATACCTCGCGAATGAAAATTGACAGGGTTTGCATGCGTTTGCGAATGCCCGGCAACAGTAGCACAGCTGTGTACCGTTCCGGCCGAATTCAAGCTTGCGTACAGACTGATACCGTCGATCGACGGCACAATCACAATAAGTCCTGTTTGCAATCGCCGATATTCTGATCCCACAGCCATGCGCCAAGCCAGTAATGCCGCCGACCTGTCCGACGCAACAGCCGACGATACCGAGGCGCTGTTCTATGAAGCCATGCAATTGGGCGATATCGACCGGTTGATGGCATGCTGGTCGCAAGACGACGAGATCGTCTGCGTGCACCCGGGTGGGCCACGGATTGTCGGTGCCCTGGCCATCCGGGCCACCTTCGAGGCGATTTTTGCCAATGGCAGCATCCTGGCCTGGCCGCAGCAGGTGCGACGCGTCCAGTCCCCGGCCAGTGCCGTGCACAACGTGCTGGAGCGTGTCGAGGTGCCGACGCCAAACGGGCCGACCAATGCCTATGTACTGGCGACCAACGTCTATCACAAGACAGGCCAGGGCTGGCGACTGGTCGCGCACCATGCCAGCCCGGGCAATCAAGACGAGGTGCAGGAGATCATCGACCTGCCCCAGGTGCTGCATTGAGCGCGGCGCCAGCGCAACCCTTGCGGCAAAGGCAACTGACATGAACTACGCTGCACCGCCGTGGCTGCCGGGTGGCAACCTGCAGACCATCTGGGCAGCGTTGTATTCGAGGCGGAATTTCGGCACCATGCCAGCCTACCGGCGGGAACGCTGGTCCACGCCGGACCATGATTTCATCGATGTCGACTGGGTCGAGCCCAGCGCTGCCGAGCGGCCAATGGCGGTGTCCGCTGCGCAGGGCAATGGCAACCGGCCGCTGATCGTGTTGTTCCACGGATTGGAGGGATCTTCTGCCAGCCACTATGCCCAGGCTTTTGCGGGTTTTGCGTTGGAGCGGGGGATTGGACTCGCCGTGGCGCACTTTCGCGGCTGCAGTGGCGAGTTGAATCTGGCACCGCGCGCCTACCATTCGGGCGATCATGCCGAGATCGACTGGATACTGCGCCGCTTTCGCGCCGGCCATACCGGGCCGCTGCTGGTCGTGGGCGTGTCCCTGGGTGGCAACGCCCTGATGCGTTGGGCCGGCGAGATGGGTAGCGCTGCGGCGCAGATGGTGCAGGCGGTCGCTTCGGTGTGCGCGCCGCTGGACCTGGCCGCGGGTGGCTATGCGATTTGTCGCGGTGTCAACCGGCAGATCTACAACCGCATGTTTCTTCGCTCTATGCGGCCCAAGGCCTTGCGCAAGCTGGTGCAGCATCCTGGCCTGTTTGATGCTAAAGCCCTTATGCAGGCACGTGACCTGTACGCGTTCGACAACATATTTACCGCGCCGGTACACGGATTCGCCAACGTCGACGACTACTGGCGTCTCGCGTCTGCGAAGCCGCATCTGCAGGCGATCGCAGTGCCGGCGCTGGTGCTCAACGCGCGCAACGATCCATTCGTTCCAGCTGAAAGCTTGCCGCAGCGCAAGGACGTCAGTAGATCGGTGACGCTTTGGCAACCCGATACCGGTGGCCATGTCGGCTTTCCCTTGGGGCTGCTGCCAGGCCATGTGCGCGCCATGCCGCAGGCGGTGGGCGATTGGCTGCTGGAACAGGCACGCTGAGCCATGCGTGGCCATAATGGCCGGCATGGACGATATCGTCAGACAGGCCATGGCCAAGTGGCCCAAAGTGCCGCATTGCTTTGGGTGGCTGGGCCTGGATGCGCGCGGCAACTGGTACCTGCGCGATGCCGAGGCCCAGTCGCAGGGACCCTTTAGCGGCGGCCCACCGCAAGCCAAGGGCTCTCTGTTGCAACACGAAAAGCTGATCGCCTTCATTGGTCGCAACTACAGTTGTGACGACAGCGGACAGTGGTATTTCCAGAACGGGCCGCAGCGGGTATTCGTCGAACTGGAGGCTACGCCGTGGATATGGCGCGTTGCCGACGACTTTGGCGTAACCGCGCACACCGGCCAGTCAGCGCGCGTACAGCGCTGTTTTCTGGACGCTGAAGGACGGGTCTATCTGGAAACGGACATCGGTTTCGGCCTGGTGCATTCGCTGGACATGCTGCACGCCGCCGACGCCATCGAGTCCGGCTTATGGGTACCGCAGCAGGAAGTCGTGCAGGCAATGCCGGCGCGGTTTTCGTATGTCGTCAGCCCCCAGGCCATGCAAACTCCCTGATCCCAGGGCCGTCAAGGACGCTCCCGTCGATTGAGTGAGAACCATCGGTTGCGATCGATCAGACCATGCGCACACGAAAAAGGCCGGGGAACTCCCGGCCTTCTTGCTGCAGACTTGCGCCGCTTATTGTTTGGGCGCTTCGGCAGCAGATGCCGCCGCAACTGGCGCCGGAGCTGCCGGTGCCTCGAATTTGCCGCCGGCGGAATTGGCCAGGTAGACCACGGCACGACTGATTTCCAGATCTTCGAAATCGCCGCCGGCCTGTGCGCCCATCGCGCCCTTGCCCTTCAAGGCCGAACTGATCAGCGCCTCCAGCCCGGTGGCAATACGCGGACCCCAGGCGCCGGCATCGCCGAGCTTGGGTGCACCAGCAACACCTGCGGTATGACAGGTGGTGCACTGGGCCTTGTAGACATCTTCGCCACCTTTGAGTTCTCGGTTGGCATCACGAATCTCGACCGAGCCAACCTTTTGCAGTCGCTCTGCAATCGAGCGTTCGACATTGACTGTGCCCGCCGCCGGCTTGTTGCCAGAAGTCACATAGGCCACCAGGCCGATGATGATGAAGATGGGCGCGACAAAGGAGAAAAACACCGTGACCAGCAGCTGTTTGGGAGTCTTGATCGGTCCCGTGTGGTCTTCTTCGTGGCTGATGTCGCTCATGGTGTCCTCGGAATGGATGGCGCGTCGCAAATCAACGGGGGATTATAACGAGCAGGCCTTGCAGGGCTGTCGCTGGTAGCGTCACCGCCCTAGCGTGCGAGCTCTTTCTTGCGCTTGTCCGGATCGTTAGGGTCGTAGATCACAGTGCTCGTGCCGACGCCCACCCCAACGCTTGCACCACCGACGTTGGTGCCTACGCCCACACCTGCGCCGCCGCTCACCCGCCCATCCTGGTTCACCCCGACGCCCACGCTCACAGGCCCGCTGCCGGCCGTTACACCCGCATTCACGCCGCCGCTTCCGGCCCCGACACCAATGGAAATGCCAGGCAGGATGGGGATGCTCACGCCGAGTCCGACACCAACCGAACTGCAAGCCGCGAGCAAGGCTGCCAGGACGATCGTTGCGCACATGCGCGCCATGGACAATTTATTCATACCAGTTGTTTCCTCCAGCCGATTCCAGCATCGCGATCACCATTGGATCGGACGCTCCAGTGCCAATGGTGATGCGGATACTTGATTGTGCAATGGCACGAAGCCGCACGGAAGCGAAAGTGGTAAAGCACCGTTACGGCTTGCAGTTCGCAGGCCGGTGCAGCTACCCGGCAGATACAATCGTGGGCGTTGCGGCTGTAGCTCAGTGGATAGAGTATTGGCCTCCGAAGCCAAGGGTCGTGGGTTCGATCCCCGCCAGCCGCACCAGTCAACAGTGACAGAACATGTCACTTCATCTCAAAAGTCGCTCCTCCTATTGGGAAAGCGGCTTTTTTTTGACGACCCTTTGCTATTCGAAAACTCCGTGATTTCAACCCAGTGTGAGCGGGCAGGCGACGAGAGGCGCTTGATCGTCCGTCCTGCTGGCAGGTGCCGCGATCAAAAGGACACTTGTGATCGCATGCTCAATCCAAGCACCAAGTATGTTGTCGCATCCGCGGTGTTTCGGAGAACTCCGCGCGCGAACAATCGGAACGCGTATCAGTGCACGCAATGGCCCGCCAGCAAAACCGACGCCATAAGGCCGCTCTTGATCGCTGCGGCCAAAAAAAGAACCCGCCGATCCGCTGGGCGGATCGACGGGCTCTGCTGGAGATCAGAGCTCGAACCAGACCCGGTTCTTGACCCCTGGTCCGGGTCGCCTTACTTTTGCCGGCGCCGACGCGCCAGGGCCATGGATGCCATACCTGCGCCGAACAGCAACAACGTGGCAGGCTCTGACACCGCCTGGGCAGGAGCGACCGATCCGTTGCGGTTGAATGACTGCACCACGAAGTTGAATCTCGCATCGCCGGTGATAGACAGCGACGCCTGATCGATGTCCCTCAAGAACGTCTGGGTGAGGGCGTCGCCGGTAAAGTTTGAGTACAGGAAATCGAGATTGCCGGCGCCGCCCCCGTAGGCCAACGACTGCATCGCCGTTCCGTCTGCTGTGGAGGAGAAAAGACTTACGGTAACCAGTGAACTTGCGGTGCTGTTCGCGCCGAAGACCACCCTGAGCCGGTCCCAGTCGTTAACCGAACCGGGAATGTCGAGGAAGTTCGCGTTGAGCGGACCGCCGACGCCGTACGCAAGCGTCAAGATGCCACGCGGGTTACCTGTAGCCGACGGAAAGAAGAGCAGCGAAACGTCGTTGTTGTCGCCCACAACGGCGTCACCTTGCAACAGTGAAGCGTTCACGGTTCCGCCGCCGGTGCTGGTCAGTGTCACGTCCCGCCGACCGCCCAGGGTGTTGCCGGTGGGCAGCCCGGTTTGGGTCGATGTTGCCGACCCGTTTCCCGAAGCGTCAAGAATACTGAAAAGGCCGTCTTCAAAAAAGTCTACGTGGTTGGCCGACGCGGCCAGCGGAGCGCCCGCAAACAGCAGCACTGCAAGGGTCGAAGCGAGTTTGCGGAATTTCAAAATACTCTCCAAATCAAATTATTAGGTAGCGCAACACTGACCTCGCGAGAATCGTGCCATGTTAATAAGTTATTGATAAATATCATATTTATTGTTCTCGGGAGAGTTTTGGCAGTATTACTGCCAAGTTTCCCGACACTGAGACACTGAGCTCATGCGATGACGTTCGCACGAAGGACTATCGCGCGGCTCCGAATGGACCAAGCTTGCTGGCTTGTGGGGCCCGGCCGCGGCCAGGCGATCCGACAGGCTGGGGCGGAACAGTGCCTGGGCCGGCCGTTTTCTTGCCGCCTGCCGCCCGCGTGGCAATCGCGTACTTTTTGACCATCTCCACCACATGGCGGTTTTTGCTCTCGCCTGCGTAGCCGCTGTGTTTGCCCCTCCAGTGGACATAGACCAGGTTCTTGCCGCCCACGCCGGGTTCGCCGGCCGGACCAGCCTGCGCGGGCGGGCCGGCCTCGCCCGCAGGCGCGCCTAGCGCAGTCATTCGGACATCCGGTCGCTTCGGCCCACTCCAGATCAATTCGACCAGGCCACCATGGCCGCCGTCGCCGGGTTGACCGGGTGCTCCTGCGGCGCCGCCTTGGCGCGCGTT
>JBBKVW010000120.1:0-20122 GCA_037968655.1 Burkholderiaceae bacterium
CGGCATCGGCATGCTCGCGATGATGCGGTTTAGCGTCGGGAGTTTCCCGCCCAAGGAGCACGCGCTGCTCAAGACCTTCGCCGACCAGGCGGTGATCGCCATCCAGAACGCGCAGCTGTTCAACGAGACCCAGGAAGCGCTGGAGCGGCAGACCGCGACCACTGAGGTGCTGCAGGTCATCAGCAGTTCGGTGGCCGACGCGCAGCCGGTGCTCGACAAGATCCTCGCGAGTTGTGGCCGCTTGTTCGATGCGCAGTTCACGGCCGTGCTGCTGATCGGCGCGGACGGACTGCTGCACGGCGCAGCCTCGCGGATAGCGGCCGCACGCGACGCGCCGGCGGGCTGGACCGAGGCGGACCTCGCGGCGGCACAGGAAAGGTCCAACGCAGCCTTTCCCATGCCGCTGGCTGGCACCGGCACGGCGGCGGCGATTGCGTCGGGGCGGGTGCTCAATTTCCCCGATGTGCTCCATGGTGCCGAGGTGCCACCGGGCGTGCGCGCGGTGGCACTTGCCAGCGGCCGCAATTACTCGCAGATGATGGCACCGCTGATGCAGGGCGGGCGCGGCATCGGTGCCATCGTGCTGATGCGCCAGGCGCTGGGCGGCTTCACCGATAAGGAGCAGGCGCTGCTCAAGACCTTCGCCAACCAGGCGGTGATCGCGATCCAGAACGCGAAGCTGTTCAACGAAACGCAGGAGGCGTTGGCGCGGCAGACCGCCACCGCCGACGTGTTGCAGGTGATCAGCGAATCGCCCAACGACGTGCAGCCGGTGTTCGACATCATCGCCGAGCGCGCCGCCGGCCTGACCCGTGCCGCGTTCGGCTGGGTCTTCAGGTTCGACGGTGAATCGATCAAACTCGCCAGTTCGTTCGGCGTGAATTCGCAGGCCATCGCCGCATCGCGGCAGGCATCGGCAATGCCACTGGACAGCGACGCGCTCGCCGCGCGGGCGATTCGCAGCGGCGCCGTGGTGAACGTGGCCGATGTGCTGGCCGAACCCGACTCCGGCAAAACCAGTGAACTCAAGCACATGGCCGCGCTGGCCGGCTTCAGAAGCGGACTGAGCGTACCGATGCGGCGCGACCAGCAGATCGTCGGCTCGATCACGGTGGGCCGCGCCGAGGCCGGCCCGATTGGCAACAATGAAGTCGAACTACTGCAGACCTTCGCCAGACAGGCCGTGATCGCGATCGAGAACGTGCGGCTGTTCAACGAGACCCGCGAAGCGCTGGAGCGGCAGACCGCCACGGCCGAAATCCTCAAGGTCATCGCCAACTCGCCCGACGACGTGCAGCCGGTGCTCGACGCCATCGTCAACAGCGCACGGCAATTGGTGAACGGCTTTTCCGCCACCGCCTGGCGCGTGCAGGGCGACCACGCGCACCTGACGGCATTCACCGCTACCGACGACACCGGCGCCCAGGCGCTGCACAAGATCGGCGCCTTGCCGGTTGCCAGTACTTTTCTGTGTCTGCCGTTGCGCAGCGGTGAGCCGCAGATCGTCTCCGATTCCGAAACCGAGCCAGGGCTCAGTGACGAATGGCGCGAGCTGGCACGCACGCGCGGCTATCGCAGCATGCTGGGTGTGCCGATGCTGCACCAAGGCGTGGCCATCGGCCTCATCAACGTGACGCGCCGCGAGCCGGGTGACTTCCCGCCGCATGTGGTCGAGCTGCTGCGGACCTTTGCCAGCCAGGCCGTGATCGCGATAGAGAACGTGCGGCTGTTCAACGAGACGCGGGAAGCACTGGAGCACCAGACGTCGACGAGTGAAGTGCTGATCGTCATTGCCGCGTCGGTGGACGACGCCCAACCGGTGTTCGACAAGATCATCGACAGCGGCGCGCAGTTGTTCCCCAGCGCCCTGGCGCTGATGATCTTGCAGGTGGATGCAGAAAAAATGCTGCATGTGGCCGGTATCCGGTTTGTGGGTGATGCGTCGGGGCCGTTCTCGCCGGAATCGGCCCGGCAGCGGGAGAGGGCCATCGCACAGGCCTTTCCGTCGCCTTTGGCGGGCACCGCGACCGAGCTGGCCATCCGCACTGGACTCGCCGACATTCCCGATATGTATAACGCGACCGAAGTGCCTGGACTGCAGCGCTTCGCGAAGATCATCGGCTACAACTTCGCCGCCTTGTTCGCACCTTTGACGTGGGAGGGTGAGGGTATCGGATCCATTGCGATGTTGAGCGCAAGGCTCGGGCCCTTCAGCGAGAAGCAGCGCGCGCTGATCAAGACCTTCGCTGACCAGGCAGTCATTGCGATCCAGAACGCGCGCATGTTCAAGGAGACGCAGGAAGCGCGCGCCGCGGCCGAAGCGGCGAAGCTGCTTGCAGAAGGCGCCAACGAAGCCAAGAGCGCGTTCCTGGCCACGATGAGCCACGAGATCCGCACACCGATGAATGCCGTCATCGGCATGAGCGGGCTGCTGCTGGACACCGCGCTGACCGAGGACCAGCGCGATTTCGCCTCCACCATCCGCGACAGCGGCGACTCGCTGCTGACCATCATCAACGACATCCTGGACTTCTCCAAGATCGAGGCCGGGCGCATGGACATCGAGGCCCATCCATTCGACCTGCGCGAGTGCGTGGAGTCGGCGATGGACCTGATCGGGGGCCGGGCCGCCGAGAAGCATCTGGACATCGCCTATGTGTTCGAGACCGGTGGCGATGCCGGGGCAAAGACCGAAGTGCCCCTGGCCATCAGCGGCGACGTGACCCGGCTGCGCCAGATCCTGCTCAACCTGCTGTCGAACTCGGTCAAGTTCACCGAGAAGGGCGAGGTGGTGCTGACGGTGCGCCCCGAGGCCGGCGAGGCCGGCGCGATGCTGCACTTCACCGTGCGCGACACCGGCATCGGCCTGTCCGAGAACGGACTCTCCCGCCTGTTCCAGAAGTTCAGCCAGGCCGACAGCGGCACCACGCGCAAGTACGGCGGCACCGGGCTGGGGCTGGCGATCAGCAAGCTGCTGGCCGAGCTGATGGGCGGTACGATGTGGGCCGAGAGCGCGGGAGCCGGGCAGGGCAGCAGCTTTCATTTCACGATGCGCGCCGTGCCCACGGAGCTGCCGGTGGGCAAGCGGCGCGACTTCATTGGTGAGCAACCGGCCCTCAAGGGCAAGCGCATCCTGGTGGTGGACGACAACGCCACCAACCGGCGCATCCTGGCGCTGCAGACGGCCAAGTGGGGCATGGTGGTGCAGGACACCGAGTTCCCGGCCAAGGCGCTGGGGATGCTGCAGCAAGACCATTACGACCTGGCCATTCTGGACATGCACATGCCGGACATGGACGGCGCCATGCTGGCCCAGAAAATTCGGGAAGCGGGTTTCAAACTCCCGCTGGTGCTGTTCTCCTCGCTGGGCCGCAAGGAAGCAGGCGATGGGCCGTTCGCCGCCACGCTGGCCAAGCCGCTGCGCCAGAACCAGCTGTTCGACACCCTGGTCGGATTGTTGTCAACGGACGCAGCACCCCGGCCCGCAGCAGCACCCGCCAAGCCGCGCATCGACGCCGGGATGGCCGGGCGCCATCCGTTGCGTATCCTGCTGGCCGAGGACAACGTGGTGAACCAGAAGTTGGCGATGCGGTTGCTGCTGCAGATGGGTTACCGAGCCGACCTGGCCAGCAACGGCATCGAGGCGATCGAGAGCGTTGCACGCCAGACCTACGACGTGGTGCTGATGGACGTGCAGATGCCCGAGATGGACGGGCTGGAGGCATCGCGGCGCATCACGGCCAAATACACAGCGGACAAGCGCCCACGCATCATCGCGATGACCGCCAATGCGATGCAGGGCGACCGCGAAGAATGCCTGGCCGCCGGCATGGACGACTATGTGACCAAGCCGATCCGGGTGGACGCGCTGGTCGAGGCATTGAACCAGGTGCGGGCGCGATGACTGCACATCCGCCATTCAGGGGCAGGCGAACGCTTAGCGTGCAGTCAGCGCGCGGCGGCGAGCGTCCAGGGATCGATCACTCCGACTCCCGTGCCCTTGAAGTCGCGCACATTTCTGGTTGCCACGGCAAACCCATGCGCTGCCGCAATGGCAGCGATTGCCCCATCCGCAAAGCTGATCGGGTTGCCGACCGCCTGGGCGCCGCTGTGTACTTGCGAATACGCATGCGCGGCCCGTGTGTCAAAGGCCAGAACCCGGCCCTCGAACAGAGGCAGCATTTGTTCGGTCAGCGCCTGCCCGAGCTTGTTGCGTCGCCGCCCCGCCGGCAGGGCTGCAACTCCGGCCAGCAACTCGGCCAGCGTAATACTCGTGATGCACAGCGTTGCGGGCGCCTGCGCGTCCAGCCAGGCCAGCACCGCGGGTTCGGGCTCGGCCCTGAGTGGTTCGGAAACGACGTTCGTGTCGAGGATGATCACTTGAAGCTCGCCGGCACAACCGGGGTCCGGTCGCGTTCAATCTGCAATGCGACGCCGCCCACGCTGCGCCCGATGGCGGCCAGCGCCGAACCGAGGCCGTTGCCGGGCTTCACCGCCGCCTCGAGGATGTGGCGGATCTCGGCTTCAGTGCTGCGTCCATGTTGCTGGGCGCGGTGCTTCAGCGCGCGGTGCGTGGCTTCGGGCAGGTTTCTGACAGTGACGGAAGACATTGCTGATTATTCCCAAAAGTCTGACAAGATGATATCACTCGGATATTGTGATATCAATATGGGGATGCCGTGACCACGACCACGCATGCCATCGCACTCGCCGCCGCATCGCTGCATCTGCACAGCTGCAGCGCGGCCGACCTGCACCAGACCATCGTTACACAAACCACGGCCCTGTTGGGTGCGCAGCGGGTCTTGCTGGTGCAACAATCCGACGCAGCCCCACAAGTCGCAGCCGCGCACTTGCCTGAGGGCGAGAACCAGGATGTGTTGCTGCAGGCGGTAACGCCTTGGCTTGGCGAAGCGCGCGACCACGGTGCCAGCCGCCTGCGCCATGGGCCGCATGGCGCCAGGCCCCTGGAACAGCGCAGTTGCCTGGTAGCCCCGTTGCTGGCACAGAGGGGCTTGCTGGGCTGGCTGTATGCAGACATCGAAGGCCGGCTCGGCCGCTTTGCTGCTGCCGACCAGACGCTGCTGGACCAGCTGGCGGTGCATGTTGCTGCTGCGCTGGCCAACCGGCAACGCGAACAGGCGCTGGAAAGTGCGGTCAGGTCCCACGCCCATGAACTCGGTGAAGCGCTGGCGCGCCAGACCGCCACGTCCGACATACTGCAGGTCATCAGCAGCTCGGTGGCCGACACCGCGCCGGTGTTCGAGAAGATCATCCAGAGCTGCCAGAAACTCCTCAACGCGAACTACGCCAACGTGACGCTGATCGGCGAAGGCGGGTTGGTGCACCTGAGCCAGGACGAGGCCCATGCCGTCGACCAGGCACAACGCGACGCCATGGCATCGACCCGGGCGCTCTTTCCGCGGCCGGTGCACGATTCGATCCAAGGCTACGCCATCCACAAGCGCACGGCTCTGCACTACCCCGATGTGCACAACGGCCCTGGCGTCCCGGACGGCGTTCGCAGCGTGTGGACCGCCGACAACTACTCAATGCTTGTTGCCCCGATGTTCTGGGAAGGCAAGGGAATAGGCGCCATCACGGTGACCCGATATCCACCTTCGCCGTTCCTGGACGACGAAATCGAACTGCTCAAGACCTTCGCCAATCAGGCCGTGATCGCGATCCAGAACGCGCGGCTGTTCAATGACACCCAGCAGGCGCTGGAGCGGCAGACGGCCACGGCCGAGATCCTGAAAGTCATCGCCAGTTCGCCTGACGACGTGCAGCCGGTGTTCGACGCCATCGCGCGCAGCTCCAACCGGCTGCTCGGCGGGTACTCGACGATGGTCGCGCGCATCCACGACGACGCGCTGCACATGGTGGCCTTCACCTCGACCACGCCGGAAGGCGACGCGGCGCTGAAGCGCTCGTTTCCGATTGCGCTGGCCAGCTTCCCGATGGGTGAGGCCATCCGCCGCGGCGAGCAGGTGCCGATCGTCGACACCGAAGCCGTCGAAGAAAGGCTGTACACGATTCGCGACCTGGCGCGCGCGCGCGGCTACCGCAGCATGCTGTTGTGCCCGCTGGTGCGCGACCGGCAGTCGATCGGCATGATCAGCGTCACCCGGCGCGAACCGGGGCCGTTTGCGCCGCACCAGGTGGAGCTGCTGCAAACCTTCGCCGACCAGGCGGTGATCGCCATCGAGAACGTGCGACTGTTCAGCGAAACGCAGGAGGCGCTGGAGCGCCAGACCGCGACTGCCGACATCCTGGCTGTAATCAGCGCGTCGCCCACCGACGTGGGTCCGGTGTTCCAGGCCATCGCCGAGCGCGCGCGCGCGCTGTGTCGGGCTGACCTGGGCCTGACCTCGCGCGTGGCGGGCGGCCAATTTCACCTGATGGGCGTCCATGGCATCACGGCCGAGCGCCAGACATTGCTGCGCGAGCGCTTTCCGGTGGCGCTGGAGGATGCACCGCCGCAGGCGCTTCGCTCCATCATCGAGCGCGCGCCGGTGCAGATCCCCGACGTCCAGACCGAGCCCGGCTACAAGCACATGGCCACTGCGCAACAGGTCGGTTTCCGGAGCATCCTCTCGGTGCCACTGCTGCATGGCGGACAGGCCATCGGCACCATCGGGGTGGCCCGTGAGACGCCGGGCCCATTCCCTGCTGCGGCGGTGACGCTGTTGGAGACGTTTGCGCGGCAGGCCGTAATTGCCATTGAGAACGTTCGCCTGTTCAACGAGACGCAGGAGGCGTTGGAACGGCAGACCGCGACCGCCGAGGTGCTGGAGGTGATCAACGCCTCGCCCGGCGACATCAAACCCGTATTCGACACGATTGCCCGCAAGGCAATGCGGTTGTGCGGTGCGGACCATTGCGGCGTGTGGAACGTCGAGGGCGAAGTCGCCATTGGCGCTGGTGGCTACAACGTGCCGGAAGCCTACTTGCCTTATGTGATGAACCAGCGGGTGCAGGTGAAGCATCTGTACGGCGCCACCACGGGCGGGCCCCCGTATCTTCAGATTGCCGACATCCGGGAGTTGAAGCCCTACCAGAAGCGGCTGCCGCACGCGGTGGCTGACGTCGAGGTGGGCGGTATCCGGACGTACCTGTGCGTACCCCTGCGCGACGGCGACACGCTCATCGGCCTGTTCGCGCTCAACCGCACGGAGGTCCGGCCGTTCAACGACAAGCAGATCGCGCTGGTGCAGGCATTCGCTGCGCAAGCGCAGATCGCCATGAAGAATGCGCGTCTTATCAAGGAAACCCGCGAGGCACTGGAACAGCAGACCGCCAGCGCGGCAGTGCTGCAGGTCATCAGCAACTCGGTGTCCGACACCGCGCCGGTATTCGACAAGATCCTCGACAGCTGTGAGCGGCTTTTTGCCACCGCGCAACTGGCCATCTTCGTCGTGGGGGACGATGGGCAGCTGCACGTGGGTGCGCTGCGTGGCGCCGCCATCCAGGCGATGACGAAAGCCCTGCCGACGCCGGTGGACCGCACCGCCACCGGGCTGGCGATCCGCGAGCGGCGCTCGGTCTACGTTCCCGATGCCGCCGCCATGCCCGACCTGCCGGCGGCGACCCGCGACGCCGTTGCGTCGATCGGCAACTATTCGGGTGTGTTTGCTCCGATGGTCTGGGAAGACCGCGGCATCGGGTCGATCATGGTCATGCGCCAGCCGCCGCAGCCGTTCCTGGACAAGGAGATCGCGCTGCTGCGCACCTTCGCCGACCAGGCGGTGATCGCGATCCAGAACGCCAGCATGTTCACGCAGACGCAGGAGGCGCTGGAGCAGCAGCAGACCTCCGCCGCGCTGCTGGAAGTGGTCAGCAAGTCGGTGTCGGATGCGCAGCCCGTGTTCGAGGCCATCCGCGTGAGCATGGAAAAGCTGTTGCCGGGCTCGGATCTGGCGATTGCGTCGGTCGCCAGCGATGGCCTGTTGCATTGGCGCGCAGGCAGTGGCGATCGGGCACAGGCGCTGCAAAGGGTTTTTCCGCGCCCGGCGCCTGGGCGCGACCTGGTAACGGGCGCGCCATCGTACTGGCCCGACGTGCTGCACGGTGACGATGTGCCGGAGTCGGTCCGTGCCGCCGCACGCATCGTCGGCAGCAACTGCTCAATGCTGAGCTCGGCCATGGTCTCCAAGGACCGGGTGTTGGGAACCATTGCGGCCGTGCGCACTGACCTGCGGCCGTTCACGCCGCGGGAGATCGGCCTCATCAAGACATTCGCCGATCAGGCTGCGATTGCGGTCCAGAACGCACAGATGTTCAAGGAAACGCAGGAGGCCCGGGCCGCGGCGGAAGCTGCCAAGCAGCTGGCCGAGGGCGCCAACGAGGCCAAGAGCGCCTTCCTGGCCACGATGAGCCACGAGATCCGCACGCCGATGAACGCGGTGATCGGGATGAGCGGTCTGCTGCTGGACACGCCATTGACCGACGACCAGCGCGACTTCGCTTCGACGATCCGGGACAGTGGCGACTCGCTGCTGACCATCATCAACGACATCCTGGACTTCTCCAAGATCGAGGCCGGGCGCATGGATATCGAGGCCCATCCGCTGGACCTGCGCGAATGCGTGGAGTCGGCGATGGACCTGATTGGCGGACGAGCCGCCGAGAAGCAGCTGGATATCGCCTACCAGTTCGAGGGTGAGGTGCCTGCGGCGATCCTGGGCGATGTGACGCGGCTGCGCCAGGTACTGCTGAACCTGTTGTCCAACTCGGTGAAATTCACCGAGAAGGGTGAAGTCGTGTTGACGGTACGCGCCGAAGGCGACGAGCAGACCGAGGAGGGCAGCCATCTGCACTTCACGGTGCGCGACACCGGTATCGGCCTGAGCGAGGCAGGCCTGGGCCGCCTGTTCCAGAAGTTCAGCCAGGCCGACAGCGGCACCACGCGCAAATACGGCGGCACCGGGCTGGGCCTGGCGATCAGCAAGCTGCTGGCCGAACTGATGGGCGGCAGCATGTGGGCCGAGAGCGGTGGGCCGGGTCAGGGCAGCAGCTTTCACTTCACCATTGGCAACAAGCCGACCGAGCTGCCGGTGGGAACCCGGCGCGAATTCATCGGCGAGCAGCCCGCGCTCAAGGGCAAGCGCATCCTGGTAGTGGACGACAACGCCACCAACCGGCGCATTCTGGCCTTGCAGACGGCCAAGTGGGGCATGGTGGTGCAGGACACGGAGTTTCCGGCCCAGGCACTGGAGATGCTCAAGAAAGAACCCTACGACCTGGCGATCGTGGACATGCACATGCCGCAGATGGATGGCGCGATGCTGGCCAAGGAGATACAGGACGCGGGCTTCAAGCTGCCGCTGGTGCTGTTCAGCTCGCTGGGGCGCAAGGAAGCGGACGACGGCCCGTTTGCCGCCACGCTGGCCAAACCGCTGCGCCAGAGCCAGCTGTTCGACACGCTGGTCGGATTGCTGTCACACGACACAGCGCCGCGGCCGGCTACCGCGCCGGTCAAGCCGCGCATCGATTCCGAGATGGCCAAGCGCCACCCGCTGCGTATCCTGCTGGCCGAAGACAACGTGGTGAACCAGAAGCTGGCGATGCGGCTGCTGCTGCAGATGGGGTACCGGGCCGACCTGGCGAGCAACGGGATCGAGGCGATCGAGAGCGTGGCACGCCAGACGTATGACGTGGTGCTGATGGATGTGCAGATGCCGGAGATGGACGGGCTGGAGGCGTCGCGCCGCATCACGGCGAAGTACACGCCTGAGCAACGCCCGCGCATCATCGCAATGACGGCCAACGCCATGCAGGGCGACCGCGAAGAATGCCTGGCCGCCGGCATGGACGACTATGTCACCAAGCCGATCCGGGTCGATGCGCTGGTCGAGGCGTTGATGCAGGCGACGGGTCGGCAGGAAGCGTGATGGAAATGGCAATACTAGCTATTATGGCTAAACTGTACACAAATCACTTTTTGGGAGCGTTTGCATGATTTCCGTCACATCTGTTGAAGCCCAGAATCGTTTCGGCCAGTTGCTCGATATGGCGCGGCGCGAGCCGGTCACAGTCACCCGCCACGGCCGGCCGGCCGCTTTTATCGTGTCGCCACAGGACATGGAGGAATTGCTTGATGTGCGCGTACGCCGCAGCAAAGCAGTCGACGCGCTGCAGGCCTGGAGCGAAAAAGCCGGCCGACTTGCCACACCGGCGGCAGCGGAGCTTTCGGACGATGACATCAATCGGCTGGTTCATGAACTGCGATGAGCACGGCAGCCCGAGCGTCGAAGGGTTCCCGGTGAGCATCCAGGCCACCTCCGTGCGTCAGCACTGCTGCCGCTAGGGCGAAAGTATGACAATGAGCCTGCCCAGACGCGTCGTCATCGACAACAGCACGCTGGTCAGCGCGGCGCTCAAGCCCGGCTCGGTGCCGCACCAGGCCTTGTTGCAGGCCCTGGCGCGTTGTGACGTTTGTGCATCGGTTCCCACCTGGCTTGAGCTCGAGCGGGTCATGCAACGTGCGCGTTTTGACCGTTACCTCGCGCCCGAAGCCCGCCTGGAATTCGCCGCCATGCTGCGCGCGCACCTGCATTTCTTTCCCGTGACGCAGGCCGATGAGGATGGCTTGAGCCCTGCCTGTCGCGATGCCATGGACAACAAATTCCAGGCACTGGTACAGGTCTGCCGCGCAGACATGCTGGTCAGCAGCAATGACGATTTATTGGTGTTGAGTCCGTGGTGCGGGGTTCCGATACTGCGGCCGATGGCATTCCTGTCTCATAGTCAGTTGAAGGCGCCCGATGACCGTTAAGACAAAGAAACAAACCGGGACTCCCGATTTGCCCGCTGCCGTCCTGCGCCTGCACCAGCAGACCACTGAAGCGGCATTGTTCAAACGGCTGGTCCAGGAAGCTGCTGCTTGCCTGGGCGCGCAGCGGCTGCTGCTGGTCTCCCTGGCAAGCGATGAGCCATCCGTCATCGCGGCGCGCGTGCCACGGAACGAGGATGTCCAGGCGCTGGTGCAGGCCGTATTGCCCTGGCTGCGCGAAGCCCAAGCCAGCGGCGCCAGCTGCCTGCGTTACGGGCCGCATGGCGCAGCGTCGAAGGATCAGCGCTCGTGTCTGGTGGTTCCCTTGGTTGCGGGCCGGGACATTTCAGTTGTTCTGTATGCGGACATCGACGGGCGGCGCGGCCGCTTTGAGGAGTCGGAGCATGTAGTGCTGGACACGCTCGCAACACACGCAACGCTGGTACTGGCGCACGTGCGTGACGCCGACAAGCTGCGTCTGGCCGCCGATGCCCGGGCTGCTGAATCCTTGGCCACACAGGCAGCGCACGCGGCAACCGTCGACGTGCTGCAGGTCATCGGAAGTTCGAGAGACGATCCCGGCCCGGTGTTCGACAAGATTCTCGAGTGCAGCGAACATTTGCTGTCGGCCTCGTCCATTCTCCTGGGCCAGGTCAATGATGCAGGCATGGTGGAACTGGAACGGATGCATTGGACGCTTGCCGGGCGCGCTCAGCTGGGCGATGCGACGGTGGCCCAGATCGAGGTGGCGCTGCGGGCAATGTATCCGGTGCCGCTTGCAGGCAGCGTGGCCGAGATGGTGTTCAAGTGCGGCGAGCCAATTCAATGGCGCGATGTGCTCAATGGCACGGATGTGCCGCCCTTTTATCGCCTGATGGCCCAGCGCACGGGGGTGAACTATTCAGTGCTGATCGTTCCCCTGTTCTGGCAAGGCCAGGGCATCGGCACCATCGGGCTGACACGCAACATCGATCCCGCCTACAGCGACACTCTTGGGTTCAGCCCCCAGGAGCAGGCCCTGGTCAAGACCTTCGCCGATCAGGCGGTGATCGCGATCCAGAACGCGCGGCTGTTCCGCGAGACCCAGGAGGCCCTGCAGCGCCAGACCGCCAGCGCCGACATCCTGCGCGTCATCAGCCGCTCGCCGACCGATGTGCAGCCGGTATTCGATGCGATTGTGGAAACTGCCATATCGCTGATCACCTGCGATCGGGCGGTTTTCATCCTAACGGACGAGACTGACTACTGGGTGGTTGCGCGGGCCGACGCTTCGGGGCACCGGGGTGTGTTGGACCATGCGCACGTGAAGATTGATCCAGAAGCTAATTTTCCGTCGCGGGTGATTCGGGACAAGACAACGATTCACCAACCTGACTGGTCGGCGATCGAGCTGCCACCGCACGAGCAGAACGTGTTTGACAAGGTCGGTATCCGATCGTCGTTGACGCTGCCATTGTTGCGCGATGGCCGGTGTTTCGGCCTGCTGGGGTTGTTGCGCACCCGCACCGGCGCGTTCGATGCCAGGGAGATCGCACTGGCAGAGTCGTTCTGCGACCAGGCCATGATCGCGATCGAAAACACACGGCTGTTCAACGAGACGCAGGAGGCACTGGAGCGCCAGACCGCGACCGCCAACGTGCTCAAGGCGATCAGCCGCACGACGTTCGACCTCGGTGCAGTGCTCGATACGTTGATCGGCACGGCGGCGCGTTTGTGCCATGCCTGGATGGGCGTGATTTTCAAGATCGACGGCGACTTTGCCAGGCCGGCCGGCCTGTTCGGCGCCACGCCCGCCCTGATCGAGCACCTCGCCGCGCATCCGATCGACCTGCGCGACCGGCAATCGGTGACTGCGCGCGCCGTCGCCGCCGGGTCTGCCGTGCAGGTGGAGGACACGACCGATCGCACCCAGTATGGGCGCGGCGACGTACAGCAGGTCGGTGGTTACCGCACGCTGCTGGCGATGCCGATCCTGCGCGAAGGCGTGGCGATTGGCGTGTTGACGCTGGGCCGGCCGGAGGTCAAGGCGTTCAACGACAAGGAAATCGAGCTGGTCACCTCGTTCGCCGACCAGGCAGCCATCGCGATGGAGAACGTGCGCCTGTTCAACGAGACGCAGGAAGCATTGCAGCGCGAGACCGCCAGCGCCGACATCCTGCGTGTCATCAGCAGTTCCCCGACCGACGTGCAACCAGTGTTCGACGCGATCGTCGGCTCGACCGTGCGGCTGATTGCCTGTGACCGGGCCGTCATCCTGCGCTGCGACGATGCGGCTTTCTGGACCGCGGCAAGCGCCGACACCAACGGGCTGCGGAACTTTACCGCGACCCAGCGCATTGCGATCGACACAACGGCAAACTTTCCGTCGCAGGTGATCCGTGCCGGCACGATCCTGCATTTGCCGGACTGGTCCACGAGCGAACTGCCGGAGCACGAGCGCAAGTTGCGGGAATCGATCGGAGTTCAGTCCAGTTTGATGCTGCCGCTGCAGCGTGCGGGAAGCCGTATCGGCGTTCTGGCCTTGATGCGCATGCGGGTATCGACCTTCAGCGACAAGGAAATCGCGCTGGCCGAATCGTTCCGCGACCAGGCGATGATCGCGATCGAGAACACGCGTTTGTTCAACGAGACGCAAGAGGCGCTGGAGCAGCAGACCGCGTCTGCCGCAGTGCTGGGCGTTATCAGCAATTCGGTGTCCGACACGGCGCCGGTGTTCGAGGCGATCGTGCAGAGCTGCCAGAAACTGTTCGGCGGCAACAACACCATCATCTCGCTGGTGGACGATGACGGCATGGTGCGGCACGAGGCGATCGCAGCGCAGCAAGGGTGGACGAGCGGCGAGGTGCGGGCCTACCTCGACCGGGAGTTTCCGCGCCCGCTGGCGCAGTCGTACCAGGCCTATCCGATCCGCAAGCGGCAGGTGGTGCATTACCCCGATATGCTCAATGGACCCAAAGTGCCCGAAGGCATGCGGCAGATGGCTCGGGACATGGCGAACTACTCGATGCTGATCGCGCCCATGTTGTGGGAAGGCCGGGGAATCGGAACGATTCATGTGAGCCGGATTCCGCCGACGCCGTTCACCGAAAAGGAGTCCGGCCTACTGCGTACCTTCGCCGACCAGGCGGTGATCGCGATCCAGAATGCGCGGCTGTTCAACGAGACGCAGGAGGCCTTGCAGCGTGAGACGGCGGGTGCCGACATCCTGCGCGTCATCAGCAGCTCACCGACCGACGTGCAACCGGTGTTCGATGCCATTGTCAGCTCCGCAATAGCGTTGATCGACTGCGATCGCGTCGTGATGGGGCAGTGCGATGCGAAAGCGTTCTGGTCGGCGGCCAGCGCCGACAAGCAGGGACTGCGTTCGGGCATCGACCGCAGCCGTATCGCAATTGATCCCGCGGCGAATTTCCCTTCACGCGTGATCCGTGACAAGACCACCTTGCACCTGCCAGACTGGTCTGCCGTCAAGCTGCCGTTGCACGAACAGAAGCTGTTCGACGAGATTGGCATCAAGGCCTGTCTGATGTTGCCGCTGTTGCGCCATGGCGAGTGCGTTGGCACGCTGAACATCATCCGGTTGCGCTACGGCGCCTTCAGTGCGAAGGAGATCGCGCTGGCTGAGTCGTTCCGCGACCAGGCCATGATTGCGATCGAGAACACGCGCTTGTTCAACGAGACCCAGGAGGCGTTGGAACAGCAGACAGCATCGGCCGAAGTGCTGGAGGTTATTGGCAGTTCGGTAGCCGATACCCAGCCAGTGTTCGACAAGATCCTGGAAAGCTGCAGACACCTGTTTGGCGGGACACAGATCGGCATCAATCTGGTGGGCCAGGACGGCAATCTGTGGATCGGTGCCTATGATGGACCGGGGCGCGCGGAACTGGAGCGCCTGCAGCCGTTCCCGGCAGGTGATGCTTCCGGCTCGGGCGCCGCCATCGTGCATCGCCGGGTCATGCATTACCCGGATGCAAGCGCCGACGAAGTGCCTCCGGTAACCCGAAACGGATGCAAGGCCACCCAGATCCGATCGGTGCTGTTTGCGCCGATGCTGTGGGAAGGCCAGGGCATTGGCACCATCTTTGTCGGACGCGATGTGACCGGACCGTTCTCGGACAAGGCGATTGCCCTGCTGCGCACGTTCTGCGACCAGGCGGTGATCGCGATTCAAAATGCAAGGCTGTTCCGGGAAACCAACGAGGCGCTGGAGCGCCAGACCGCAACGGCAGAGATTCTGAAGGTGATCGCCGGGTCTCCCGACGACGTGCAGCCGGTATTCGACGCGATCGCGGCCAGTTCGAACCGGCTGCTGGCTGGCTTCTCGACCATGGTGGCGCGCATCGCCGACGACATGCTGCACCTGGTTGCCTTCACCCCGACGACGCCGCAGGGCGATGCTGCACTGCGCGCCTTTTTTCCGGCCCGGATGACGCAGTTCGGTGTCGGTGAGTCGATTCGGAACGGACGGATCGTGCAGATCGACGATGCTGCGACTCAGGACAACGTAGCCGATGACATGCGCCAGGTGGCCAAGGCACGCGGCTGGCGCAGCGCTGTGTTCTGTCCGCTGGTTCGCGGTGCGCAATCCATCGGGATGATCAGCGTCACACGGCGCGAGCCGGGCAGCTTTTCGCCGCACCAGGTGCAACTGCTGCAGACCTTTGCCGACCAGGCCGTGATCGCGATCGAGAACGTGCGCCTGTTCAACGAAACCAAGGAAGCGCTGGAGCAGCAGACCGCGACGTCGGAGGTGCTGCAGGTCATCTCCCGCTCGACCTTCGACCTCGATCCGGTGTTTCGCACCCTGGTCGAGAGCGCGGTGCGCCTGTGCGGCGCGCAGACCGGCATGATCTTTCGCCAACTGGGCGGCGTGATGCACCTTGCGGCGTCCGATGGCCCGAACAAGGCGTTCATGGAATACGTGGCCGCGCACCCGATTGCCCCGGGGCGCGGATCAGCGACCGGGCGTGCGGTGTTGGAGGGGAGCACTGTCCACATCCTGGACGTCGAGGCCGACCCGGAATATGCCTATGGCGGCAAGGCACTGGAACGCTATCGCTCGATCGTCGCCGTGCCGCTGCTGCGCGACGGCAAGGTGATGGGTGTGTTTGCGTTGTGGCGCCACCATGTGGAGGCGTTTACGCCGCGCCAGATTGCGCTGGTCGAGACCTTCGCCGACCAGGCGGTGATCGCGATCGAGAACGTGCGCCTGTTCAACGAGACGCAGGAGTCGCTGGAGCGCCAGACGGCAACCGCCGAGATTCTCAACGTGATTGCCAGCTCGCCGGAGGACGTGCAGCCGGTGCTCGATGCCATCGTGCACAGCGCGTGCAAGCTGATCGGCGGCTTTTCAGCGACGTTGCTGCGGCTGGTGAACGACATGGTGCACTGTGCGGCATACACGAAGACGACCGAGGCGGGCGACAAGACCTTGCTGAGCTTCTTCCCGGCTCCGATGGGGTCCGATTCGATTTACCAGCCGCTGCTGACGGCCAAGCCCTACATCGTCGAAGACACTGAAGCGGCCGAGGGCATGTCCGAAGGATTGCGCAAACTGGCGCGCAACCGGGGCTGGCGCAGCCAAATCCTGGTGCCGCTGCTGCACGAAGGCGCCGCGGTTGGGGTCATCAGCGTCACGCGCAGCCAGCCTGGAGGTTTTTCCGATCACCAGTTCGACCTGCTCAGGACCTTTGCCGACCAGGCGGTGATCGCGATCCAGAACACGCGCTTGTTCAACGACACCAAGGAGGCGCTGGAGCAGCAGACGGCGACGGCCGAGGTGCTGGAGGTGATCAGCGGATCGGTGGCCGATGCGAAGCCGGTTTCGACAAGATACTGGCGAGTTGCGAGAAGTTGTTCAGCAGCTCGGAGCAGGGCATCGTGCTGGTTGGCGACGACGGCTTTGTCGAGCTGGCGGCGCACCATGGCTCGGCATTGCCTGCGCTGCAAGCTTTTTACAGCGCCAGAGTTCCTGCCGCGTCGTATGGAGTCGGCATCCTGCGGGGCAAGCCGATCCATGTCGTCAATGCGCTCGATCCCGCAACCGGTCGCGACCTGCGCGCGGTGGCGCAATGGTTGAACCAGCCGCCCTTGTCGCTCGGAGCGTATTCGCAGGTGCTGGCGCCAATGGCATGGGAAGGTCGTCCGGTGGGTTTTCTGTACGCCATCCGCATGCCTGCGACCGGTTTCGCCGCCAAGGAGATCTCGCTGCTCGAGACTTTTGCCGACCAGGCTGTTATCGCGATCCAGAACGCCCGCATGTTCCGCGAGACGCAGGAAGCCCGTGCGGCGGCAGAGGCCGCCAACGAAGCAAAAAGCAGCTTCCTGGCCACGATGAGCCATGAGATCCGCACGCCGATGAACGCGGTGATCGGCATGAGCGGGTTGCTGCTGGACACAACACTGAACGACGAGCAGCGGGATTTCGCGTCGACGATCCGCGACTCGGGCGATGCACTGCTGACCATCATCAACGACATCCTCGATTTCTCCAAGATCGAGGCCGGGCGCATGGACATCGAGGCGCATCCGTTCGACATACGCGAATGCGTGGAGGCGGCGCTGGACCTGATGAGCACCCGCGCTGGCGAGAAGCACCTGGACCTGGCCTATCTGTATGAGGGCGAGGTGCCAGTGGCGGTGAACGGCGACGTGACGCGCTTGCGCCAGGTGCTGCTCAATCTGCTGGCCAATGCCGTCAAGTTCACGGAGCAAGGGGAGGTGGTGCTGACGGTCAGTGCCAAGCCGGCCGCAGGCGGTGTGGAGGTTGTCTTTGCCATCCGCGACACCGGCATCGGCCTGTCCGAGCAGGGCATGTCGCGCTTGTTCCAGTCGTTCTCGCAGGCCGATTCGTCGACGACACGCAAGTACGGCGGCACTGGCCTGGGGCTGGCGATCAGCAAGCGGCTGGCCGAGTTGATGGGTGGCACGATGACCGCCACCAGTGATGGACCCGGCAAGGGCTCGATCTTCCGTTTTTCCATCGTCGCGCCTGTTGCCGAGTCGCCGAGCGCAAACCGGCGCGATTTTCTGGGCCAGCAACCGGCGCTGGCTGGCAAGCAGATGCTGGTGGTGGACGACAACGCAACCAACCGCAAGGTGCTGGCGCTGCAAAGCGGCAAATGGGGCATGGTGGTGCGTGATACCGACTCGGCCGCCAAGGCGCTGGGCTGGCTGAAGAATGAGGAAAAATTCGACCTCGCCGTGCTTGACATGCACATGCCCGAGATGGATGGCTTGACGCTCGCTGGCAAGGTTCGCACGCTGCGACCGGACCTGCCACTGGTGTTGTTCAGCTCGCTCGGCCGGCGTGAGGCAGGCGATACCCAAGGGCTGTTCCAGGCCTACATGGGCAAGCCGTTGCGCCAGTCGCAGTTGTTCGACACGCTGGTCGGTCTGCTGGGTGATGGCGACGCACCCAAGCCGGCGGCCGCAGCCGTCAAGCCGAAGATCGACGCAGACCTGGCCAAACGCCATCCGCTGCGCATCCTGCTGGCGGAGGACAACGTGGTGAACCAGAAGCTGGCCATGCGCCTGTTGCAGCAAATGGGCTATCGGGCCGATCTGGCCAGCAATGGCGTCGAAGCGGTCGAATGCGTCGAGCGCCAGACCTACGACGTGATCCTGATGGATGTGCAGATGCCCGAAATGGACGGACTGGAAGCATCGCGCCGGATCACCGGAAAATGGCCGGCGGAGAAGCGCCCGCGCATCATTGCGATGACGGCCAACGCGATGCAGGGCGATCGCGAGGCCTGCCTGGCGGCTGGCATGGATGATTACGTGACCAAGCCGATCCGGGTTGGTGCGCTGGTCGAGGCGCTACAAGGTGCCACCGCAAGGACGGGGGGCTGACATGGCGGACCAGGCATCTGCAACGGCAATCGTTGTGCAGCACATTCGTTCGTTGGCCTGGAACGGCCAGCATGCGGCGGCGATCGAACGCTGCCGGCAGGCGCTTGTGGGCCGGCAACTGGCGGCGTCCATTCGGATGGAGTTGATTGCGTTGCAGGTCGAGTCACTGATTGCCGAAGGGAGGCTGGCGGAAGCTGCGGACGCGGCCGCGTCGATGCGGGCGTTGGCCGATGCACGCCCCGATCCAGTCATGGTCACGCGGGCCAGGGACAGCGAGGCGCTGGTGTTGATGCGCCGTGGACGCGTCGACGATGCCGTGCCAATCGCGCAGCAGGCACTGCACAGCGCCCACACGGCGCACAACGCGGCCTTGGTCGCGCATGGCCTGCTGCGGCTGGGCGAGGCGCAGCTGCGCGCCAGGCAGCAGGCGGCCGCGCTGGAGAATGCGCGCAACGCACGCGAGCGCTTCGAGCAACTCGGTGAGCGGGTCGGTCGGGGCCGCAGTTTATGGCTCACGGCTTTTGCCCACGACAGGCTGGGGCAGCCGGCCGATTCGCACGCGGCGGCGAAACAGGCCGTGACGCTGGCGCGCGCTGCGGGAGACTTCTGTGGCCTGGGCAATGCGTTGCAGGTGCAGAGTTTCAGCAGCAACGACATCGCCGATCGAATGGAGCTGCTGCGGCAGGCGGAGACAGCATTCGAGCGTGCCGGGCAGGTGATGGGGCGCGGTCTTGCGCTGGCCAATCAATGCGTGGCGCTGGTGCAACTCGGCCTATATCGGCAGGCCACTCGGCGCGGCAAACCGATAGCGGAATCGGCCGAGCGGCTCGGATTGCCGCATTTTCTGGCCCTGAACCGGGGCGCCGAGATCAGTCGGTTGATCCAGCTGGGCGATCTCGATGCGGTCGAGCAGTGGTGGCCCGCATACGACGCGCTGGTTGATTCCGTTGTCTTTCCTCAGTGCCACGCCGACCGGCTTATGTGGGCCGCCGAATGGGCACTTGCCCGAGGTGACAGCGACGCAGCAGTCAAGGCGGTGCGCGCCGGCCTGAGGAAGGCGGACGACCAGAGTCAGCCCCGGCATATGACCCTGCAGATCCTGCTGGCTCGCGCGCTGATGCAAAGGGGTGATGCGCTGGCCGCATTGCGCGCCACCCGCCGCGTCACCCGATGGCATGCGGCGCAGTCGTATGGACGGGCCGAATTCGGTCAGAGCCAGGCGATCTGGTTGTGTCACGCACGCGCCCTGCGCGTCAATGGCCAGCGTGATGCGGCATGGAAGGCGCTGCAACAGGCCTACGCGCTGCTGCTCGATGCCGTGCGCAACATCCGCGACGAAGGCCTGCGCCGCAGCTTTCTGAACAAGGTGGCGGAAAACCGGGACATCGTGCGCGAATGGCTGTCCGAGTCTGCGCGGCGGGGTCTGGCGCCGGTCGACCGGTTGGCACATCTGGCGATCGACAGCAGTTCCAGCGAGCCGTTCAAGCGCCTGGT
>JBBKVW010000121.1:0-4604 GCA_037968655.1 Burkholderiaceae bacterium
GATCTGGGCGAATTACATGTTGGAGACCGTGTTCAAAGGCGCGACACGCCCTCCGATGAAGTTCGGGGTGCCGCTGGTTCCCTTGGTGGTTTTGATGCTGCCGGGCTTCGTCTCGGGCATGTGGCTGTCCACGATGGTGAACTGGCGCTTCGCCCCTGTCATCTTCGGCTCGCTCACGGCCTGCTACGTATGGATGCGCGTCGTGACAAACCATGACGATCAGCGACTCATGCAAATGGCTCTCAAATTGAAACTTTCAGTGCGCAACCCGAACAGAGTGTTGCGCAACGGCGCGCGCAGCTACGCGCCTGTGGACTACCGAGGGGGACGCAATGTTTGGCGCCGCTAGATTCGGCATCACTGGTTCCAATCCGGCCACCCCACGCTATTGGGAGCGCGCGGGCAAGGAGTCCAACGTTGGAGAGTTCGTCTCGATCGGCGCGCCGCTGACAGAGCACGACACCGCGACGCGCTCGGGCGACTGCCTGCGGGTCTGGCGCATCGATGGCGTGGCCTTCGAGAGTGCCGAGTTCAACCTCATCAAGGACCGGCACGATGCCTGGTGCAACGTGCTGCGTAACCTCCCCGCAGGACGCACGGCGGTGTACCACCACCGCATCCATCGGCGCATCCATGACCGTTTGAGAGACGCTATCAAGCCGGATTTCAGCGCAGCATTCTCCAAGGCGTACCAGGATCGCATCAGCGCCGCGCCGATGATGTCCAACGAGCTGTACATCACACTGCTTTATCGACCGTTTTCGTCAGAGCTGGCCAAGCGCAGCGCGCGCGGCTCCAGGACGTTGCAGAGCCTTGTCGACCACCAAGCCCAGACGCTGGCCGCGATGGAGCAGCAGGGCGCACTCATCGAACGCAGCCTGCGCGAGTTCGGCCCGACCTTGCTCGGCTGCTACGAACAGGACGGAAATCTGTTCTGGGAGTCCGGTGAGCTGTTCTCCTTCCTCATCAACGGGGTGTGGCGCAAGGTCCGCTTTCCCACTAGCCCGGCCTACCAGGTCTTGCCAGACGCGCGCCTGACCTTTGGCGGCGGCATGCTGGAGATAACGCAAGGAGTGCGCCGGCGTTATGCCACGATGCTGTCCATCAAGGAGTTCGCCGGCCAGGTCGAACCCGGCACCCTCGGTGCGCTGCTCTACGAAGACTCGGAGTTCATCGAAACGCAGAGCTTCTCCAGTCTGCCGCGCCGACAGGCGATGGCCGCACTGACCACGCAGCGCGACCAGTTGCTCGCCTCCGACGACGTGGTGGTCACGCAAATCGAAGCGATGGATGTCGCGCTCGACCAGCTGGGGGACGGACAGTTCGCCATGGGCGAGTACAGCTATACGCTGGCGGTGTTCGGCGACACGCAGGGAGAATGCAGCAAGCGTGCGGCAAGCGCCGTTGGTGCATTGACGGAAACGACCGCCATGGAACTGGTGCCGGTCGACCTGGTGGCCGATGCCGCCTGGTTCTCGCAGCAGCCCGGCAACTTTCAGTGGCGTCCGCGCAAGGCCACGATCAGTAGCCGCGCCTTCGCAGCTCTCACCTGTGGCCACAATTTTCTGAGAGGCAAGCGTGACGGCAACCCATGGGGCGAAGCCCTGGCGTTGATGCGCACGCCTGCCGGCAATCCGTTTTATCTCAATCTGCACGCAAGTCCGGACGGCGAAGACAGTGAAGGCAAGAAGCTGCCGGGCAACACCATCGTGATCGGCTCGACCGGTTCGGGAAAAACCACGCTACTGACCGGCCTGCTGGCACTGACCCCGAAGTGGTCGGTGCGACCCCGTGTGGTGAGCTTCAGCCTGGACCGCGATACCGAGATCGTCATCCGTGCCCTGGGCGGCGTTTTCTACACCTTTGAGCGCAACCAACCCACGGGCTGCAATCCGCTCCAGCGTGAAGTGACCCCCGAGCGCATTGGGTTCTGGACCGAACTCGTCAAACAGTGCATCGCATCTCCCGAGTTGCCACTGCTGCCGAATGATCACGAGGCCATCGCGCGAGCCGTCGCGACCGTCGCCGCACTCCAACCTGAGCTTCGGTGGTTCAGCACGGTGCGCCAGTCTTTGCCGCGTTCCGGGGCCAACAGCCTTTATGACCGAATGGGCAGGTGGTGCCGAGGCGGTGAGCTGGGTTGGGTGTTCGACATGGCCGACGATCGCTTGGGCGACCTGCGCAGCCACATGGCGATCGGCTTTGACTACACGGATGTGCTCAGCAGCCCAAATATTCGCACGCCAATCATGATGTATCTGCTCAACGTGATGGATGAGCTGGTCAATGGCGAACCCATGATCTACCACGTTGCGGAGTGCTGGAAGGCGCTTGGCGACCCGGCCTTTGCACCGTTCGTCAAACACAAGCAGAAGACCATCCGCAAGATGAACGGGCTGGGCATCTTCGACACGCAGGAAGTCGCCGACCTGCTCTCGAACGAGAACGGTCGCACCATGATTGAGCAATCGGTGACCAAGCTAATTCTGCCCAACGCGGACGCCGACCGCGACGCGTACGTGGGTGGCCTTGGTCTGACCGACGCAGAATTTGCCATCGTCAAGTCGCTCGGAGCGACGGGGTCCAGACGCTTTCTGTGTAAGCAGGGCCGGGACTCGGTCCAGTGCGAGTTTGACCTCGGCGGCATGGACGACTATCTAGCGGTCCTCAGCTCGACCACTGACAACGTCGAGCTGCTTGATCAGATCCGCGCTGAGTTCGGTGACGTACCGACAACGTGGCTTCCCTTGTTCTATCAACGCGTGCGCGATCGGCGCATTTTTGCCAGGAAAGCAGCATGAATACATTTACCCCCGTCGCAACAATTGGTCTGCTTCTCGCCGTTGCCACAACGACAGCCAACGCCCAATACACCGGCCCAGCATTCCCAGGCAATGAAGCCGTGCAGATCGTCAATGGGAAGAGGGTGGTGGAAGCGCCGCCACTCACGCCTGCCACACAGCGCTACATCAAGGGCGGTGCCAAATTGCCACCGCCGTCTGCCAGTGGCGAGGTCTTCATGATCGAAGGTTCACAGGGATTGATGGAGTGCCGCGGGACATACCTCTCCGAGACCGGCTGCGTTCCCTCAAGTCTAGGCAAAACAAAGCGCTCGCGGTTCTGGACAGTCAAGCTCAACGGCGTTTGGCTGAACTGCGAGTCGCGTGCGCCCTCGCGTAAGTGCGAACCTGCTTCTGTAGGCGTACCTGGCGGTATGGGCACGGTGGAGTAACGCGCCATGTTCGCCAGGCTCGAAACATGGTTCAACGCTTTCTTCCTTGGCTATGCTGCGCGCGTGTCAGGTGACCTAGCTGTTGGGCTTGTGCCAGTCGCGCTGCTGCTCGTGACGGTTTACATCGTGATCTATGGCTTGGCGGTCATGCGAGGCGAAGCCCCAGAGCCTGTCGGAACCTTCGCATGGAAGATGGTCAAGGTTGGTGCCATTCTGTCGTTTGCGCTGCCTGGCCTTTACTACAGCGGCAATGTAGCCGCGGCAGCTACTGGTTTGCAGGACGGCTTGGCAACGCTATTTGTGGCGCCTCGGGCAGTTGTCGCCACCACTGCGTTCGGGGCCTTGGACCTAGCCAATACTGCGGCGAACGAACAACTTGCCCTGTTGTGGAAGGACGCGGGAGTGTTCAGGCTCGACTTGGTACTCGCAAGTCTGTTGTTTTCGCTTGGCACGACGATCTTCCTGGTACTCGGCGCTTTCGTGGCGTTGCTCGGCAAGCTCATCTTGACGTTTGCGCTCGCTATCGGCCCGCTGGCAATACTCTGCCTGCTGTTCAAGCCTACCGCGCGGTTCTTCGATAGCTGGCTTTCCTTCGTACTGAGCGCAGTTGTTCTGTCTTGGTTCGTTTTCTTTGCCTTGGGGATGTCGTTGTATGTCTCTGACCGGGTTGTTACTGCCATCGGAGAGGGAAGCGCATTCGTCGCTGGCGTCCCTGGGTCGGTAGGTGCGCTCGAAGCCGCCGGCACTTACCTGGCGGTCATGTGCCTACTGGCCATCGTGCTGTACCAAGCACCATCACTCGCATCCAGCCTCACTGGCGGCGCGTCCATTCAAACCGGAGCACAAATGATCAGCAACGCGGTCGTTGCGACGCGATTGGGCGGTCGCGCGGGTGCGGCGGCCGCCGCTTCAGGCTCCGGCGGAAGTATGGGACGTGGCGGCGGCGTCGCCTATGTCGCTGGACGGGCCGCAGGCGGTGTGGGGTCCGCTGGCGGAGCGGCTGCGAATGGTGCCCGCGCCGCATATCAACGCGTCGCTCAGCGTGGCGGAGTTTCAACGTGAAGTTTCGACCGCCTTTTCAAACCAGGGAAGTACATCTCATGAATCGTTCCAAAGCCCGCTCTAGCCTGGTCGCTTTCGCCGCAGGCGTGTTGATGATGTTCGTCAGCGTCCCTGCGCGCGCGGGCATTCCCGTGATCGACGTCACGGCGATCGTCCAGGCCGTGCTGGACGTGATGAATGGGCTTACGCAGATTGAGAACCAGTACCAGCAAATCGTGGGCTTGGAACGGCAGATCGAGTCGATCTCAAACGCCCGCTCGCTCGGCGACGTACTGAACAACCAGGCGCTGCAGAACTACGTGCCCCGCGA
>JBBKVW010000122.1:0-6776 GCA_037968655.1 Burkholderiaceae bacterium
TCGTGGCATAACTGGCGGGTCAGGCTGATGATGCCGGCCTTGGAGGCCGCGTAAGCCTGGATGCCGGTCAGGCTGACGGTGAGGCCGGCGCCGCTGGAGATGTTGACAATGCGGCCGTATTTGGCCGCCTTCATGCCGGGCGCTACGGCCTGGCACAAGTAAAAGGCGCCGCTGAGGTTGACGGCGAGTATGGCGTTCCACTCGACAGGAGTCACAGTCTCCAGCGGGCGGCCGACCTGGCCCAGCACGCCGCCAGCGTTGTTGACCAGAATGTCGACCTGACCATGGCGTGCGCAGACCTCGGCCACCAGCGACTGAACCGCATGGGCATCGGTGATGTCGACCGCACGGGCCTGGCAGCTGCCGACACCCTTGTCGGCACACTGACGGGCCGTCAGCGCCAGTTCGTCGGCCACCACGTCAAGTGCCCAGACATGGGCACCTTGTTCGGCCAATGCGAGGCAAATGGCACGGCCAAAGCCGTGTGCCGCGCCGGTGACGATGGCGGTCTTGCCGTGAAAGTCTGGGTTCATGGTGGTCGCTCAAATAGGAGGATGCAATCGAGGCCAAATGCGCGGCCCCGGTCAGAACGCGCTCAGGTCTTTTGTGAAACGGGCGCTGCCGTGGCCTCGCACACGGCGATCAGTTCGGCAAAGGTCTCATACGCCATCGGCCGCCTGCCGTCCTCGATGTCGTGGATCAGCGCGACCAGTTTGCGGATGGCCGGCGTGTCGATACCCGCCTCGGCGCCGAGTTCGGCAATCACGCCAATTTGCGGGTCAACCTCGGTCTTGCGTTTGCGCACCGCCAGGTCGCGGTGGATGCCGGAGTGGGTCTTGGCTGTGTGGCGGTTGAACTCTGCCAGCGCGGCAATCGAGGTACGTGCGCCCTGCTCGGCTGACCCCGGCGCAAAACAGGCCGGGTCGAAGCCGTTGAAGCCCACGGGCGTGACCTTGCGCGCAGCGGCCACCGCCATGACTTCGCGCGCCAGACGGTCGAACACGACGAAACGCCGCGGATCGGCAAAATTGTCGCTCATGGAGTCGTTTGTCAGCGCGGTGGCAAACAACATCGCGCCGTAGGCCAGCTTGCCCCACAGGTAACCCCAGATGTTGTCGGTCAGCACCGCGTTGGGTTCGAACACCGACAACAGCGCGAACATGCGCCGCGTGCGCGCTCGCACACTTGCGTCGATCTCGCCGACCACGACCGCGGCGCGGTTGCCGAACAATATCTCGCCCGGGCCGAGCCAGTCGGCGCCGTAGTTGACAAAGCAGCCCATCGTGCGCTCAGTGCCAACCACGCGCGCGATCGCCAACTCGTTCAAGCCGTTCTGCGCCGACAGCACGAAGCCGTCTTCCATCAGGTGCGGCGCCAGCATCAACATCGCACTATCGGTGGCCTGGGCCTTGACGGCCAGCACGATGGTTGAATAGGTCCCGCTAAGCTCGGCCGGCGTCACACAGGGTACGACCTGGCAAAACGACTCCACCGGCCCGCTGATGTTCAATCCGGTCGTGTTGCAGGCATGCACATGCGCTTGGACGATATCGACCATCAACACGGGAATACCGGCGCGCGCCCAGTAGGCACCCAGAATGCCGCCGATGGCGCCGGCGCCCCAGATCAGGATCGGTTCGACTTGCGTTCGCATCTGCTGTTGCGATGGCGATGGCGATGGCGTCTGCACTGCGTCTGTGATTGGTATTGCGTCAGCGCCATGCCTCAGGCCGGCCCCATCGGATGCAATTCCTTGTGCGTGGCCACAACCAGTTGACCCTCGGTCGTGATCCAGCCCCGGTACATGCCCAGCGTGTTGTAGGGCGCCACCGGGTTGCCCTGCGCGCCCAGCGCGACCAGGCCGGCGCCGATGTCGTGGCTGGCCAGGGTCTCGAACACCAGCGCCTTGGCGGCGTCCTCCAGCGCCTGGCCGGCGTAGTGGATGCGCGCCGCCAGGTCATAGGCGGCGACGCGCCGTATGAAGATCTCGCCCTGGCCGGTGCACGACACCGCGCAGACGCCGTCGCGGGCATAGGTGCCGGCGCCAATGATGGGGCTGTCTCCGACCCGGCCATCGGGCTTGTTGTTGAAGCCGCCGGTTGATGTAGCGGCCGCCAGATGGCCGTTGGCATCACGCGCGACCGCGCCTACCGTGCCGTGCTTCTCAGCCTCCGACGCCGGGATGAAGGAACCCGCCGCAGCTTTCTTCTGCAGGGAGCGCAAGGAATCCACACGCCGCTGGGTAGTGAAATAGGTGTTGGGCACGACGTCCAGGCCCTGCAATTCGGCAAATGTGTCGGCCGCGACACCAGCCAGCAAAACCGCGCGCCCGGAGTCCATCAGCGCACGGGCAGCCTTGACCGGGTTGCGGGTGCGGCGCACGGTGCAGACCGCACCGGCCGCCAGCGTCGCGCCGTCCATGATGGATGCGTCCAGCTCATGCTCGCCCGACTCGGTCAGCGCCGCGCCATGACCGGCATTGAAATGCGGACTGTCCTCCATCACGACAACAGTGGCCTGTACCGCGTCGAGCGCCGAGCCACCGGCGCGCAGGATGCGCCAGCCCGCGCGCAATGCCTGCGCCAGATGCGCGCGGCTCTCGGCCCATTCGTCCGCCGTTTGCAGCGAATGGTCGAGCGTGCCGCAACCACCGTGCAGGCCGATGGCGATGTCGGCCATGGAATTATTTGACCGGCTTGATGTTCATCGCCAGCGTGTCTTCGTCGACCCGTGGCTTGATGGTGACCTTGTCTTTTTGCATCGCCCAGGCCGAGCCGACTGCAACGATGGGCAGGCGCTGCTTGTCCTTGTCGAGCAGCGCATTGGCGTCTTCCAGGTACTTGCGGCGCTTGGCCACATCCATCTCGACGGCCGCCGCCTGCAGCAGTTTGTCCATCTCGGGATTGATATAGCCCAGCACGTTGAAGGCACCCATCTTTTTCTCCTTGTCATTGGAGTGGGCCAGCGACGACAGGGTGTAGTTCGCCTCGCCCGTCAGCGTGCCCCAGCCCGACATGGACATCGAGAACTCGCCGCGGGTACGCGCCGGGAAGAACACCGCCGCAGGCTGCGCATTGGGCGTGGCGTCGATGCCGATGGCTGCCAGCATCTGCGCGATCGAGGTGCCCACCTCGGTGTCACCCGGCAGACGGTCCTTGGTGAACGAGAACTGAATCTTGAAGCCGTTCGGATATCCGGCATCGGCCAGCAGCTTCTTGGCGGCGGCCGGGTCGTACTTGCGCTCGGGCAGCGACTTGTTGTAGCCAAAGATCGATGGCGTCACCATCTGGCTCGATGGCTTGCCCAGCCCCTCCATCGCGATCTCGGCCAGCCCCTTGCGGTCGATCGCCAGATCAATCGCCTGGCGCACCCGCAGGTCCAGCAGCGGGTTCTTGGCCAGCGGCGAGCCGTCCTTGTTGCTGGCGTTTTGCAGCTTGTCGCGCATGTCCAGTTCGACGTTGAATACATACACCGTTTCGATCGTCTGCACATTGATCTTCGGGTCACGCTTGAGCGTGGCCACGTCCGAGGCCGGCACGCGGGTGATCAGGTCCAGTTGCCCGGCCTTGAGCTGCGCCACGCGCGCCGCATCATTGGCTATTTCCTTGCGCACATGGCGCGCCCAGGGCTCCTTCGGGCCCCAGTAGCCATCGAAGCGGTCCAGCACCAGATCGCCCTTGGGCTGCCAGGACACGTACTTGTAAGGACCGGTGCCGACTGCCGCCTTGCCAGAATTGAAAGCTTCATTGGCGTTGTCCTTGGTCAGACCAATGGCAGCCTTACTCGACACGATGAACAGACGGATGAAATCGTTCGGCAGATTGGGCGACGCACCGTCGGTGATGATCAGGATCGTGTGCGCATCGATGATGCGCGTATCCTTGACCCGGCGCACGTAGATCGTCGTCGGGTTCGGGCCGGCCACTACTGGGATGCGCTCGATCGAAAACTTCACATCGGCTGCGGTGAAATCGGAGCCGTCGTGGAACTTCACGCCCTTGCGCAGCTTGAACTCCCAGGTCGAGTCGTTGATCGCTTTCCAGCTTACCGCCAAGCGTGGTTGCAGCTCGAGCCCGTCACCCGACCAGACCAGCGTGTCGTAGACATGCTTGAGCGCCTCGGCATGGGTGCCGGTGGCGGTGAAGTGCGGATCGATCGAATCGGGACCGCCGCGCACGCCGATGGTCAGGGTCTGGGCCAACGCGGACGTGGCCATTGCGGTTGCCAACAACACACCTGTGAAAAATGAGCGCATAAGAGTCTCCTGTGTCTGGCACGGCGATGACCGCTGGCCTTGGAATAGCGAATTTACGTCTGCGGCGGCGTACAAGTCAATACCTATTGGAACTAATAGCGTATTTCGGCATGAGTGAAAACCCTTGCTTGCAGGCTTCGATGCAGAGACCATTTCCCTTGTGAAACACCACATGAAAATAGTGATTCACAGGGTGGTCCGAATTTGTTAGCATTTGCCGGATTGTCCCAAGACTGTACCAATTGGAACCTAATTTCGCCAATCCGCGCAAGCCGCCAAACCAGCCGACAAGGCAGAGTCCCGAGTTGCTGGGTCGGCATCGGCTCGATACCTTCACGCATGCGCGCCTGTGGCGCAATCCGTGCGGATTCGCCGCGCGCTTCAACTACCTGGCACTGCGCTACAACACGCCGCTGTACGGCTGGGTCGAACAGCACTTCGGGCTCTCTCGCGCCGAATTCATGATCATCTATAGCCTGGCACTGGTCGACGGCGTTACCGCCAGCGAGATCGCCACCTCGACCGCATTTCCGAAAAATACGCTGAGCCGGGCAGTGAACCGCATCGTCAAACTGGGCCTGATTGCGCGCAACGCCGGCGCAGCCGACCGGCGCCAGCAGAACCTGACGCTGACACGCCAGGGGCAAGACATCCTGGACCAGGCGATGCCACGCTTCATCGCGATGGAAGCCGAGATGCTGGCGCCACTGAGCCTGGTCGAACGCGAAACCCTGTCGGCCCTGTTGGCCAAGGTGGTGCTGTCGATGTTCGAGCACACGGCGCATGGACCGGCGTCGACGCCAAACGCAACGGCCGCGCCAACAAGCCGCGGCGCCAGGGCCTGACCCAAAGGAGAGACAACCATGCGACTCGCCGACATGAACTGGATGCAGGTGGAACAACACGTCAAGCGCGACCAGCGCGCCGTGTTGCCGATCGGCTCGACCGAGCAGCATGGCTATCTCAGCCTGTGTGTCGACGTGATCCTGGCCGAGCGGGTGTCCGTCGAGGCGGCCGAGCCGATACAGGTGCCGGTCTACCCGACCATCAACTACGGTTTCACGCCCAGTTTTGTCGACTATGCCGGCACCGTGTCGCTGCGCCTGTCCACGCTGTGCGCCATGATGTGCGATATCCTGGACCACATGGTGCGCACCGGGTTCCGGCAGATCGTCATCGTCAATGGGCACGGCGGCAACGGGCCTGCCCATGGCGCCATCCTTGAATGGCTGGACCGCAACCGCGGCGTGCAGGTCAAGTGGCACAACTGGTGGAACGCGCCCCAGACCGCGGCCAAGGTCAAGGAGATCGACCCGCTGGCCTCGCATGCCTCGTGGATGGAAAACCTGCCCTGGACCCGGCTGGCCAATGTGGACATGCCGAGCGAGCAAAAGCCGATGATCGACATTGCCAAATACCAGCGCGTCGATCCGGCCGCGAAGAAGCTGCTGATCGGCGACGGCAACTTTGGTGGCCTGTACCAGCGTCCGGATGCAGACGTGCTGGCCATGTGGGACATCGCCGTGGCCGAGACCCGCGAACTGATCGAGACCGGCTGGGACTGAAGCGGCCGCACCCCTGCCCCAACGCCCGTCGCACCAGGCCAGATTCACTTGCTCGCATTCATCATCCAGCGCCTGCTGCAGGCATCGGTCGTCATGATGGTCATCTCGGCGCTGGTGTTCATCGGCGTCTACGCGGTCGGCAACCCGATCGACGTGATGATCGCGCCCGACGTGACGCAGGAAATCCGCGAGCAGACGATCCGCGCCTACGGCTTCGACAAGCCGCTGTGGCAGCAATACGGCATCTTCCTGCAGCGCCTGGCCAGTGGCGACTTCGGTCGCTCCTTTGTCTACAACATGCCGGTGCTCGACCTGATCCTGTCGCGCCTGCCGGCCACGCTGGAGATCACCCTGTCGGCGGTGTTCGGCGCCACGCTGATCGGCGTGCCGCTGGGCATGTTCGCCGGCTACGCGCCACACAGCAAGGCCGCCAAGACCATCATGGGCGTATCGGTGCTGGGTTTCTCGGTGCCCTCGTTCTGGATCGGCCTGATCCTGATCTTCGTGTTCGCCGTCAACCTGGGCCTGCTCCCCGCCGGCGGGCGCGGCGAAACGGTCATGCTGTTCGGCGTGCAGTGGAGTTTTCTCACCGCCAACGGCCTCACCCACATGCTGCTGCCCTCGATCAACCTGGCGCTGTTCAAGATGGCGCTGATGATCCGGCTGGCGCGCGCCGGCACGCGCGAAGTGATGCTGACCGACACCGTGCGCTTCGCGCGCGCCACCGGCGAAAGCGAATGGACCATCCTGCGCCACCATGTGCTGCGCCTGATCGCGATTCCGCTGGTGACGGTGTTCGGGCTCGAACTCGGATCGACGCTGGCCTTTGCCGTCGTCACCGAGACCATCTTCTCCTGGCCCGGCGTCGGCAAGCTGATCATCGACTCGATCTCCACGCTCGACCGCCCGGTCATGGTGGCCTACCTGATGCTGGTGGCGCTGCTGTTCATCACGAT
>JBBKVW010000123.1:0-6653 GCA_037968655.1 Burkholderiaceae bacterium
CCGTAGGGCTGGACGCCGATGCGGCGCAGCGCTTTCCGCACCAGTTCTCGGGCGGCCAGCGCCAGCGCGTGGCGATTGCGCGGGCGCTGGCGATGCGCCCCGACGCGCTGATCTGCGACGAACCGGTCGCCTCGCTGGACGTGTCGATCCAGGCCCAGATCATCAACCTGTTTCTGCAATTGCGCCGCGATCTGAACCTGACCATGCTGTTCATCAGCCACGACTTGAGCGTGGTGCGCCATGTCAGCGACCGGGTGGCCATCATGTACCTGGGCCGGATCGTCGAACTCGGCGCCACCGAAGACATTTTTCGCAGCCCGCGCCATCCCTACACCCGCGCCTTATTGGCCAGTGCGCCGCGGCTGGCGGCCCACGGCGCACCGGTGCAGGAAATCGAACCGATCAGCGGCGAACTGCCCTCGCCGATCAATCCGCCGCCGGGTTGCGCGTTTCACCAGCGCTGCGCGTTCGCACAGGCGCGCTGCGCGCAGGAGCGGCCCTTGCTGCGCGCCAGCGGCACGCTGCGCGAGGCGGCCTGCCATTTCCCGTTGTACGAGGAGCATCCATGAGCCAAACCCCGACCAAAGCACCCGAACCCTGGACCTGGGAGGAATCCGAGTGGCGCCAGCGCGTCAACCAGGTCCGCGCCGGACGCAGCCTGCGCCCCGACGCCTGGCCGGACGGCGCGCGTTGCGCGGTGGCGCTGTCCTTCGACTCCGACCATGAAACCAATGAACTGCGCGATGGCGGCCAGTCGATTGGCCGCATGTCGTGGGGTGAGTACGGCAGCCGCGTCGGCGTGCCGCACATCCTGGAGCTGCTGAAGAAAGCCCAGGTGCCGGCCACTTTTTTCGTGCCCGCGGTTGCGGCGCTGCTGCATCCGGACGAACAGCGCCGAGTCGTCGCCGAAGGGCACGAAATCGGCCTGCATGGCTGGATTCACGAGCTCAACTCGATCCTGCCCGAGCAGGACGAACGCACGCTGCACCTGCGCGCCTCCGACACCCTGACCAGGATCACCGGCGTGCGCCCGGTCGGCATGCGCACGCCATCCTGGGACTTCTCACCGGCGACATTGACGATTCAGCGCGAGATGGGCCTGTTGTACGACTCCTCGCTGATGGCCGACAACGACCCCTACGAACTGGAGCAGCATGGCGAGCCGACCGGCATCGTCGAGCTGCCAGTCGAGTGGATCCGCGACGACGCGGTCTACTTCAACATGAACCGCTTCCAGGCGCTGCGGCCCTATACCGCGCCCGAGGTGGTGCTGGACATCTTCCGGCGGGAGTTCGACGGCGCCTGGGACGAAGGCGGCCTGTTCCTGCTGACCATGCACCCGCATGTGATCGGCTACCGTTCGCGACTGTTCATCCTGGAACAGCTGATCCGGCACATGCAGGAGCGTGGCAGTGTCTGGTTCGCCACCCATCGCGATGTGGCTGTGCACGTGGGCGCCGCGTTGTCGCAATAAGCACGCCACGGACGCCCGAAGGCGTCTCGTGTTGCCTGCCAGGAGCGAATGCGCCAACAGCGCCGATTGGTCATCGCAGCGATCACTAAGCGATCAATCGGATACACGCTAGTGAGATGATGCAAAAAAGGTTTCCACCGGTAAGCGAATCGCGCTGTTTTCGCCGGTTCAGGGTTTTTGCACGCAGGTCGGGGTCTACAGTGGGGCGTCTCAGGAGAAACCACCACATGATTTTGACGCGTACCGTTGGCCGTTTTTGCAGCATCGCCGGGCTGTGCCTTGCCCTCGCCACCGCCAGCCTCGGTAGCCTGGCAGCCGAGATGGTCAGCATCAAGGGCTCGATCGTGAACATGCGATCCGGCCCGAGCACCAAGAACGATGTGCTGTGGGAGCTCGAGCGCGGTTATCCGCTGCAGGTCATCAAGCGCCAGGGCAGCTGGCTGCAGGTGCGTGATTTCGAGAACGACAAGGGCTGGGTCGCACGCGCGCTCACCGGCCGCACACCGCACCATATCGTCAAGGCCCGCATCGCCAATATCCGCAGCGGCCCCAGTACAAAGCACAAGGTGGTCGGCAAGGCCGAGCGTTACGACCTGATGCGCACCCGCGGCGCCAAGCCCGGCTGGGTGCGGGTCGAACGCACCGACGGCATCAAAGGCTGGATGTCCAAGAAGCTGCTCTGGGGCTGGTAACACCGGTTCTGCGCAGTGCGGGGCTGCGCCGCTCGGCCGGCGCGACCGCCCCAATGGCCTGTGTACACGGCACAATGGCAGGCAATTGCTGATTGCCGATCTTCATGTCCGCCGAACGCCCCAAACCCTTTTCGATGATCCGCGAGTTCCATCTCGCTGACTGGTTCACGCTGGGCAATGCCCTGTGCGGCGTTGGCGCCATTTTTTCCGCCATCACCTTCGTCGAGACTGCCGATGTGCTGCATATCCACTATGCGGGCGCCCTGATCCTGGCGGCGCTGATTTTTGACGTGCTCGATGGCCGCATCGCGCGCTGGCGCCAGCAGGCCTCGAGCCTGGGGCGCGAGCTCGATTCGCTGGCCGACGTGATCTCGTTCGGCGTCGCGCCGGCGATGCTGGCCTACGCCTGCGGCATGCAGGGATTCTTCGACCGCATCGTGCTGGCCTACTTCGTGGCCTGTGGTGTGTCACGGCTGGCACGTTTCAACGTCACGGCTGAAACCATGACCGACGGCAGCGGCAAGGTCAGCCATTTCGAGGGCACACCGATACCGACGTCGGTCGTGCTGGTCGCGCTGCTGCTGGTGGCCGCGTGGACCGGTGCCCTGCGCGAGGACCTATGGTTCGGCGCCGTCAAGATTTTCGGCCTGACACTGCATCCGCTGGTGCTGCTGTTCGCCTTGTCCGGCTCACTGATGATCAGCCGCATCCGCATTCCAAAGTGGTAGTGGGCTGACGCCGCGCGCGGCCAACGGCGCAACCGCGCGCCTGGCCGCACACGCTGGCGTGCGATGCCGGGCAGCAAGGCCTGGGTACGGGCTTCGGGCCGCGCGCTGATCATCGCCAGTCTCACGCCGGCAAGCGCGATTCAGGTCACGAATGGCTTGGTCTTCAACCGTGGCAACGGCCCATGGCAGGTGCGTCGATCGACCACGACGTCCCGGCGCAAGGCCGGCACTATCATGGATCAATGCCCACTTGCCGCGCGAACCAACCATGAAACCCACCGTCGTTTTCCAGGGCCAGACCATCGATCCGGAACAGGTCCACGCGCGCACACTTCGGGCTGCGCAGGTATTGCAGCACGCTGGCGTCGGAGAGGGCGACGTGGTCGCGCTGATGATGCGCAACAGTCCGCTGGCGCTGGAGCTGATGCTGGCCACCCGCTGGCTGGGCGCGTTGTGGTGCCCGATCAACTGGCATTTCAAGACCGACGAGGTGCAGTACATCCTGAACGACAGCAAGGCCCGCGTATTTGTGGTCGACGCCGACCTGTTGCCAGGCCTGGCGCAGCTGCGACTCGACGATTTGCGCGCCTTCGTTGCCCGCGCGCCCGCAACGCCTGCGCCTGCATCGGGCCTGACAGCCTGGGAAGCCGCGTTGGACGCAGCCGTGCCACTGGCTGACGCGGCGCGCGCGCCGCGTGGCGCCATGCTCTATACCTCGGGCACGACGGGTCGACCCAAAGGCATCCTGCGCGCCGCAGCCAGCCCCGAACAGGCCGCGCATGGGCTGGCCGTGCTGCGCCAGGTGCTGGGTTTCGCGCCCGGCATGCGGGCGCTGGTCAGTGCGCCGATGTACCACAGCGCACCCAACTCCTACTGCATGGGCGCGGCGCTGGAATGCGCCCATCTGTTCATCGAGCCGCGCTTCGATGCCGAGCAGACACTGCGCCTGATCGAACAGCAGCGCATCACCCATGCCTACCTGGTGCCGACCATGTATGTGCGCATGCTGGCGCTGCCACAGGCAGTGCGCGACAGATACGACCTCAGCTCGATGCAATTCGTCGCCTCGACCGGTTCGCCCTGCCCGCCCGACATCAAGCGCGCCATGATCGACTGGTGGGGCCCGGTGATCAACGAGGCCTACGGTTCGAGCGAGCTGGGCTACATGACCTTGCTCAGCAGCGCCGATGCGCTGCGCAAGCCCGGCTCGGCCGGACGCCCGCTGGACGGCGTGCAGGTCGCGATACTGGACGAGCAGGGCCAGCCGGTGGCGCCAGGCGAAAGCGGCCTGATCTATGTGCACCAGGGCGCTTATGCCGACTTCAGCTACATCGGCAACGACGCGGCGCGCCGGCGCATGGAGGTGGGCGGGCTCAAGACGCTGGGCGATATCGGCTATCTGGATGCGGACGGTTTCCTGTTCATCGTCGACCGCGCCGCTGACATGGTGATCTCGGGTGGCGTCAACATCTACCCGGCCGAGATCGAGGCGGTGCTGCAGACCTTGCCGGGCGTTGCCGACTGCGCGGTGTTCGGCATTCCCGATGCCGAGTTCGGCGAGGCACTGGGCGCAGCGGTGCAATTGCAGGACGGCGCAACGGCGACGGCAGACGACCTGATGGCGCAACTGCGCCAGCGCCTGGCCGGCTACAAGGTGCCCAAACTGGTCGAGTTCGTCACCGCGATGCCGCGCGAAGATACCGGCAAGATATTCAAGCGCAAGTTGCGCGAGCCGCACTGGGCCGGCATGAGCCGGCGCATCTGAGCCGGCGCGCGCTTCACGTGGCCGCGCTTGATGCCGTCTCCTGGCGACCGACACAAGGCCGGGTGTTCAGCAGCTGCCCGTGTCGGAGCAAGCCGGCCACGATCTCACGCTGACGGTACTTGCAGCTGGGCCAGCGCCTCCTGCGCGCGGGCAAGGTCATGGCCGGCGTTGGCCAATTGCAAGGCGTCGATCGCCTGCGCATAGCGGCGCCGGTCGGCCGCCTTGTCGCTCGAAGCCTGGCTGGCCAATCGCGCCTGCGCATGCAGTCCCAGTGCGAGAAAAACTTGCGCGCCCTTGGTGCGAAATTCAGCGCAGGCCTGATCGACCATCCCCGAGTCGCCCAGCCGGCTGCCCATCTCGAGCTGGGTGCGCGCAACTTCAAGCGGAAAGGCAAAGCGCTCGGCCAATTGCAAGCTCTCTGCCCAATCCGTTTGCGCGCCGGACTTGTCGCCCGCCAACCAGCGCGCCGTACCCTGCAGCCGCAGCGCCTGCGGCAACCATAGCGGCATCTTGCGCGCGCAGCGGACGGCATCGCGGCTGTCCTGCTGCGCCTGCCGCAGACGCGCGGCTCCAGACGCATCCTTGCCGAATTCGGCAATGGCCAGTGCGCAGGTCGCTCGCCCAGTGAATATCTCGGTCTTGTCGAACAGCGTTCCAGTCTTCAAGACATCGCTTAGCTCCAACGCCTTCTTCAACTCGGACGCAGCCTGCGCGAAGTCGCCCTGCAGCACCAGGCACTTGATCAGCAACGAGACCTGATACAGAAAGTTGTCCCACGCCGGTATGCGCGCAGCCATCGCGCTGCCAATGCGCAGGTGCGCGACAGCCTGATCCAGTGGACCCATGGGCAGCTCCGCGTAGCCCATCAGCTGGTGGCCCCAGCTCTCGAGCTGCGGGTCGGCGGCGCCCTGGCCGTTGGCTATCAGTTCTCCGGCGATCTCGCGCGAACGGGCCAGATCGCCATGCATGTTGATCATCATGCCCCACATCACGCCGGCACCACCGGCGCGGTGCATGTCGCCTGTGTCGAGATAGCCCCTGGTGGCCTTGGCAAAGTTGTCGTCGCTTTCTTGCCAGCGACCATCGAACAGATCCAGCATGCCCAGGGCATGCCCGGCAAAGGCGATGGCCGACGCATTGCCCGTGCGCTGCGCGATACGACGGGCACGCATGCCATAGCGGCGCGACAGACCACGCGCACCAAAGGTCATGAAGGCAAAGCCCAGAGAACTCAGGCCTCGCGCCTCGGCCATTTCGTAAGGGCTGCATTCGCCGGCATACAACTCCAGTACGCAGTCCAGAAACATGCGCTCCTTGTTCAGGGAATAGTCGATCCAGGACCTGTAGTGGCAGATGGTGCCGATTTCCTTGGCCGTTTCCAGGTCGATATGTTTGGCCGCCGGCATGCCCAGGCGCCGACGCCAGCGACGCAGCGCATGGGCCGCCAGGTTTTTCAACAATACGCGCAGCACGCCCCCCCGCGTTCCGGGATAGGGCAGACCCAGCTGCGCCAATGCGCGACTGAACTGCTCCAGCGCCTGCGCGTAGTGGCCGCCGCTGTACAGTGCCACGCCAACCTTGCGCGCCAGCGCTGCCCGCTGCAAGGGCTGCAACCGGTCGCCATAGGCCTTGATGTACTCGCCCTCGGCCAGCCGGAAATGTTCCAGTGCCTCGGCATCTGCAGCCATCTTGCCGGCCTGGTCGCCGGCCTTGAACAGATACTCCTGCGCCTTGTCGCTGTCCTGCGCGCAGGTGTAGTGGTGCGCCAGCAGGCTGGTGAATTCGTCGATCCGGTCCTTGAACAAGGTCTCGATAGCCTGCGCCACACGGCGGTGGATGTCGCGCCGGTTCTCGGCCAGGATGCTGCCATAGGCCGCCTCCTGCACCAGCGCATGCTTGAAGATGTATTCGAGCTCCGGAATCTGCTGGCACGGGCGTATCAGCTCGGCATGCTCGAGCTGGGCCAGACTGCCGTCCAGGTTGGGCTGTGGCGA
>JBBKVW010000124.1:0-7389 GCA_037968655.1 Burkholderiaceae bacterium
GCATCCGACTACGGCTATGTGCTGGAGAACGGCCGCATCGTGATGGAAGACACCTGCGCCAATCTGCGCGAAAAGGACGACATCAAGGAGTTCTACCTGGGCATGAAGGAAGAAGGCCAGCGCGACGAGCGGCGCTGGAAGAAAAAGAAGAACTGGAGATAAGCAGTGAAAGCCTCGTCATCATGAGCAATCTCTGGAGCCAAACCGCACCCGTGCCCGACACCCGCGTGGTGGTGGAAGGCGAGACCATTCCCGCGGTGTTCTGGAACGCGGTGGCCAAGCGCGGCGACGGCGTATGGATGCGCCAGAAGCACCTGGGGATCTGGCGCAGCTGGAGCTGGAACGAGACCGCCACCGCGGTGGGCGAGATCGCCGCCGGCATGATGCAGCTTGGCTTTGCGAAGGGCGAGTGCGCGTCGATTCTGGCCAATACCGTGATCGAATGGGTGCTGGCCGATCTGGCCATCCAGTGCGCCGGCGGCGTGTCCAATGGCATCTACCCGACCGACGCGCAAGTGCAGGTGCAGTACCTGTGCGAAGACTCCGGCACCACCATGCTGTTCGTCGAAGACGACGAGCAACTGGACAAGGCGCTCGAAGTACGCGACAGCCTGCCCGATCTGCGCAAGATCGTGGTGTTCGACATGGAGGGGCTGCGCGACCTGGACGACCCGGGCGTGATCAGCCTGGACGCGCTGCGCAAGCTGGGCCGCAGCTATCTTTCGGCACACCCCGACGCCGTGGCGAAGCGCTCCGCCGCCGTCAAGGCGGACGACCTGGCCATCCTGGTCTACACCTCGGGAACCACCGGCAAGTCCAAGGGCGCCATGCACTTGCACCGCGGCCTGGTCTACACCATGCGCGGCTACAGCTACCTGATACAGCAGGACGAAAGCGACGAGCGCATGTGCTTTTTGCCGCTGTGCCATATCGCCGAGCGCATGGGCGGCCAGTACCACAGCATGTATACCGGCGCCAAGCTCAACTTTGTCGAGAACCCGGAGACCATTCCCGAGAACGTGCGCGAGATCGCACCCACGGTGTTCGTTGCCGTGCCCCGCGTGTGGGAGAAGTTCTATTCCGGCGTGATGATCGGGCTCAAGGAGTCCGGCGCACTGCAGCAGGCTACCTACGCCTGGTCCATCGGCGTCGGGGCACGCATTGCCGATCTGGTGCTGGCGCAGAAGCCGGTCAGCGGCCTGCTCAAGTTGCAGTTCAAGATTGCCGGCTGGCTTGCGCTCAACAATGTGCGCAAGTTGATCGGCATCCACCGTTCACGCTACCTGTTCACCGGCGCTGCGCCGATCTCGCCCGACCTGATCCGCTGGTATTTGGCGCTCGGTCTTCCGATGATCGAGGTCTGGGGCATGACCGAGAGCTGCGGCGGCTCCAGCGGCGCCACGCCCGATCGCCTCAAGCCGGGCAGCATCGGCCCCGCGGCGCCGTTCAACGAGATGAAGATCGACCCGGCCACCGGCGAGATCCTGGTGCGCGGCGCCAACGTGTTTGCCGGCTACCTCAACCTGCCAGAGAAGACCGCCGAGGCCATTGACAAGGACGGCTGGCTGCATACCGGCGACGTCGGCAGCGTCGACGCCGACGGCTACTACACCATCACCGACCGGATGAAGGACATCATCATCACGGCCGGTGGCAAAAACGTGACGCCCAGCGAACTCGAAAACGACCTGAAGTTCTCGCCCTATGTCACCGACGCGGTGGTGATCGGCGACAAGCGTCCCTACCTGACGGTGATCATCATGATCGACCAGGACAATGTCGAAAAGTATGCACAGGACAACGACGTGCCGTTCTCCAACTACGCCAGCCTGACCAAGTCCGAAGCGGTGCAGGGCCTGATCCAGGCCGAGATCGACCGCGTCAACAAGAAGTTCGCCCGGGTCGAACAGATCAAGAAATTCTTCCTGCTCGACACGCAGCTCAGTGCCGAGGACGAGGAACTCACGCCCACCATGAAGCTCAAACGCAAGCTGGTGGAACAGAAATACCGGCCTCAGATCGAGGCCATGTATGGTTAACCACAAAAGGAGACTCCCATGAAATTCAAGTCAACCGCCCTATTGGCCGCGCTCGCGCTGCTGGCATTCGGCGCCCAAGCCCAAAAGACGTCGCAAGGCGTGTCCAAGGACGAAATCGTGCTGGGCTCGATCCAGGATCTGTCCGGCCCGATCGCCGGTTTCGGCAAGCAGGTCCGGCTGGGCATGATGCTGCGCGTCGACGAGATCAACGAGCAGGGCGGCATCAACGGTCGCAAGCTCAAGCTGATCGTCGAAGACTCGGCCTACGACCCGAAAAAGGCCGTGCTGGCCGCGCAAAAACTGGTCAACCAGGACAAGATATTCATGATGGTCGGCCATATCGGCACGGCGCAGAATCTGGCGGCGATGCCGATCCAGTTCGACAAGAACGTCATTAATTTCTTCCCGGTCACGGCGGCGCGCGAGATGTACGAACCGTTCCACAAGCTCAAGTACTCCTTTGCCGCCACCTATTTCGACCAGATGCGCAATGCGGCGCCCAAGCTGGCCAAGGAAAAAGGCGCCAAGAAGGTCTGCACGATGTACCAGGACGACGAGTTCGGCCTGGAAGTCAAGCGCGGCGCCGAGGCCGGCCTCAAGACCATCGGCATGACGTTTGCCGAGGAGACCAGCTACAAACGCGGCGCCACCGACTTCTCCTCGCAGGTCCAGAAGATGCAGGCCGCGGGCTGCGACATGATCGTGCTGGGCACCATCATCCGCGAGACCATCGGCGCCATCGGCACGGCCCGCAAGCTGGGTTACAACCCGACCTTCCTCGGCTCGAGCGCGTCTTACACCGACCTGATCCACAAGCTCGGTGGCCCGGCCATGAACGGCCTGTACGCAACCCACACGGTGCAGAACCCCTACCTGGACGCGGCGTCACAGCCGGTGCGCTTCTGGGCCACCAAGTACATGACCAAGTTCAATGAAGAACCAACCGTGTTCTCGGTCTATGGCTACTCCATCATCGACATCTTTGCCAAGGTGGCTGGCAAGACAGGCGCCGGCCTGAGCACCGACAGCTACATCAAGGTCATGGACACTTTCGTCCACGAGCCTGACATGTTCGGCAGCGCCAAGATGACCTTCTCGCCGACCAAGCGCCTGGGCAGCGATGCATCGCGCCTGTCGCAGATCACCGATGGCCGCTGGAAGGCGGTCTCGGAGTATTTCAACTAAGCTGCGCGCCTGGCAAGCAAAAGGCCGCCTTCGGGCGGCCTTTTTTCTGTGTCGGCGACTACGGAGCCAGCGGGTTCAGCCGGGTATCGATCGCAAGGGGCTCCTGCGCAAGCATCACATACAGCCCCCTGCACTGATCCGGATCGAAAATCAGATTCCAGCTCTGACGACTCGCGGTACTCGGTATGGCCACGAACCTATGCTTTGCCAGCAACTCGGCCTCGAAAGCCTGCTGGCCGGCACCGGGAATCCCGGGCAACAGCCAGGTCGGGTTGGGCAGGTCCGCAGGCATCACTACGTGCACCTGGTTGGCAATCGCGATCTCCAAAATGGTGCAAACATGGGGGACGGTGTCCAAAGCCCGAAATCCCTTGTGGACTGCCACCTCGATGATGGCGGTTGCCGGATCCAGCGAGCAGTACACCGCCTTCACGCCCCTTGGATTCCAGCGGCCGCCGGCGGCGTATGCACCGAAGCCGGAATCCCAGCTGGCCTTGTGCCTGGCCTGGTCGATCCTCCAGGCCAGAACGGGTTCAGCCAGGTTCGGCGGGAAGACGGTCACGCGTAAACGCCGTATTCCATTCGGGTAAGCAATGTCTTTACAAGCTCTGCGCCTTGTGGCGTCGCCATGAGGTCGATCGGCCTGCGTGCGTCAAGTCCGATTGCCTGGCGAACAAGCCACTGTTCAGCCTCTTCCCGGCTGCCAAGCACGTCCTCTGCCATCGCCAGAATTTCAGCCATGCTCCAAAGCCGAGAGCTTTGATCGACGTCAAGCGGCTTTGAACGCTCAGTCGTTTCGGCCTTTATGCGGTGCCATGTCCGCTGCGAAATATTGAGCACACGCATCGTCTCGTCGGGCTTGATCTCGTGCAGGCTGGCGGCGAGATATACAGCCGTGGAGCGTGGCAACCCCTCCATGATCTGCTCATGCAGTTCGATCGACGACTGTATGCGGGGCTTGAAGCCGAGGAGCTCAGCGGCTCGGGAAAATGGATTCTTAAGTGCGGGACTGGCTGACATGTTGAACTCCTGCCATTTGGCACAAAGAATACTGCCAATTGGCGAAAAGTGCAATGCATTTCTTACCCGTGCCATCAACACTAGAACCCGCAGGCATGTGCATAGGGCGAACGTGGCGCGTGACTATCCGGCAGGCGGGCCAAATCGCATGTCGTTGCGCTCGCGCGACCGTTGCGCCTCTACTGCACGATTGCGCGGCTCGGCGCTGGTGACCAGGGCCGCCATCAGCACCCTGGTCGCCGCAGCCACCTCCTGCACCGCCCGGTCAAACGCCGCCTGATTGGCTTTCGACGGCACATTGAATCCGCTGAGCTTGCGCACGAACTGCAACGATGCATCCCGAATTTCCAACTCGCTGGCCGGCGGGTTGAAGTTGAACAGGGTCTTGATGTTTCTGCACATGGTGAAGTCCTGCCGCAAAGGAACGACAGTAACCCAAAAACAGTTCGCCCCGCAGCGATCGAACTACATCGACCAGTGCGGGGCGAGAACGGACTTGCGTAGCCAGGCTGTGACGTTTAGCGCCCGTACACCTTGCCGAACAGTTCCCAGCCCTTGCCGTTGAACTTCATCAGCTGCTCGCGCTCGATCGGGTAGAAATCATCGGGACCGGTCTTGACGTTGACGCCCGGAAGGAGCATGGGTAAGGTCATGTCCAGGCTGGCGGCCTGCTTCATGACGTTCTCGCGCGTCAGGTTGTCGCCGGCCTGCTTGAGCACCTGCACCAGCGTCTGCGCCACCGTGTAGCCATAGACGTTGAAGTTGTCCTGCAGGTCGCCGGTCGGATGGAACTTCTTCATCCAGGCGGTCCAGTCGTCGTATTCCTTGCCCTTCTGGAATTGCGGATCGGTCGGGTCCTTGATATAGGCCGCGGTGATCAGGCCAACGCCGTTTTCAAGGCCGGCCGGCGTCATCACCGAGCCCACCGCAGTGGACACGCTGTTCAGATAGTGCAGCGGCTTCCAGCCCAGTTCGCCAGCCTTCTTGATTGCCTGGGCGGCGAACTTGGGCGTGGTGATGTTGAAGAACACGTCGGCACCGGAACCCTTGAGCGAGACCATCTGGCTGTCGACGGTCGGGTCGGTCACCTCGTAGGACTGGCGCGACACGATCATGGTCTTGGCTTTCTCACCCAGGCCGTCTTCAAAGCCTTTGAGGTAGTCCTTGCCGTAGTCGTCGTTCTGGTACAGGATCGCGACCTTGCCGTTTGGCTTGTTCTCCAGCAGATGGGCCGCATAGATCTTGGCCTCGGACTGGTAGTTGGGCTGCCAGCCCATGGTCCAGGGGAAGTTCTTCGGGTCGCCCCATTTGGTGGCGCCCGTCGCCACAAACAGATGCGGCACCTTCTTGGTGTTCATGTATTTATGGATGGCCGAGTTCGGCGGCGTGCCCAGCGGCTGGAACAGCAGCAGGACTTCTTCTTCCTCGACCAGCTTGCGCGCCTGCTCGACCGTCTTGGACGGGTTGTAGCCATCGTCGACCGAGATGTACTTCACCATGCGGCCATTGATGCCGCCTTCGGCGTTGACCTTGTCGAAATAGGCACCGATGGCCTTGCCGATCGACCCGTATGCCGACGCCGGGCCGGAATAGGGATTGATGTGGCCGATCTTGATTTCCTTGTCGGTCGCGCCGACATCGTATTTTTTCTGCGCCAGCGCGCCGGTGCAGGCCATCGCAGCGGCCAGCGTGACCACCGTGAGGCCGAAGTATCTGACTTTCATGTTTGACTGTCTCCTTCAAAAAGTTCAAGACTGTCGACCGGGCTCATTGCGCGCCAGTCGACCCCGCAAACCGCGCGCGCATCAGCGCCCACGCCTTGTGCAGCATGCCCATCACACCGGTGGGCATCAAAAACATCAGGCCGATCAGCAGCACGCCGTAGATGGCTGCCGGCGCCGAGCGCGAGATGTCGTCCGCGATATTGGGCACGAACTGTATGAACAGGGCGCCGAAAATGGCGCCCGGAATCGACGCCAGGCCGCCCACGACGACGCCCACCAGCAGGAACAGCGACAGCGACAAATGAAAGCTGTCGGGTGACACATAGGCCACGACGACGCCACCCAAGGCACCGGCAACGCCGGTAAAGCCTGCCGACACGCCAAAGGTCAGCGACTTGAATATCGGCAGGTTGATGCCCATGGCGGTCGCAGCGATCGGGTGGTCCCGAATCGCGATGATGGCGCGCCCGACCCGGCCGCGCGTCAGGTTCCAGGCCAACAGGAACATGATTGCGGCCACGGCCAGCGTGACGAAATACAGCCAGCGATCCGGACTCAGTGGCTGGTCGAACACGCGCAGCGCAAAAGGCGCGTCCGGCTTGACCAGCACGATGCCCTGCACGCCACCGGTCCAGCTCTCGATGCCCTTGTACTTGAGCAGTTGGGGAACCGCCAGCGCCAGCGCCAGCGTTGCCAGGGCCAGGTAATGCCCTGCCAGGCGCAGCGCCGGAAACCCCATCAGGAAGCCGAACGAAAAGCACAGTGCCGCCGCAACCGGCAGGGTCAGCCAGAACGGTACGCCAAACTTGTCCATCAACACCGCCGCGGTATAGGCCCCCAGGGCGTAGAAGGCACCATGGCCGAGCGATATCTGCCCGTTGAAGCCGGTCAGCAGATTGAGTCCCAGCACCGCAATGGCATACACCATCACCAGATTGAACTGGAACACCCGGTAGTTCTTGACCGTGAACGGGAACACGCACAGCAGCACCAGCACCACAACGGCGCCGAGCCAGATCCAGCGCTGGTCGATCGGACGATTCATGGCCGGCCCCTCATACCCGCGTCACCACGGTCTTGCCGAACAGGCCATTGGGCCGCAAGGTCAGCGTGAGCACGATCAGCACCAGCGCCACGCACAGCTTGAGCTCGGTGCCGATCACATAGGCGCCGAGCAGGTTTTCGGCGACACCCACGACAAAGCCGCCGAACACCGCACCCAGCGGGTTGTCGATGCCACCCAGCAGCGCGGCGGCAAAGCCGTAAAGCAAGATGCCCGACATCATGTTGGGATCGAGGAATACCACCGGCGCCACCATCATGCCGGCCACGGCCCCGATTGCGGCCGCCAGGCCCCAGCCCAGCGCCAGCATCCACGACACCCGGATGCCGACCAGCCGGGCCGAATCGGGATTGAGCGC
>JBBKVW010000125.1:0-14437 GCA_037968655.1 Burkholderiaceae bacterium
AAGGTGCCGTTCTCGGCCATCCTGCTGGCCGACATCCTGTACGAGGCCGGCCTGCCGCCCGAAATGTTCAGCGTGCTCACGGGTGACCCCAAGGAGATCGCCGACGAGCTGATCACCAATCAACATGTCGACCTGATCACCTTCACCGGCGGCGTGGCGATCGGCAAGTACATTGCGTCCAAGGCCGGCTACAAGCGCATGGTGCTGGAGTTGGGCGGCAACGACCCGCTGATCGTGATGGAAGACGCCGACATCGACGAAGCCTCGTCGCTGGCGGTGGCGGGCTCGTACAAGAACTCGGGCCAGCGCTGCACCGCCGTCAAGCGCATGCTGGTGCACCAGGCAGTGGCCGACCAATTCGTCGAACAGGTCGTAGCCAAGACCCGCGCCTGGAGCTATGGCGACCCGAGCGACAAGAAGCTGGACATGGGGACCGTGATCGACGAGCCGGCCGCGATGTTCTTCGAGTCGCGCGTCAACGAGGCGGTGTCCCAGGGCGCCAAGCTGCTGGTCGGCAACGAGCGCCGCGGCGCGCTGTATGCACCGACGGTGGTCGACCATGTGCGGCCCGAAATGCTGCTGGTCATGGAAGAGACCTTCGGCCCGGTCTCGCCCATCATCCGCTTCAAGGACATCGACGAGGCGATCCGCATCTCCAACGGCACCGCTTACGGCCTGTCCAGCGGCGTCTGCACCAACCGGCTCGACTACATCACGCGCTTTGTCAGCGAGCTCGACGTGGGCTCGGTCAACATCCGCGAGGTGCCTGGCTACCGGCTCGAGCTGACGCCATTCGGCGGCATCAAGGACTCGGGCCTGGGCTACAAGGAAGGCGTGCAGGAAGCGATCAAAAGCTTCACCAACATCAAGACCTACTCGCTGCCCTGGGCCTGAGTCCATGCTGAACAAATCCCTCGTGGCGCGCGGCACCCCGCTATGGGCACAGCGCATCCACCGGGACCTGTTCAGCATCGAACGAAGCGAATGACGCGGTGCGGCAGCAGTCCATGAGGCGCGCCTGACGTGGCACTGACCTGGCCGGTGGTGCTGGCCGTGCTGTTCGGTGCCGCGCTGCATGCGAGCTGGAACGCGCTGGTCAAGTCCAGCAGCGACAAGGCGCTGGACACGGCCCTGATCAACCTGCTGGCCTCCTTCCTGGCCATTCCCCTGGTCATGCTGGTCGGCTGGCCGCCGCGCGAGGCCTGGCCCTTCATCGCCGCGTCGATCGTGATCCACATCGGCTATTACGTCGCGCTCTCGGGCGCCTACGAACATGGCGACCTGGGGCTGACCTATCCGCTGATGCGCGGCTCGGCGCCACTGCTGGTCGCGCTGTCGGCCTCGGTCACGCTGGGCGAAACCCTGTCGCCACTGTCCTGGGTCGGCGTCGTCGGCGTCAGTCTCGGGGTGTTGACGCTGGGCTTGAGCAAACACGCTTTCGACAACCCGAAGGCGGTGCAGTTCGCACTCGTGAATGCGGTCGTCATCGCCTGCTACACCGTCGTCGATGCCCTGGGCGTGCGCGCCACCGGCAGTGCCATGCAATATGTGGGCACGCTGTTCCTGCTCGATGGCTGGCCGTTTGCATTGATCGTCTTTGCGCGCCGCAACTGGAAAGTCGGGTCCTATATCCGCAAGCGCTGGCCGGTCGCGCTGGGTGGCGCGCTGGCGTCGATCGGATCCTATGGCGTGGCGCTGTGGGCCATGACGCAGGCACCTGTCGCCACCGTGGCCGCCTTGCGCGAGACCTCGGTGCTGTTTGCCGCATTGCTGGGCGTATGGTTCTTGAAGGAAGTGTTCACGGTGCGCCGGGTCGTGGGCACCTGCGTGATCGTCTCGGGCGTCATGGCGCTGCGGCTGGGGTGAGCGATTGACGCCCCCGATCCAGGAATCGCCTGGCATCCCAAGGAAATGCAGTCGTTCTTGGGGCGGCCCTGCAAACGACTTGAGCGGCCAGCGCCGCGCGACCTCTTATTGAACAGGAGTCAGTCATGGACCTACCAGCGCAAGCGGAAATCATCGTCATCGGGGGCGGCATCGCCGGATGCTCCACCGCCTACCACCTGGCCAAGATGGGCAGAACCGATGTGCTGCTGCTCGAACAGGGCAAGCTCACCAGCGGCACCACCTGGCACGCCGCCGGCCTGGTCGGCCAGATGCGGCCGAACCGCAACATGACCGTGATGAGCAAATACGGCATCGAGCAGTACAGCACGCTCGAAGCCGAGACCGGGCTAGCCACCGGCTGGAAGCAGTGCGGCAGCGTCAACGTGGCGCGCACGCCCGAGCGCATGCAGGTGCTGAAGAAGCAGGTCGCCATGGCCAACAGCTTTGGCGTCGAATGCCATCTGATCGACCAGCAGGAGATCGCCCAGCGTGTGCCCATCATGCGCACCGACGACCTGCAGGGCGGCATCTGGCTGCCGGGCGACGGCAAGGCCAATCCGGCCGACCTGTGCATGTCGCTGGCCAAGGGCGCGCGCAACCGGGGCGTCAGGATCCACGAGGGCATCGAAGTCATTGGCGTCGTCACCGAGAACGGCCGCGCGGTCGGCGTGCGCACGACACAGGGCGAGATTCGCTGTGCGGTGCTCGTCAACTGCGCCGGCCAGTGGGCGCGCCAGTTCGGTCGCCTGGCCGGCGTCAATGTGCCGCTGTATTCGGCCGAGCACTTCTACATCGTGACCGACCGCATCGATGGCGTGACACCCAGCATGCCGGTCGTGCGCGACCCGGACGGCTTCATCTACTACAAGGAAGAGGTCGGCGGCCTGGTGATGGGCGGCTTCGAGCCGGTGGCCAAGCCGTGGACGGTCGATCCGATACCGGCCACCTTCCAGTTCGAGTTGCTGGGTGAGGATTGGGACCAGTTCGAGCCCCTGATGACCAATGCCATCCACCGCACGCCCTGCCTGGAGACGGCCAGGATCAAGATGCTGCTCAACGGGCCCGAGAGCTTCACGCCCGACGGCAACTTCATCCTGGGCGAGGCGCCCGAGCTGCGCAACTATTTTGTCTGCGCCGGCTTCAACTCGGCCGGCATTGCCAACTCGGGCGGCGCCGGACGCCTGATCGCGGAATGGATCATCGGCGGCGAACCCAGCAGCGACCTGTGGGACGTCGACATCCGCCGTTTCGGCGCCTTTACCGGCAACCGCAAGGCCCTGTTCGAACGCACCGCGGAGACGCTGGGCCTGCACTATGCAATGCGCTGGCCACGCCAGGAGCTGGAAACCGCGCGGCCGCTGCGCACCTCGCCGTTGTACGACTTGCTGGCGGCAAAGGGCGCCGAATTCGGCAGCAAAAATGGCTGGGAGCGGGTCAACTATTTCCGCCCCGATGGCGCAGTGACGCCGGCGCACACGCTGGGCAAGCCGCACTGGTTGCCATGGGTGATCGAGGAACAGCGTGCAACGCGCGAAACGGTTGCGTTATATGACCAGAGCTCGTTTTCCAAGTTGCAGTTGCAGGGCCATGGCGCGCTGGCGGTATTGCAACGCCTGTGCGCCAACGACATCGACATTCCGGTCGACAAGATGGTCTACACCGCCATGCTCAACGAGCGCGGCGGTTTCGAGAGCGACCTGACCATCATTCGCCAGAAGCCGGACCGATTCGGCGACCGCTTCCTGATCGTCACCGGCTCGGGCCAGGCGACGCGCGATTTCGACTGGATCGCGCGCCACATCGAGCCGACCGAACACGCCGTTCTCACCGACCTGTCGGCGCTGTACTGCGTGTTGTCGATCATGGGTCCGAACGCGGACGCGCTGCTGGCGCGGGTCAGCGGCGATCCATTTGCCAGCAACCCGCTCAAATTTTCCTGGACCCGCTTGATCGACCTGGGATTTGCGCGGGTGCGCGCCGCGCGCATGGGTTATGTCGGCGGCCCCGGATACGAGCTGTACTTGCCGGTGGAGATGGCGCGCCACGTATACCTCACGCTGACCGAGGCAGGCGCCGACCTGGGTCTGCGCGATGCCGGCTACTACGCGCTCGATGCGTTGCGCGTCGAAATGGGCCGCCGCGCCTGGGGCGCGGAGATCGGCCCGGACGAGACGCCGCTGGAGGCCAACATGATGTTCGCGGTCCGGCTGGACAAGGCCACGCCCTTCATCGGGCAGACGGCGCTACGCGAGCGGCAGGGCCAGCCACTGCGCAAGAAGCTGGTGCAACTGGTGCTGCCGGACACCGCCGCCTACGCCTGGGGTGGCGAGACGATCCTTCTGGACGGCGTGCCAGTGGGCGAAGTATCGTCCGCCGGCTGGAGCCCCAAGGCCGGCGCCTGCGTCGCCATGGGCTATGTGCGCGGCGCGGCGGCGCAGCTGGATCACCGGGGCATGGCGGCGCAGGTGGATCTGTGGGGGGAGAAAATGAGCGCGCGGCTCACAGCACTCTGAGCAGGCGAATGCGATCACCTGCATGCGCGGACCGCCAGAATATGCCGGGTCGCACGGTCCTGGCGGTGTACCCCATTCGAATGATTTGCCAAAACTCCATCCGGGAATAAGATGATTGCCGAAGTGGGCCGGCGCCACGCCGGTAGCTGCAGCAAGGGAGGGCATCATGACGACCTCGACCGAGCATGGCGCTGAGGCGCCAGGATTCAGTTCTACCCCCTGGGACGTCGCCAATCCGCTGGTGCTGGTCGACTGCGGCGAAGAGCCCTTCAACTGGGTGCAGGTCCAGCACCTGGACTATCCGATCGAATACACGCTGGTCGCGCCACCTTCGACCTTTCGTGGCTATTGCGAGATTGCCTATGACTATCTGTGCAAGGTCAAAAACAAACTTGGCATAGACCTCGAATTGCTGGATGGGCTGCGGCCCAATGCGCCTACCTCATGGGCGTTCCGACTTGGGTGGCAGGGGATCGATTACGACCCCTGGCTAGCAGCGTCCGATCCCAGGCAGTCATATGCACTGAACCGGTTCGACCCTGCCGATCCACCACCGGATGGCAATGCCCAGGCGTTTGTCGATAACAGCCTGGTCTTGCTGGCGTGCCTGAGCATCGGGAATTCCAGTGGGTTATTTGGAGGCCAAGGTCTTCGAATCCTGGCCAAGGTCTCTTTCAGTCCGGACGGTCCGGTGAAGGTAAGCATCACTGGTGTGACAGCTACTGTTCGCAAGCTCGCAACGAGCGCAGCTTTGTTGCTGCGTGGCAGCTTTATCACAGTCGATTGGATGAGGAAATTTTCACGCCTGGCCATGCACGGCCTACCTGCCAACAATTCCATCGTGGACGGCGGCTTGACCATACTGCCACCGTCGACATCCGAACCGCAGGCGCTCCCGCAGATCGAATACCGCGTAACCACTGCCATGCCCGCATCGGACGCGCCGGAAAGCCTCCAGATGGACAGGACAAGCCACCGCTTGGTGACGCGCATTGAATTTCATGCAGACAAAGACCCGACCTACACGGTCAGGCTGCAGCCCCAGATCGCATTCGCGACCCCTCAGGCACTGGTGCTCAAACGTGATCCACTGACCAAACTGGGAGCCAGCAGCTATTGGCAAGTCCGGCCCAGTCTGCCCAACAGCGAACTCAATCCGCATCGGCAGAACGTAAGCTGGGGCAGCTTGCCGCCCAGCACACCCGGGCAAATCGACCTGAATGACGGCGAGGTGCTGGTGCGCAACGTCCGGCTGGTTGACCCGCCCTTGACCGAGGGCGTTCCCAAGCGGGTTCCTGAATGCAGCATTGCGAACGTTCGCAGCAATGAATTCACCGCAGTGAGTGCCTTCTACCACGGTCAATCGCTATTTCGGCGCATGCGCCAGTTTGGCCTGTTGCCCAGCAGCCTGCTGCGCTTCGTGTCGTTGCCCCTGGATATTCATTACCGCGCCGGTATCCTGCCCGGCTACGGCGACGGCCGCACGGTCAACGCGCAGGTGCGTTGGGCGATCAGCACGCCGGCATCAATTGCCACCGGCGCTGCGCCGGCGCCGCCTGCACCCGCCCCTGCGGGAACAATTCCGACGGCGCCCGCCACCCCCATTCCCGTTCTGGCAGTGCGGCGTCTGGAATTGCGCTTTGCCCTTGGTGACCTGTCCATGTGCGGTGGACGGCTTCCGGCCAATCTTCCATCCGCTTTCGAGCGTCGCCCCTTGGGAATCGCCATCGACGCGCGCTGGTGCTGGCACGAGTTCGGCCATGTACTGATCGCCGGAGCCACCGGCGACCTGGAACTGCCGTTCGCGCACAGCGCGGGCGATGCACTGGCCGCCATTGAAAACGATCCGGATTCGAAACTGGCCTGCGCCGCCAATGGCGCGGCGGACAACCTCGGCGCCTGGCGCCATGCCACTTTTCCATGGGTGCATATTCCGCGCCGCCACGACCGGGACGTGCAGCGTGGCTGGAGTTGGACCGAAACCGTCAGTGGCATCGCCCCGCCCCATGGCTACCGCAGCGAGCAATTGATGTCGACCTCGCTATTTCGCCTGTACCGCGCATTGGGTGGCGATTGCATGCGCCTGAACCACAGCGGCTTGATGGTTCCTGCTCGGCCCGAGCGGCAGAAAGCCGCCGACTATGTCGGCTACCTGATCATGCGCACGATTGCCTCGCTGGGCCCGGCCAGCGTGTCGCCGTGTACCAGCGTGCGCATGTTCGTCCACACCATGCGCAGTGTCGATTGCTTCACCGGTGGTGTGCCGGGCCCGGGCAACTATGTTGGTGGCACGGCCAACAAGGTCATCCAGTGGGCCTTCGAGCGCCAAGGCTTATACGGCGTGCCGATTCCTGGCTCGCCCATCATCGGAGCGGAGGGCCGCCCCGATACCGCAACCCAGGTTGATTTGCATATCGACGACCAGCGCGACCAGCGCGACGGCCCCTACTCGCCGGTCAACCTGCTCGGCGCAGCCTGGCACGCTGCGCATGGTGCAATAGCAGTGCAGCGCGCGAATCCACAATCATTTACGCAGCAGATCGTCAACGTGACCGTGCGCAACCGCGGCCGCAGTCCCGCCCCGTCGACGACTGTCCAGGTCTGGTGCACACCGCTGCCCGAGTCTGGCCAGATTCCTGACTATCCCGGTGCGTCCTGGGTGTTGGTGGGAAGCGTCAACGGCTCGATGCCTGGCCATGACGGCAGCGTGCCGGGCAGCCTGTTGTTTCCCTCCATCATCTGGACGCCATCCGTTGCCGGCATCTATGTGGTGCTGGCTGCCACAAGCAGCCCGCTGGATCGATCCAACATCGATCCAGCGAGCGTCTACCCTTGTGCAAACCTGCCCGGACCGACGAACCAACTGGTTGCGTTCGACAACAATCTGGGTCTGACCATCGTGTCGACCTGAATTTCCGGTCGGCCCGATGGTTCGGCGTCAGCGCACGGTCGATGGCCGACCTCCAGTCGCTCGGCGCGTCACATTGGTCCCGCTTTCAGCCATTCGGCGGCCGCCCGCTCGAACAGGCCCGATGGCGGCGGTACTGGCGTTGTTGGCGGAGTGGTTGTCGCGGGCGCGGCGGTCGCGCAAGGATCAAACGGATTGCCGGTCCAGAACAAGTCGTTGGGAATCTGCGCAAGAGTGGAGCCGGTCGCTGGCGGAAACAGGCGTTTGACCAACTTTGCGGCCAACAAGGCACCGGCCACGCTGTCTGACGGATAGTGCAGTCCGGCCCGCTCCCGATTCTTGGCCACACGCGCCGCCAGCCATCGCAGTTCATCGCCTTTGTTGAGATCGATAGCCGGAATTTTGAGCAGGATTTCAGTGGTCAGATGGGCGGTAAATGCATGGCCGCTCGGAAACGCCGGATGCCGGGGCGGGCCGAACGGCACCAACAGTCCAGGGCAGAGGGCCGACGGCCTTGAACGCTTGTAGTAGTCCTTGTAGTGCAATGCAACCATCTCGCCCACGCGCTCGGCATAGCTGATCAGCGCCATGGTGTACGGCTTTTCGCCGGCACCTAGATTGAGCAGCTGCAACCAGTAAACCGGCGCGGCATTGGCCTGCGCCATGATCTCGGGCATGTATCGATCGCGATCATCGGCCATCTGGGCAAGCAGGTTGTATATCTCGCCCTTGATGGCGGTTTCCTTGTCGGAAGTGCTCCCGGTACGCCAACGGTTTGCGTCCTTCCATGCCGCCTGGGTAGGCGGATCAGGATCGGCATCCAGGTTGGCGTTGAGCATGCTCCACAGTGCAACCTGTCCAGCAAACTGGTTCGCGGCCAAGGCCGCCAGCAAGGGCGGGTCCCACAGGGACGGCGGATAGTCCGCAAGCAGGTCTGGCACCGTCCGCTGCGGCAGGTTCGGCATCCCGCTGCCATCCGGCGTGTAGTCAAGAACCCAGGGCTTGGGCGCCAGTTCCGGCGGCATGTTGCGCAGGCCGCCGCCCGACCCCCCAGTGCCGCCATAGCCGTAGCCATAACCGTAGCCGTACCCATAGCCGTAACCGTATCCGTATCCCATACATCCTCCCGTGTGCAACCGCTCGCGTCTGGTTGGTAGCTCAGGCGTTTTCCAGAAGTGTCATTCGGGCACCCCCGCTGCCCGCAAGCCCTGGACCAAACGCTCGAGATCGTCGGCGCGCCGAAGCGGATAACGCGCCGCAAATTCCGAAATCCTGAAGCCGGGATCGCGCGCCAGCAGATCGTCCACCAGCGCACGGGCTTCGTCGAGCTGCCCCATCAGCGCATGGCAGATGCACAGATTGCGGACGCAGGCGAAGTGCCCGGGATGGTCACGGTGCGCCTTGAGCAGCCAGACCAGGGCCTGGTCGTACCGATGCGCCAGCAATTCGGCCATGCCCGCGACACCCCAGAAGAAGAATGCCATCCGGTCGAACGGGTTCAGTCGCCAGGCATTGCGCAACCGCTCCAGCGCTGCATCGGGCTGGCCCAGGTAGCAGCAGGTCACCGCGCTCAATCCCCAGGCGAAGGCCGAGTTCTTGTTGGCCAGCAGGGCCCGGTCAAACATCTCGACTGCCGAATCGGGGTGATGGCACAGGAACGACTCCACATGCGCCGCCACGGCGATCACGAAGGCGTCGGCCGGGTCAAGCGCCAATGCGCGCTGCGCTGCCACCACCGCGACATCGGGCGCGTTCCTGCCTGCCTTGGCCGGCCACTCGCCCATCAGCAATACATACCACCAGGCCTTGTAGGCATGGGCCTGCGCGTAGGCGGGGTCGAGCGCGGCAGCGCGGTCGAGCAGGGTTCCGGCCGTCATGAACTCGGATTCCTGGTCGCTGCCCAGCAAGGACATGGCGCGCAGCACGCAGTCGTAGGCATCCAGGCTTTCGGTGGGCTTGCTGCGCACCCGCGCTGTCTCGACCTGCAGCAGCCGCGGCTCGATCGCCGTCACGACGCTGGCGGCGATCCGGTCCTGGAATTCGAACAGCTCGGACACCGAGCCGTCAAAGCGCTCGGCCCAGATGGTGCGGTTGTGGCCGGCGTCATTGAGCTCCACCGTGATGCGCAAGACCTCGTTCTGGCGCCGCACACTGCCGTCAAGCACATAGCGCACACCCAGTTCGGCGGCAATCTGTGACATATCAGCCAACCGGTCCCGGTATTGCAAGGTGGAGTTGCGCGCGATCACCAGCAGCGAGCGATTGACTGCCAGCGCACCGATGATGTCCTCGGTGATGCCTTCGCCGAAATAGGCATCGTTCGGGTCGCCACCGGTATTGCGAAACGGCATCACTGCGATCGAGGGGCGATTGTTCCAGCTCAGGTGCGGCTGGGCGACGCGCCGATTGGGGGCGTTGTCCTCCAACCGCTCCAGCCGGTACAGCCGTATCGGCCGGCTGATGTTCTTGAGCTGGCGCTCACCCAGGTCAGTCAGCTCGACGCCCAGCTTGTTCCACACATAGTCGCGCACTGCGGCGGTCATCACCACCTCGCCGGCATTGGCCAGCTGCTGTATGCGCGCTGCGATGTTGACGCCGTCGCCATGGATGTTCGGGCCATCGACGATCACGTCCTCGACATTGATGCCGACGCGCAACAGCAGGGGATCGGCGGCATCGTCCGAGGCCTCATGCGCGATGGCACGCTGCACATCGTCGGCCCAGCGCACCGCGTCGACGACGCTCTGGAACTCGATCAGCAGGCCGTCGCCCATGAGCTGCAGCAGCTGGCCGTTGTGCTCGCGGATCTTGGGCTCGAGCAACTGCTCGCGCAGGTTTTTCCACTGGGCGATGGTGCGCGCGTCGTCGCGCTCCATCATGCGGCTGAAGCCGGCCACATCGGCAAACGCAACCGCTGCCAGGCGGCGAACCACCTTCGAACCATGCGTGTTGGGTAGTGCCATGGGCGTGTGCCTTATTGGTCTGCGGTCATGCTGTGCCGGCCAACCGGCACGGACCAAACCCCGTCGCGGGTACGGCGTACGAAGACGCAATCGACAAGTCGCGCCCATTGCGCTTGACCGTCCCCACCCTTGGCACTGTAGCGGCCGCCAACGGCTGCCGTCAACACCCAAATAGCGGATGCCGGTCGTTTACGCCGACCTGGCGCACCGGCCGACCGGCCGCCGATAGCCGCTACAGCCCGTATTGCAGGATCACGCCGTAGGCCAGCCCCGCCCACATGATCAGGAACAGCGGTGTGCCCACGCGCACGAAGTCGCCAAAGCGGTAGCCGCCGGCGTTCATCACCAGCAGATTGGTCTGGTAGCCCATCGGCGTGAGGTAGCACAGGTTGCAGCCAAACAATACTGCCAGCACGAAGGGCTCCGGGTCGACACCCAGCGCGCGCGCCAGCTCGATGCCCAGCGGCGTTCCGATCGCCGCTGCCGCATTGTTGGAAACGAAATTAGTCAACAGGCCCATCAGACCCATCAACAGCACCAGCAGCCAACGCGGCCCCAGGCTGCCGGCCAGGCCGGCCAGCTGGTGTGCGCCCCAGGCTGTGGCGCCGGTCACACCGAGCGCATCACCCAGCGCCAGGCTCGATGCCACCAGCAAGATGACCTTGACCGACAAGGAATGCGCCACGTCTTCCCACGACAGGCAACGCGTCAGCAACAGCGCCATCACGCCGCCCAAGGCGGCCATCGCGATCGGCACGGTCTTGGTCGCAGCCAGCAGCACCACACAGGCCATCACCGCCAGCGCGATCCAGGCCTTCTCCTGGCGCGGCAGCATGAAGCGCGCATCGAGCAGCAGACCATAGCCGTCGCGCTGCATGCGCGCGACGTTCTCGCGCTTGCCCTGCAGCAGCAACACGTCGCCGCCATGGATGGTGCGATCGGCCAGGCTCTTGCGCTCCCAGGCACCTTGCTGGGTGCTGGGTTGCAGGCCGACGACGGTCACGCCGTAACGGTCAGCCAGGCGCTCCTGGCGCAGGGTATGGCGGGCCAGCGGCGACTCGTTGGTGACGACCAACTGGGCCACGACAGCCGAGGCGGGAACGTCGGTCGGCTTGCTCTTGTCGTCCTCGGCAGCTTGTGCGTCGTCGGTAGCTTGTGCGTCGTCGGCTGCTTCACTTTGCCCGTCTTCGCGGTGGCTGTGCAGCGAGGCATCGAGCGTCGTCTCGAGGTCCTTCAGGTCGCGGGCGGTTCCCTGTACCACCAGCAGGTCGCCGGCGCGCAACTGCAGCGAGGGCAGCTTGACGATCGCGACCTTGTTGCGCTGCAACTCGACCAGTTGCAGCTGGCTGCCACTGGCTTCGAGCGCCTCGCGCAAGGTCTGGCCGTCAAATGCGCTGCCCTCGGTGATGCTCAGTTCGGCGTCGAACACCTGCTCCGACAACTCCTCCTCGCGCGGCTTGACATGGGCCAGCAGCCGTGGCGCGACGATCCACAGATAGGCCAGTGCCGGGATGGCTGCAACGGCCACGATGCCGGTGAAGCTGAACATGCCCAGGCCGGTAATGCCCAGCGAGGTGGCCAGCGCTACGACGATCAGGTTGGTCGAGGTGCCGATGGCGGTGGCCATGCCGCCCAGCAGCACCGCATAGTTCACCGGCAGCAGCATGGCGCCGGGCGACACCTTGGCGCGCGCCGATGCGGCCAGGATCAGCGGTATCAGCAGCACCAGCACCGGGGTATCGTTGATCAGGCCACTCACGCTGGCAGCCACCAGCAACAGCGCCAGCAGGGCCAGCTTCGGCCGCTCGCTGACAAAGCTCGACAGGAAGCGGGCGGCCGGTTCCATCGCACCGGTGATCTCCAGCGCATTGCCAAGCACCATCAGCGCGCAGATGGCGACCAGGGCCGGATGGCCCAGGCCGGCAAAAAAGCGGGTCGGATCGATCGGACCATCGGCGCCGGCATGCGGAAAAAGCGCAAAGCCCAGCGGTATCGTCACCAGCATCGCCAGGCTCACGGTTGCGATCGGCCAGCGGTCCCAGATCAGCGCCACGAAAACCAGCACCGCAAACAACAGCATGGCCAGGCCGTGGTTGCTCAGTTGCGCTGACTGCAAGACTATCGTGGTGGTGTTCATGCTGTGGGCTTCGGGGGCGCAGCGACACTATGTCGCAGTTGTGCCATGAGGCTGTTTGCAAAGTGGGCCAGCCCCGATGGTGCCATCAAAGCACAGGCCATCAGCAACTCGGTTTGCGCCGCCGGTCGGGCGCGGCCCATCGTGTGCAGCCTGATCGGCGCGCGGCCGGCCGGGCGCCGATGCATTCGGGTCAACCTGTCTCAGCGCTGACGCCAGGCCTGTGTACGGCGCTGCAACCGGCGCGTGATCAGCAGGTGCACGATCTTCACCGTTGCCGATGTGGCAACAATGGCCACCGCCATCGCCGCCGCCGCCGCTGTGAAGCCGGACTCGTCCATGTTGATGATGGTCACCGCCGCCAGTTTGGTGTCGGTCGAATACAGGAAGATCACCGCCGACACCGTGGTCATGGCGTTGACGAACAGGTAGATGCTGATGTCCAGCACGGCGGGCAGGCAGACCGGCATCGAGACGCGCGCCATGGTGCGCAGCAACGAGACCTTGAGCGAGGCCGACACCGCCTCGAATTCATGGTCGAGCTGCTTGAGTGCGGTGGTTGCCGTCAGATGGCTGACGGTGTAGAAGTGGGTGACCGAGTTGATCACCAGGATCGCCATCGTGGCGTAGATGAAGCCCAACGGATTGCCCTTGGCGTTGAAGAAGAAGATGTAGGCCAGGCCCAGCACAAGGCCCGGCACCGCCATCGGCAGCATCGCCATGAATTGCGCGATGGCCCGGCCACCGGCGAAGCCGCGGGTTTTCTCCAGCAGGTAGGCGCCGACAAATATGACCAGCGTGCCGATAACCGCTGTCCATGTCGCCATTTGCACCGAGTTGTAGTAGGCCGACCAGCCGTTGCTGCCGAAGTCGCCGAAGTTGTAGTTCTTCAGCGTCAGCGACAGGTCGTACGGCCAGCGCGACACGAACGACGCCCACACGGACATCGCCAGCAACACGAAGATCAGGCCCCCGACCACGGCGCAGAAAATGAACAGGCCGTTGTCACGGCGCGTATCCGGCCTGGGGATCAGCGGCACGGCGCGGGCCGACAACAGCGCCACCTGGCGGCCCTGAATGATGCGGTCGGCGAAGAAGGCCACGACAGCCGGAATCAGCAGCACGAAACCGACCACCGCGCCCATCTCGAAATTCTGCTGTCCGATGACCTGCTTGAAGATGTCGGTTGCCAGCACATTGAAGCGCCCGCCGATCACCTTGGCGATGCCGAAATCGGTCATGACCAGCGTGAAAACCACGAAACCAGCGCTGATGACGCCATATTTGGCGCCCGGCAAGGTCACCGTGAAGAACACCCGCGTTTTGGAAGCGCCCAGTGCGTCAGCGGCTTCATACAAACGCGAGTCGGCCATCGACAGCGCCGCCAGCAGGATCATCAGCGCATGCGGAAAGCAATAGAACACCTGCGAGATCACGATGCCGATCGGGCCGTAGATCTGGGCGCCGAACAACCAGTCCTTGAGGAAGCCCTGGTTGCCAAACAAATAGATCAGCGAGATCGCCGGCAACAACGAGGGCGCCAGGATAGGGATCAGCGCCAACCCCTGGAACAGGCCCTTCCAACGCATGCAACTGCGCTGCAAAGCATAGGCATAGATGAAGGCCAGTGGCAGCACGATGGCCGTGGACAGGAATGCAATGAACAGGCTGTTCCACACCGAGGCGAACAGGGCCGGGGTTGAGAAGTACTGCACATAGTTGGCCAGGCCGACGAACTGCCCGTCCTGGTTTTGAAAACTCTTGGACAGCAGCCACCACAGCGGCAGCATCAACGTGAGGCCGAGCCAGGCGATCATCAGGCAGATGCCGCCGCGCATCAGCCAGTCGTCGCGGTCGAGCCGGCGCTTGGTCACCGGCATGACGCCGGGGACAGGGGCGCTGGTGCCGCTGTTCACGACTGTCGCGGCGCGCCCGGGAACACCCGGATGCGTTCGGCAGGCACACCGACCAGCATCTGCTTGCCTTCGGCGATTTCCAGGTCACGCACGGTGTTGATCGAGAAATCGGCCAG
>JBBKVW010000126.1:0-12095 GCA_037968655.1 Burkholderiaceae bacterium
GCGCTGCCGATATTCCATGTGCACGGCTTGTTTGTCGCCCTGCACGGGGCGCTGATCAATGGCAGCCGCATGCTGTGGCAGTCGCGTTTCGACCCGGCCTGGGTGTTGCGCCAGCTGCCGCGCGCGACGGTGTTCATGGGTGTGCCGACGATGTACGTGCGCCTGCTGGCCGAGCCGGGCCTGACGCGCGCGCAATGCCAGGGCATGCGCCTGTTCGTGTCCGGGTCGGCGCCCTTGCTGCTCGATACCTTCGTGCAGTGGCAGCAACGCACCGCACACACCATCCTGGAGCGCTATGGCATGTCCGAGACGGCGATGCTGACCTCCAACCCATGTGCACCGGCCGACGGCGAGCGCCGCGGCGGCACGGTCGGATTTCCCCTGCCCGGGGTTGAACTGAGGGTGCGTGACGAGTCGGGGCGCGCGCAGGAGCCGGGTGAGATCGGCAACATCGAGGTACGCGGTCCCAATGTATTCCAGGGCTACTGGCGCATGCCCGAGAAAACGCGCGAGGAGTTCAGCAACGACGGATTTTTCAGGACGGGCGATGTCGGCAAGATCGATACGGATGGCTATGTAACCATCGTCGGGCGCAGCAAGGACCTGATCATCAGCGGTGGCTACAACGTCTATCCGGCCGAGGTCGAGAGCTATATCAATGAACTGCGTGGCGTGGACGAAAGCGCCCTGGTGGGTGTGCCGCACCCTGATTTCGGCGAGGTCGGCGTTGCCGTCGTGACCGCCCGGGCGGGCGCATTGATCGTCGCGGATGACATCGTCGCCGCGTTGAAGGCTGGCCTGGCCAATTTCAAGGTGCCCAAGCGTTGCTTCGTCGTCGATGCGCTGCCGCGCAACACCATGGGCAAGGTGCAGAAAAACCTGCTGCGCGAGCAGTACAAGGGCCTGTTCGAGCACGCGTGACCGGGCCCGCGCCTAGCGGGCCGGCCGCAGGAATGCCATGGACGTCCAAAGGGACGGGCGGCGCGGTCCTGGCGGGCCTTCGGTTCAGCGCAAAATCAGAACTGGAATATGGGAGTGGGTCAGTACCAGCTGGGTTTCACTACCCAGCAACAGGCGCTTGATGCCGCGCCGACCGTGTGAGGCCATCACGATCAGGTCGCACTTGTTCTTCTTGGCCGCCGCAATGATGGCGTCGGACACCAGGTCGGACTTGGCCGTGATCGCCTTGGCCTTCACACCCTTGGCCATGGCTGTCTTCTTGACTGCGTCAACCACCGCCTGCGCCGTGTCTGCCCACTGCTTCTCGATCCGGGCAATTTCGCCAGCCTGCACTGCCATGCCACCTTCGAAGTAGGTCATCGGATAACGGGCGACGACCTTGAGTGCAATCAGCTCGGCGCCGCACAAGCCGGCCAGAGCAATCGCACTGGAGACGGCCTTGCGGGACAGGTTCGATCCGTCGGTGGCAACAAGAATGCGCTGGTACATGGTGGACTCCTTGAATCAATTGGTAAGCGCAAAGAATAGTCCGTCCTGCGCCACAAGCCTTGATGCAGATCAAGACCGCGCGGCTAGGCCACGCTACGCTTGCGGACATGCACGCTGCCTCGCTGGCCCCAACCGAGCCCGCAGTCGATCTGCCGGCAACTGCCAGGCGATCGACGGGCGACGCGCATGCTGGCGCCAGTAGCGATGCAGCGTTTCGCATGCTCGATGAGCCCCTGGAATGGGCTGCGTTCAGCCAGGCCAGTGCCGACGATCCGCACCGGGTGGTGTCCCATCTCGTCATCGATGGCATCCAGTGTTCGGCCTGCGCCGCTGCGATCGAGCGGGTGCTCAAGGCGACACCCGGCGTGCTGGACGCAGAGGTGTCTGCAGCCAGCCGGCGTGCGCGAGTCGTGTGGTCGAGCACCACCGTGCTGCCGTCGCGCTGGCTGGGCGCCATCCGCAAGGCGGGCTACCAGCCACTGCCGGCCATCGACAGCCGCGCGCGCGCGATACGGCTCAAAGAAAGCCGCGCCGCGCTATGGCGCTGGCTGGTCGCCGGCCTGTGCATGATGCAGGTGATGATGTACGCCTACCCGGCGTATGTGGCGTTGCCGGGTGATCTGAGCAGCGAATCCGAGCGCCTGCTGCGCTGGGCGTCCTGGGTATTGACCCTGCCGGTGTTGCTGTTTTCCAGTGGACCGTTTTTTCGCTCGGCCTGGCGCGATCTGCAAAGCCGGCGCGTGGGCATGGACCTGCCGGTGGCGATCGCGCTGCTGATCACCTTTGCCGTCAGCTCGGCTGGCACTTTCGACCCGCAAGGCGCTTTCGGGCGCGAGGTGTATTTCGACTCGCTGACGATGTTCGTATTCTTCCTGCTGACCGGGCGCTGGCTCGAGCAGCGTCTGCGCGCGCGCAGCGCCGGCTCGCTGGAGGCCATGCTCAACCGCCTGCCCGATGTGGTGCAGCGGCGACGGGTCGATGGCAGCTTCGAGGCAGTACCCGTCAGCAGCCTGGCGCTTGGCGATCTGTTGCGGGTTCTGCCCGGCGAGGCGATTGCAGCCGACGGTGTGATCGTGCGGGGTGCCACGCAGGTTGATCAGGCCCTGCTGACGGGCGAGTCCAGGCCAGTGCAGCGCGACTGCGGGGCGACGGTGATCGCCGGCAGCTTCAACCTGTCCGGCGTGATCGAATTGCGGGTCGAGAAAATCGGCGCCGATACCCGCTATGCCGCGATACAGGCCCTGGTCCAGAGCGCGGCGAGCGCCAAACCGCGGCTGGCGCGGCTGGCCGACCGCATTGCCAAGCCGTTCTTGATCGTGGTGCTGCTGGCGGCCGCTGCGGCGGCCGGATTCTGGTGGTCTGCGGGTCCGGCGCAGGCCTTGATGGTGGCAGTGGCGGTGCTGATCGTGACCTGTCCCTGCGCCTTGTCGCTGGCTACGCCTGCGGCAATGCTGGCTGCGGCTGGCCGGCTGGCGCGCGCTGGCGTCCTGGTGCGCCGCCTGCAGGCTTTCGAGGCGCTCGCGCAGGTCGATCTGGTCGTGTTTGACAAGACCGGAACGCTCACGCGCGACGGCCTGCGGCTGAGCGCCGTGACGGTGCGTGACGGGTTGAGCCGGGACCAGGCCCTGGGCATGGCCGCAGCGCTGGCCCGGCAATCCTTGCATCCGGTTGCCAAGGCTCTGGTTGGGGCCGTCGATGCGGCTGGTGGCGACGAAGACTGGCAGGTGGCCGATCTGGCAGAGACTGCTGGCGCGGGCTTGGCCGGTACGCTGACCAGGGTTGCTGCTGACCTGCCTCCAATGGCGCTGCGCCTGGGCAACTGCCGCTTTTGCGAGCTGCCTGTGTCCGCGCACACGGCCGGCGCGACCCATCTGGTTGACGTCACCGGCTGGCTGGCCAGCTTCAGCTTGCAGCAAGACCTGCGCCCCGACGCTGCCGCGACCGTTGCGCAATTGCAGCAGGCGGGCATAGCCGTACACATGCTGTCGGGCGACCAACTGGCAGCCGCGCACCAGGTGGCCACGGCGCTGGGCATTGGCTCGGTGCTGGCCGCCTGCACGCCTGATGACAAGCTGGCCTTTGTCCGCGCGCAGCAGGCACTCGGTCACTCGGTCGCCATGGTGGGCGATGGGCTCAACGATGCGCCTGTGTTGGCCGCGTCCGATGTGTCGTTTGCCATGGGACACGCCGCCGCGCTGTCCCAGTCGCAGGCCGATTTCGTCGTCCAGGGCGGGCAGTTGCAGCGCATCGCGCAGTCGTTGGCGCTGGCGCGGCACACGATGCGCATCGTGCGCCAGAACCTGGCCTGGGCGCTGGCCTACAACATGGCCTGCATCCCGCTGGCATTGATGGGCCTGATACCGGCCTGGCTGGCAGGCCTGGGCATGGCGGCCAGTTCGCTGCTGGTGGTGGGAAATGCCATGCGGCTGTCCGCTGCACTGCCTGGAGACGCCGCCTGATGGACATCCTGTACCTGCTCATTCCCCTGTCCGTAGTGCTGGTCTTGTTCATCCTGGCCGGCTTGTGGTGGGCGATCGACCGCGGCCAGTTCGAGGACATCGAGCGCGAGGGCGAGCGCATCCTGGAAGAACCGTAAGCAAATGCGCCCAGGTTTGACCTTGGTCAAGTCTGGTCAGGGTTTGCCAGTGGAAACTTGAAACAAATCAATCTACAAGACCTGAAGATGCAATTTCCAAATGCAAAGGCCACGGTTTACAACGACACCGTGGTGCGGCAGTTTGCCATCATGACCGTTGTCTGGGGCGTGGTCGGCATGCTGGTCGGTGTGATCATCGCGGCCCAGCTGACCTGGCCCGAACTCAATTTCGGCATTCCGTGGCTCAGCTACGGGCGCTTGCGGCCACTGCATACCAATGCGGTGATCTTTGCCTTTGGTGGCTGCGGCCTGTTCGCAAGCGCCTATTACGTTGCGCAGCGCACCTGCCAGGTCCGGCTTTTCGGCGACAAGCTGGCCGCCTTCACGTTCTGGGGCTGGCAACTGGTCATCGTCGCAGCCGCCATCTCGCTGCCAATGGGCTACACCCAGGGCAAGGAATATGCCGAGCTCGAATGGCCGATCGACATCCTGATCACGCTGGTCTGGGTCGCATTTGCCGTTGTGTTTTTCGGCACCATCGGAACGCGCAAGGTGCGCCACATCTATGTCGCCAACTGGTTCTTTGGCGCCTTCATCCTGGCGGTGGCGTTGTTGCATATCGTCAACAGCGCAGCCATTCCGGCCGGCTGGATGAAGTCCTACTCGGCCTATGCCGGGGTGCAGGACGCGATGGTGCAGTGGTGGTATGGCCACAATGCCGTCGGCTTTCTCCTGACGGCCGGCTTTCTGGGCATGATGTACTACTTCGTTCCCAAGCAGGCTGAGCGCCCGGTGTACAGCTACCGCTTGTCGATCGTGCACTTCTGGGCACTGATCTTCACCTACATGTGGGCGGGGCCGCACCACCTGCACTACACCGCGCTGCCGGACTGGACCCAGTCGGTCGGCATGGTGTTCTCGCTGATCCTGCTGGCGCCGAGTTGGGGCGGCATGATCAACGGCATCATGACGCTGTCGGGTGCCTGGCACAAGCTGCGTGACGATCCGATCCTGCGCTTTCTGATCGTGTCGCTGTCGTTCTACGGCATGAGCACGTTCGAGGGTCCGATGATGTCGATCAAGACCGTCAATGCCTTGTCGCATTACACCGATTGGACGATCGGCCATGTGCATTCGGGCGCGCTGGGATGGGTTGGCCTGATCACGATGGGCAGCATCTATTACCTGATCCCCCGCCTGTTCGGCCGCAAGCAGATGTACAGCATCAAGGCGATCGAAGTGCACTTCTGGACCGCCACCATCGGCATCGTGATCTATATCGCAGCGATGTGGATTGCCGGCGTGATGCAGGGCCTCATGTGGCGCGCAATCAATCCGGACGGCAGCCTGACCTACACCTTCGTCGAGTCGGTCAAGGCCACCTATCCGTTCTATTTCCTGCGCCTGGTCGGTGGCCTGCTGTACTTTGGCGGCATGCTGGTGATGCTGTGGAACGTCTGGAAGACGGCCACCGGTGGCAAGGCTGTCAGTGTCAGCATTCCCGGCGCAGTTGCGCACGCCTGAGGACGACCCACCATGGCCAAACCAGACACCAGTAAATCCATCTTCTCGCATGAGCGGGTCGAGACCAACAACTTCCTGATGATCGTGCTGATCCTGCTGGTGCTTGCCATCGGCGGCCTGGTCGAGATCGTGCCACTGTTCTTCCAGAAGTCCACCACCGAGCCGATCAAGGGCGTCGAACCCTATACGCCGCTGCAACTGGCCGGGCGCGACATCTATGTGCGCGAGGGTTGTTACAACTGCCATTCGCAGATGATCCGGCCGTTTCGCTCCGAGACGCTGCGCTATGGCCATTACTCGGTGGCCGGCGAGTCGGTCTACGACCGGCCGTTCCAGTGGGGCAGCAAGCGCACCGGGCCGGACCTGGCGCGCGTGGGCGGCAAGTACAACGACGAGTGGCACCGGATCCACCTGATCAACCCGCGCGACCTGGTGCCCGAGTCCAACATGCCGGCTTACCCCTGGCTTGTGACCAGCAGCATCGACGGCGCCGCGCTGGCAAATCATATGCGGGCCCTGCGCACGGTAGGAGTGCCCTACACCGACGCGCAGATTGCCGGCGCTGAAGGCGACGTCAAAGGCAAGACCGAAATGGACGCCACCATCGCCTATCTGCAGATGCTGGGTCTGGCTTTGAAGTAAATCAGGAGAAAAAGCAGCATGGATATCAACACCTTGCGTTCCATCATGACGGTGGCGGCATTGATCGTCTTTCTGGGCATCGTGTTCTGGGCCTGGTCGGGCAAGCGCGGCCGCGACTTCGAGCAGGCGGCGCAGCTGCCGTTCGAGCAGGACTGACGCAACGCACAAGGAACGAGCATGAGTGATTTCACCCACGGGTTCTGGTCGCTGTATGTCGCAGTGAGCACCCTTGTCAGCATCGTGGCATGCCTGTTGCTGCTGTGGTTCAGTGGCAAGGCCAGGGCCATGACGGCGCACGACAACACCACCGGTCATGTATGGGACGGCGATCTGCGCGAGATGAACAATCCACTGCCGCGCTGGTGGGTATGGATGTTCATCATCACCGTGGTGTTCTCGCTGGTTTACCTGGTGCTGTACCCCGGGCTGGGCACGTTTGCGGGCACGTTGTCCTGGACCTCGACCGGCCAGCATGCAGCGGAAATGAAGAAGGGCGAGGAGGCCGTGGCACCCTTGTACGCGCGCTTCGCCGCAATGAAGACCGAGCAGATTGCGCGCGACCCACAGGCGATGGCCATCGGTGAGCGGCTGTTCATGAACAACTGCTCGCAGTGCCACGGCTCTGACGCGCGCGGCAGCAAGGGCTTCCCGAACCTGACCGACAGCGACTGGTTATATGGCGGTGCGCCCGAGCAGATTGTCGAGACCATCAGCAAGGGACGGGTCGGCAACATGCCGGCGCTGGGCGCCTCGCTGGGGACGTCCGACGATGTCAAGAACGTGGCGAACTACGTTCTCAGTCTGTCCGGCAGCCCCCACGACTCGGTGCGGGCGGCGCTGGGCAAGTCCAAATTTGGCGTCTGCGCGGCCTGCCACGGCAACGACGGCAAGGGCAACCCGGCGCTGGGCGCACCCAATCTGAGCGACGACCTGTGGCTGCATGGCTACGGCGAGAACGCGATCATCTCCATCGTCAACAACGGCAAGGTGAACCAGATGCCGGCGCAGGCCGACAAGCTCAGTCCGGCCCAGATCGAGGTGCTGGCAGCCTACGTGTGGAGCTTCTCCAACAAGACAGCTGTTGCCGGCAATTAGCAATTGGACTGCGTTCTTGAGCTCGCCCAAGTCTGATCCACGCAAGATCATTCCGATCGTGCCATCGGTCGGGTCGGCGCTCGGCAATGCGATCGCAGCAGACCCGGAAATGGTGTCGCTGTACGAGGCGCACAAGAAGATCTATCCGCGCAGCGTCTCGGGCCTGTTTTCGAACTGGCGCTGGGGCATGGTCTGGCTGACCCAGCTGGTCTTTTATGGGCTGCCCTGGCTGGACTGGGGCCAACGCCAAGCCGTGTTGTTCGACCTCGGCGCCAGGCGCTTCTACATTTTCAACCTGGTTCTGTATCCGCAGGACTTCATCTACCTGACCGGGTTGCTGGTGATATCGGCCCTGTCGCTGTTTCTGTTTACTGCAGTGGCCGGAAGGCTCTGGTGTGGCTATGCCTGTCCGCAGACGGTCTATACCGAGATGTTTCTGTGGATCGAGAAAAAATGCGAGGGTGACCGCTCGGCACGCATGCGCCGTGACGGTGGTCCCCTGTCGGCCGACAAACTCTTGCGCAAGGGAAGCAAACATCTGCTCTGGCTGCTAGTGGCTTTCTGGACGGGTTTCAGCTTTGTCGGATATTTCACGCCGATTGCCGAACTCGGCCGCGAATTGCTGGTGCTGAACATGTCGTCATGGGAGGTGTTCTGGACCGTGTTTTATGGCTTTGCGACCTATGGCAACGCCGGCTTCCTGCGCGAGCAGGTCTGCAAGCACATGTGTCCCTACGCACGCTTCCAGAGCGCGATGTTTGACCGCGACACCTTGATCGTGACCTACGACGAGGAGCGGGGCGAGCCGCGCGGCGCTCGCTCGCGCAAGGCAGACCTGGGCCAACTGAAGTTGGGCGCTTGCATCGACTGCACGCTGTGCGTGCAGGTCTGCCCGACCGGCATCGACATACGCGATGGTCTGCAATACGAATGCATCGGTTGCGGCGCCTGCGCCGATGTGTGCGACACAGTGATGGACAAGATGGGCTATGCGCGCGGCCTGGTGAAATACTCGACCCAGAACGCTGTCAACCGGCACTGGGGTCGCTCCGACATCCTGCGCCATGTGGCCCGCCCGCGCGTGCTGCTGTACTCGGGCATCCTGCTGGCCGTGGTGCTGGCGATGGTGGTCAGCCTGGCGCTGCGCACACCGTTCAAGGTCGATGTCGTTCGCGACCGCGGTGCCCTGGCGCGCATCGTCGCGGGCGGGAACATCGAGAACGTGTATCGGCTGCAGGTGATGAACGCGACCGAGTCGGAACAGCATTACCGGCTCGCCGTGAGCGGACTCGAGGGCATCGTGCTGGCGTCCGACGCACAGGTCGTGGTCGGCTCCACGCAGTCGCGCTGGGTGGCGGTGCGCGTGCAGCTCCCGTATGAAGCCGCAACGCCTGGGTCGCACCCGATCTGGTTCAACATTGCGCTGCTGGGCGGTGCTACGCAGGTCAGCGAAAAGTCCGTTTTTCTGGTGCCACGCTAAGGAGATTTTCCATGTCCCGATCCGACCCTGATGTGCCCGCTCCCTGGTGGACCTTCGGCCATGTCTGGCTGGTCATTGCCGGCCCGGCCATTGTCGTCGTCGCCGGCTTTGTCACCCTGTATATTGCCGTGCGATATCCGGATCCGGTGGTCAGCGAGGACTACTACCGCCAAGGCATCGAGATCAACAAGACGCTGGAAAATCCGCAGGCCAGCCTGGCGCCTGCTGTGAAGGCGCGCAACCATGCGCAGACCGGTGTTGCAACGGATGGTGGCGCTGGCGCGGCCCAACGCTGAGCCCATCAGCACCATGGAGCGCGCACCCATGTGGGCCGGTCGGATGATGTGGGTCGCGTGGCCGGCCTTCCTGGCCGCGGGCATGCTCGAGATAGTGGTATTTGCCGTGGTGGACCCGGCCCAAATGCAGTGGGCCGGCCAGGCCTTGCCGTGGTCACGCCAGGCGGCCTATTCGATAGCGTTCTTTGTTTTCTGGATAGTGGCCATGGTGGCCTGCAGTCTGACAGCGATGCTGGCGATGGCACCTTGGCAGGTCAATGCGAGGGGGGAGAAAGGCGAAACGCCCGACAACAACCCGGATTTGGACGATTGACCGAAACAGGTACGCCCCTGGGGTCCTGAACGTTTATCGCAGCCTGGTCGTCATGACCCCATGCGCTTGAGAATTCCCTCGCGCGTGGCGATCACCTCCGCGGCAAACGGACCTCGCAGTGTTACGGCGCGATCGATCAGGGCGAGGGCCTCGACATTGCGGCCCTGGTCGGACAGCACTTGCGCAAGGTTATTGAGCAATTCCGCGGAATCGGGATGCCGCGCGGTGGCTGTTTTCAGGATGCCTTCGGCCTTCACAAGTTCGTTTTGCGCGTAATAGCGATTGCTCAGCGCAATGCTGCCAAGCGCATTGGCTGGCCAGCGCGCTAGAAATGCTTCCCATGCGCTGCGCGACGCGCTGGCGCTTGCCACCCGCTCGAACGCCAGCATGGCCGGCATGTAGTTGGTCTCGGTTGCCGTTGCGGGAATACTATCGGGTGGCGTGACCAGCATCGCCCAGTAGCCGCTGCGCCGCCAGGTGACTTCGAATACCGTGAACGGCAGTGTCAGGCGTTCGTTTTCGCCTGAGCGCAGGTAGACGTCGCCGGATTCGTAGTCGAATCCGACAACGACCGCATAGTGCCATTTGTCCAGCGGCCAGATGGCCAGGTTCTGCAGCACCAGCACCGGACGCCCGGCAGCCAGTTCGCGCAGCAATGCTGAGTAGTTCGCAGGTAGTTGCCAGCCCATCAGACCCTGGCGCCGTGGCGCGGCCAGCATTTCGACCTGAAGGCTGCCTTTGCGCGCGGGCAGATAGACCTGGTCTACCAGATCGTCTGGAACGACACGCCCGCCGGCGGAGTTCATGGCTATTGCAAGTGCCGCTGGCCCGCATTGATACAAAGTCTGCGGAAAGAACGGTACCTTTGTCAATTCGACGCGGCGCGGAACGTCAGCCGGCCAGTCGTTGCGCAAGTCGATCGTCTGTGGGACGAGCTGCGCACAGCCAGCCACAAAAAAGGCGGCAAGCACCTGCACGAATGCGATGCAAAGCCGCCTCATTCTGATCACGGCAGCGCTTGACGTTTCGTAAATCGTCACGACGCCAGCGCTGCGCTTTTATGACTTACTTGCGATAGAACAGGAACCAGACCAGAAGGCCGATTACGACGATGGCACCCAAGCCAATGTCTGCGCCAGCCGGTGCAGCAGTGATGCCGGTGGCCAAGGTATGGACCTCTTGATCGGTCATCGTTGCCAGGCGCGCCTGCGCGACGGCCGGATCGAGGCCCTGCGCCTGCAATTGATTCGCTACGTCGGCGCGACTGAGGGCTGCCAGAACCACCGCCCTGTCGGCCTGGACTGCCGATGCGGCTGCGACCGTGTCCGTGGCGATGATGCCGGCACTGGCAGTCTGGAACGACAGCGACAGCATGGCCAGGATGAGGAAGCGGCAAAGCAGTTTAAAGGTGATGGATTTCATTGATCGACTCCTTGTATTGCACTTGGATGAACCGGCAGTGCAATCCACATTTCGCAGATACGCACCACATGAATGCGAGCGCTCTTGCACTCGCGCTTTCATACTAACAGACTGCATCTGCGCGGCCTACTGCAGATTGTCAAACGCAAACGAATAGTGGTGCCCACACGCAACACAATCTGCAACCATGCGCGGTGCAGGAAGCTAGTTGCAGGCCTGAGGATTCACAAGCTGCTTGAGTGCCTGCGCGTTCACGATGCGCACATGGCGCTGTTTGACCTGGACTAAGCCGTCTTCGACGAACTTGGAGAAGGTCCGGCTGACGGTTTCGAGCTTCAGGCCGAGGTAACTGCCGATCTCTTCGCGCGTCATGCGCAGCACCAGTTCGGTCTGCGAAAAGCCGCGTGTGTGCAGGCGCTGGACCAGATTCAACAGAAATGCGGCCAGACGCTCCTCGGCACGCATGCTGCCCAACAGCAGCATTACGCCGTTCTCTCGCACGATCTCGCGGCTCATGATCTTGTGCACGTGGCGCTGCAGACCGGCGATCTCGGTCGACAACTCCTCGATGCGGTCAAACGGCATCAGGCAGACATCGGAGTCTTCCAGCGCAATCGCGTCGCAGGTGTGGCGATCCTGCACGATGCCGTCCAGGCCCACCACTTCGCCGGCCATCTGAAATCCGGTGACCTGGTCGCGCCCGTCCTCGGTGGTGATGCAGGTCTTGAAGAACCCGGTCCGGATCGCGAACAGGTGGGTGAATTTGTCGCCATTGCGAAACAGGCTTGTGCCCCGCTTGATGCGGCGCCGACTGGCAACCAGCCCGTCAATGCGGTCGATCTCGTTCTGGCTCAACCCCAGCGGCATGCACAACTCGCGCAAATTGCAGTTGGAGCAGGCCACGCGAATGGAACTGGCATCGACGGGAATGATTGGTGTGATCGGCATGCTTGCCTGGGGTGGTTGGCTGGTATGCAACATGGTGACTCCTGACATGCATCAATTGTGCGCCCTGATCAATGGCGGGATCTTGAGGCAAGTCAAGGAATACAGGTCCAGCCTGGGGCATATTGACGTTCGGACCGGAACCAGACCCATGCCAGCAGCCACCACAGAACCTGTTTCGCCGCAATTGCTGCGCCGCTTCGACGTCGCCGGGCCTCGTTACACATCGTATCCAACTGCCGACCGATTCCTACAGGAATTCGGTGCGCTGGACTATCGCGCCGCCCTGAACCGGCGGCTCGGCGACGCCGCAGGCATGGCCTTGCCGCTGTC
>JBBKVW010000127.1:0-3179 GCA_037968655.1 Burkholderiaceae bacterium
TTTTCCACCGGGTCCCAGAACCACCAGCCGCCCCAGCCAAGTTCGTAATAGGCCCAGAAACTTCCCAGCGCGATGCCGCAGGTCAGGAAGCACCAGGCCACCGTGGTCCAGGGCCGCGACCAGCGCGCCCAGGCCGCGTCGAGCCGGCCCGACAACAGCGCCGACACCGCAAACGCGAACGCCACCACGAAGCCGACATAGCCCATGTAGAGCATCGGCGGGTGGATGATCATGCCCGGGTCCTGCAGCAGCGGGTTCAGGTCGTTGCCGTTGGCCGGCGGCGGGAACATGCGCTCGAAGGGGTTGGAGGTGAGCAGCGTGAACAGGATGAAGCCGCAGCTGATCAGGCCCATCACGCCCAGCACCCGCGCCACCATGCGATCGTCCAGCTGGCGCGAGAACACCGACACCGCCAGCGTCCACAGCGCCAGGATCAGCGACCACAAAAGGATCGATCCCTCGTGGTTGCCCCAGACCGCGGTGATCCGGTAATGCAGCGGCAAGGTCGAATTGGAGTGATTGGCCGCCAGCGCGACCGAAAAGTCATTCGTGACGAAGGCATGCGTCAGGCACAGATAGGCGATCAGCACGAACAGGAACTGGCCGCGCGCCGAAGGCCGGGCCAGGCCCATCCAGGCCGCATTGCCGGTCTGCGCGCCGATCAGTGGCAGCACGCTTTGCGCCAGCGCCATGGTCAGCGCCAGGATCAGGGCGAGGTGGCCCAGTTCGTAGATCATGGTTTGGCTCCGACCGCCGGTGCTGTCAGCGTGGCGGTCGACTGCGGCTTGTGCTCGGCCGCATTTTTCAGCGCCTGCGCGGCCTCGGGTGGCATGTAGTTCTCGTCGTGCTTGGCCAGCACCTGATCGGCCTTGAAGACACCGTCGGCGCCCAGCTTGCCCTGCGCCACCACGCCCTTGCCTTCCTTGAACAGGTCGGGTAGCAGGCCGGTGTAGGTGACCGGCACCGCATGCGCCAGGTCGGTGACCGCAAAACGGATCGTCAGGCCCTGGCCCTCGCGCTGGATGCTGCCCTGCTCGACCAGGCCGCCGATGCGAAAACTGCGTTCGCGCGGCGCCTCGTTGGCCATGACCTGGCTCGGGCTGAAGAAAAACACCAGGTTGCTCTGGAAGGCGCGCAGCACCAGGAAGCTGGCAATGACCAGCGCTGCCAGTGCAATTGCAACCGCCAGCGCGCGTTTGGTTCTGGGTTTCATGCGCCCGCTCCCGCTTTATCGATCACGCCACCATCGTCGTTTTGCAGCACCGCGCGGCGCCGCGCCGCCAAAAGACCAAGTTCCATCACCAGTACTCCGACACACATCGCAAACGAGCCCCACACATACAAGCCATAGCCACCCATGGCGAAAAAGTCGGACCAACCGGACCAGTTCATGCAATCACCTTCACAGCCTTTTTCATGCCACCGCCAATGTCTTGTGCACCCAGGCGGTATGGCGCTCGCGCTCCAGGATGATGGTGCGCACCCGCGCCAGTGCCACGGCAATGCAATACATCCAGAACGCCAGGCTCATGACCAGCATGCCGACCAGCATCGGCGGCGCCATGCTCGGTGCGCTGGTCAGGCTGACCGACGCGCCCTGATGCAGGGTATTCCACCATTTGACCGAGAAATAGATGATGGGCACGTTGACCACGCCCACGATGGCCAGCAAGGCTGCCGAGCGGTCGGCACGGCGCACATCATCGATCGCCGCATGCAACGCCATGTAGCCGATGTATAGAAACAGCAGCACCAGTTCGGATGTCAGGCGGGCATCCCAGACCCACCAGGCCCCCCAGGTGGGCTTGCCCCACAGCGCGCCCGTCCATAGCGCCAGGAATGTCATCCAGGCACCGGTTGGCGCCAGTGCATTGGCCAGCATGGCCGACAGGCGGGAATTGAAGATCAGGCCGATCGCAGCCCAAAAGGCCATCGCCAGGTACACCACCATCGACATCCACGCAGCGGGCACATGCACGAAGATGATGCGATAGGCCTCACCCTGCTGGGCGTCGGTGGGCGCCACCCAAAGCCCCAGGTACAGACCGGCGAGTGTCAGGGCCACGGCCGCGATCGACAGCCACGGCAGCAAGCGGCCCGCCAGCAGATAGAAGTTCTGCGGGGCCGCGTACTTGAACCAGTTGACGCGTTTATCAGTCATGACAAATATAGTGAACCCTCGAATTTAACCCAGTCGCCAATGCGGTGGTCATGCACGGGGTAATCAGGCCTTTTTGGCAGCTCATTCCAGCGCGATCCGCAGGGCAGTCGCGGTGGCCCATGGCGCACCGACCGCTGCCAGCACCAGAAAAGCCCCCAACAGCGAGAAATGTCCGCCCACATCCATTCCGATACGACTCGCTTCGACCGCGGCCGTTCCAAAAATCAGCACCGGAACGCATAACGGCAGAATCAAAAGCGGCATCAGCACCGCCGCGCCGCGCACGCCAACGGTCAGCGCGGCGCCGACAGCGCCAATCAGGCTGAGCAGCGGCGTGGCGAGCAGCAGGGCGAGCAACAGGGTCACAGTGGCCGGCCAGCCCAGATCGAACTGCAGTGCCAGCAGGGGCGACACCAGCGCCAGCAGCAAACCTGAGCAGATCCAGTGCGCAGCGATTTTGGCTGCGACCAGCAAGGGCAAGGGGCAGGCCGACAGCAGCAGTTGCTCCAGCGTGCCGTCCTGGTAATCGTCGGCGAACATGCGCCCAAGCGACAGCATCGACGCCAGCAAGGCGGCCACGAACACCACGCCGGCGCCCATATTGCGCAGCAGGCCAGGCTCGGGGCCCACGCCCAGCGGGAACAGGCTGGCCACCAGCACGAAGAAAACCAGCACGCTGAGCGGATCGGCGCGCCGGCGCAGCGCCAGGCGCAGGTCGCGCTGCACGACGCAGCGCATGCAGTCGAGCAGGCTGGCCGATGGCGGGTTCAAGGCGATGCTGTGCTCGGTCATGCCGGTTTCACAATGCGATCGTCACGATGCGCCCGGCCAGTGCGTCCAGCGCGACGTCCTGATGGCTGGTCAGGGCCACCACGCCACCGCGCTCCAGCTGGGAGGCGATCAGGCCGCACAACCATTCGCTGGCGGCGCTGTCCAGTGCATTGAAGGGTTCATCGAGCACCCACATCGGCGCTGCGCCCGACAGCGCCAGGCGTGCCAGGGCCGCTCGTCTGCGCTG
>JBBKVW010000128.1:0-4831 GCA_037968655.1 Burkholderiaceae bacterium
GCCTTGGACTGCCCAAATCGCGCCTGTCGCGGCGGATCTCGGAACTGGAGGCGCGACTGGGCGTGCGCCTGCTGCACCGCACCACCCGCAGCCTGTCGCTGACTGCCGTGGGCGAGTTGTTCCACCGCCACTGTGTTGCGGTGCGCGAAGAAGCCCAGGCAGCCGACCAGGCAGTGGCGCAGTCGCACACCGAGCCACGCGGCACGATCCGCATGGCGTGCCCGGTGACGCTGGCGCAGAGCAGCATCGGCCCGCTGCTGCCGGAATTCCTGGCGCGCCATCCGCAGGTCAACATCGATCTGCGCATCAGCAACCGGGTCGTGGACCTGGTCGAGGAGGGCTTTGATCTGGCGCTGCGGGTACGCCAGAGTCTGGACGACAGCGGCTCGATGGTGATCAAACAACTCGGCCCGACCTCTACGGTGTTGGTGGCCAGCCCGGCCCAGCTGCAACGTCAGGGCACGCCATCGATGCCGCAGGACATCGCCCGGATGGACACCATTTCAATGGCCGCGCAGGATGGCAGTGCGAGTTGGCATCTGCAAGGCCCGGACGGCGGCCACTTCACCGTGCAGCACCGGCCGCGCCTGGTCGCCGACGACCTGCTGACGCTGATGCATGCCAGCGTGGGCGGCGTGGGCATCAGCGTGATTCCGGACTACATGTGCCAGGACGAACTGCAGCGCGGCACGCTGTGCATCGTGCTGCCGGGCTGGGCGCCGCGCCCGGGCATCGTGCATGCGGTGTTTGCGTCGCGCCGCGGCCTGGTGCCGGCGGTGCGCCGGCTGCTGGACTATCTGGGCGAAAAAATGCCGATCGAAACCGCACCGCCACCTAGCCAGCCCTGATCTGCAGACCTGGCGCGTGTTCACACTACGCAGACAAGTGTGGACTGACTCTAGTCAGCGCGCATCGGTTCCTTGATGACGCGCGGATCGAACGGCTCGCGGCTGAACACCTCGCGCAGCATTGGCGCGAAGTACGACAGGGGCTTGGTCGGATAGTCCGGATCAAACGCCGACTGGTCAAAGCGCTCGCAAAACCGCATGCAGGTGTGGTACCAGGGATGCTGGCGGTACGATTGGTGGCCGTTCGGGTCGCGCCCGTAGTGCTGGGCGTAATACTGCATCTGGAACAGGCCATGCATCTCGACGATCCAGGTCACCTCGGCGCGCACGTAGGGCCGCACGATGGCTGCGGCCAGTTGGGAATGGTTCTCCGGCGCCAGTTCGTCGCCCAGGTCGTGCACCAGTGCGGCGACGATGATCTCGATGTCTTCGCCATCGGCCTCGGCCCGGGTCGCGCTTTGCAGCGAATGGGTCAGGCGGCTGACCTTGTAGCCACCCAGTGAATCGTCCAGCCGCTGCAAGGCGCCCAGCAGGCGGTCCGGCAAGGCGCGGATGTAGTCGGTCTCCAGCTTGTGCAGGAACTGGTATTCCTGCTGCGTGCCATGCTTCATTTCAATAAAGTCGACAGTTTCCATGCGTCCTTGCTCCCGATGGTCTTTGGTGGATCAAACGGCCCGCAGGCCGAGCCGGCGCGTGAGCACCCGGTACAGGCTGCGCGGGCCGTCCCGGTCAATGTAGCAGCCCTGCAGTTGCCGATGCCCCTCGGACGGATCAAACGCGGTACGGCCGTGCAGCACCCGGTTGTTGTCGAACATCATCAGCTGGCCCGGGTCAAGCCGAAAGCGCAGCTCGAACTGCGGGTCTGTCAGCAGCGTGCCCAGGCGCTTGCGCGCGCGGTGGTAGGCGCGCGTGTCGTCCTCGGACATCAGCGGAATATCGTCCAGCCGCGGGCTGTAAAAGACGCCCATCATCGCGCCCTTGCCGGTCAGCTCGATCATCGGCTGCACCGACACCATCCAGTTGTCGGCGTCCCGGTAGGCATAGCGCACCGGCACGCTGGCCAGCAGCGCAAAGCCCTGTGGGTCTTCCAACTGCAACTGCTGCGCCACGGCCAGGCTGTCGACCAGCGTCGACAAACCGCCCGAGGTCTCGTTTTGCAGGCAATGCAGCAGTTGTATGCCGGGCACCGGCGTGCGATAGGGGTTGTCGGTATGCGGGCCCAGGGCGATCGGCCGGTAGGCCAGGTCGTTCGAGTCCGGCCGCGAATAGACCTCGAAGAAGGCGCCGAAATTGGTCTCGCGCACGAAGCCGAAGCGCCGCGCGATCGACAAGATCGAGTCGGGCTGGGTCGGCGTGCCCTGGATCAGCATGTAGCCCAGCCGGATGTAGTCGCCCAGCGCGCGTTGCAGCAGCGCCTCGTCGGCCAGCAAGGCGTCCCACTGGTAGACCGGCTGGGGCGCGAAGTCGGCCTGCCACGGCAGCGGCTGCGGGCAGCCCTCGTCGAGCACCGAGCCAGCGATCAGTTCGGCCGGATCGAACCAGCCGGCGAAGCCGTCGCTGAACGTCAGGTGCAGGCCGTGTGCCGGATCGAGCCGAGCCGCGGTCAGCGCCAGGTCATCGGGCAGCAGGTGCGGATTCATCAGCCGCTGGTCGGTCACCGAGTCGCGCTGGCTCGGGTCCGGGCTGCGGGCGCGCAGCCACAGTGCCGGCATCGGCGTTGCCAGTTCGCCATGGCGCAGCACCACTTTGGGTCCGGCGGCATCGTTGACGACGTCGATGCGGGGCCGGTCCGGCGCCTGCTCGACGGCGCGCGCCTGCTCGCCGCTTGGCGTCGGTTCGGCCGCCGAAGCCAGCTCCGCCGAAGCCAGCGCGAGCGCGTCATCCGGCGCCGGCGGCAGTATGCCCTCGGCGACACGGACCTCGGCCAGGGTCTGCTGCTGCTCGGCTGCAACCGGCAGGGCTTGCTCGGTCCAGGCGCCCAACGCAACCGGCGCGGCGGCAGGCTTGCTGTTGCTATTGGAGGTTTTCGTATCAGGCATGGCCATGGCTCCGTTTGATTCGATTGCGCGCATCGCGAGGTCGTATGCGCAGCGCTGGGCGAGTGTGCGTGTTTCGCGGCCGAAATTCAAACGAGCAAACTTTCGGCGGAGGATAAGTAAGGCTAATGGGTCCGGCTCTTTTTGGCGAAGTGCCGCACCGCCGGTCACGCGACAATCTCCCTTGCCACCAACGAATCAGCGGCAAGAAAGTGGCGTCCGTCCGGTGCGCTTGCGGTGCATTGCGGCTCGACTCGATGTGATCTTGCCCGACCCGCCAGAGCCGAGCCTGCATCGCACCTGCCCCAATCTTCACACCAGACCAAGGACGATCACCCCTTGTCAACGCCTCCCAAGCGAATCGCCAAATACCAGTCCATCGCCGACGACCTGGCCCAGGCCATCGTCAACGGGCAATATGCGCCGGGCGAGAAACTGCCGCCGCACCGGCAGATGGCGCAGCGGATGGGGGTGACCGCCGGCACAGTCGCCCGCGCCTATGCCGAACTGGAGCGCCAGGCGCTGGCGCAGGCACGGGTCGGCGACGGCACCTATGTGCGCAACCTGGACGCCTGGCAGGACGACGCGGCGGCAAGCCAGACCAAACCGCTGATCGACCTGGCGCACAACGTGCCGGTCCCGACCCAGGACATGGCCGCCCTGCGCCAGGCGCTGGCCGATCTGGCCAGGCCCGGATCAGATGCCGACGGCTTGCTGGACTACCAGCCCGAGGCCGGCATGACCCGCCACCGGCTGGCCGGCGCACACTGGCTTGCAAAACACGGCATGAGCGGAGACGGCGCTCGCGTGATGCTGACCCACGGCGCCCAGCATGCGCTGAGCGCCGTGCTGCGCACCATCGCCCGGCCCGGCGACACCATACTGACCGAGTCGCTCAGCTATTCGGGCCTGATGGCGCTGGCCCGCTCCATGCGACTGCAGGTGATCGGCATTGCGATGGACGAGCATGGCCTGTTGCCCGACGCGCTGGACAAGGCGGTGCGCAGTTATGGCAGCAAGATGCTGTATTGCACGCCCAGCCTGCACAACCCGACCACCGCCACGATGCCGCTGGAGCGGCGCGCGGCAATAGCCGCCATCGTGCGGCGCCACAAGCTGCTGTTGCTGGAAGACATGGTGCATGCCGCGGCGCTCGAGCAGCCGCTGCCGGCACTGTCCAGCTGGCTGCCCGGGCAGTCATTCCTGATGGCCAGCTTCAGCAAGGTGATGGCACCCGGCCTGCGCGTGGGCTACCTGGAAGCATCGCCGCAATGGCTGGACAAGGTGGCGGGCAGCATCCGCGCCGACTGCTGGATGGTGGCGCCGCTGATGCCCGAGATACTGACGCAATGGCTGCAATCGGGCGCGGCACAGGACTTGATCGCGCGCCAGCGCGCCGCCATCGCCGAACGGCTGGCGCTGGCACGCTGCTGCCTGCAAGGCCAGGCGTTTCGTTCGGCCGACGCCATGCCCCACATCTACCTGCCGCTGCCCTCGCTCTGGCCGGCAAACGACTTTGCCGCGGCACTGCGCCAGGCCGGCGCGCTGGTGCGCACGATGGACCATTTCGCTGTCGGCCGGGCGGCGCTGCCACAGGCAGTGCGCATCAGCCTCAATGCTGCCAGTTCAATCGCGCAACTGCGCGAGGGCCTGCAGATCCTGGTGCGGGTATTGCACAGCCGCGCCGGAGACGACGGACAAGCGCCACTGCCCGGCCAATCTATGTGAGGCGCGACCAGACCCGGCTCACAGCGCCGCATTCGGCCGCCCGATCGCCTCGGCCGTTATCACGGCTTCCAGCAAGCCGGCGTCACCGCTGGCATTGGGCAACAGCTGCTTGCGGATCACGATATGCACTTCTGGGTTGGCCGCACCCATCGCGACCACCGCGGCGCTGGCCGTTTCGCGCGCCAGCAGCGTCGCCGCGCTGATGGCCTGGGCCGGGTC
>JBBKVW010000129.1:0-4790 GCA_037968655.1 Burkholderiaceae bacterium
CTGTCGTGCATTTGATTCAAGCCCAAACGATTTCTCACTAAACTGAAGCGTATGCAATCCGATCAATTCGCGCTGTACGACCTGCGGGTCGAGGTGGTCGCCCCGGCCGGTGAACGCATTCTGTGCAATGCCCGCATCGGCGACTGGTTCGAGGTGCGTGGCGAGATGCTGCATTTCCCGCCCGGCCAGGGATTCTCGCTGTATTCGCTGGCGGCGCTGCTGCCGCTGTTGCCGGCCAAGCAGCGCGCCACCGATGCCAACGACTGGATGAGCACCGATTCCGAGGTCGCGTGTCCCGATCCGAATTGCCCGACCCGTTTTCGCATCACGCGGCTGGGCAAGCGGGTGTTCCGCCATGGCGACACGACCGCCGTGCCCCTGCCGGCAGGGCCGCAGTCATGACGCAGGCACCCGCCCCGGTGGAGTTCGTCGAACTCGCGCCGGGCTATCGGATACCGCGCATCATCCGTGGCGGTTGGCAACTGGCCGGCGACCATGGCCCGGTGGATCGCGCGCGCGCGCTGGGCGACATGCAGGCCTTCGTCGCCACGGGGCTGAACACCGTCGATGGCGCCGACATCTACACCGGTGTCGAGGACATGTATGGCGAATTCAACCAGCAACGCAAGGCGCAGGGCCGCCCGCCGATGCAGGTGCACACCAAGTTCGTGCCCGACTACTCCGACCTGGCTTCGGTGGACGCGGCCTATGTACGCCGGGTGATCGCGCGCTCGTGCAAGCGCCTGCGCACGCAGCGGCTCGACCTGGTGCAGTTCCACTGGTGGGACTACGTAATCCCGGGCGCCATCGAGACCGCCAAGGAACTGGCGCGGCTTCGGGAACAGGGCTTGATCGCGCATCTGGGCTGCACCAATTTCGATAGCGTCCATCTGGCTGCGATGCTCGACGCCGGCGTGCCGATGGTGAGCATCCAGATCCAGTATTCGCTGCTGGACCGGCGCGCGGCCAACGCGTTGGCCCGGGTGTGTTGCGATCGCGGCGTGCAGATGCTGTGTTACGGCACCCTGGCCGGCGGTTTCTTTTCCGAGCAGTGGCTGGGCGCGCCGGAGCCGGTGGCCGGTCTGTCAAGTCTTTCGCCGGGCCGACCCACGAATGACTGCACCTCCTCGGGGGGCCAGGCGAAGCCTGGGTTGGCAGCGCTGACTAACCGCTCGCTGATCAAATACAAGCTGGTCATCGACGAGTTCGGTGGCTGGCCGGCTTTTCAGAACCTGTTGCGCGCGCTCAAGACCATCGGCGAGCGCCATGGCGTGGGCATCGCGAGCGTCGCCACGCGCTGGGTGCTGGACCAGGCCGGTGTCGGGGCAGCCATCGTCGGCGCGCGCTACGCCGAACGGCTGGGCGAGACACTTGCGGTGTTTGGCCTGCGGCTAGATGCACAGGACCACGCATTGCTCGAGCCGATCCTGTCCGCGCATCCGGGTCCGACGGGCGACACCTATGCGCTCGAACGCGACCGCAGCGGTGTGCACGGACGTATCATGAAATACGAGCTCAACAAATCCTGACAATCCATCAACCAACCCCGAACCGGAGACTCTTCACCATGCGATTCCTGTTGTCTGCCACTACCCTGGCCGTCGTGGCCAGCCTCTCGCCCCTGGCCGCCGTGGCCCAGTCGCCGTCGTGCAGCCATACGGTGGGCATGGTCGTTTCCCTGACCGGCCCTGCCGGTCGATTTGGCCAGGCCGCCAGCAAGTCGGTCGAACTGGCTTTCAATGAATTGAACAAGGCCGGCGGCGCGCAGGGCATCGCCGGCTGCAAGCTGGCGATGGACCTGCGCGATGCGCAAAGCCAGGGTTCGGTGGCGGTGGACCAGGCGCGCCAACTGGTCGACCTGAAAAAAGTGCCGGCGATCATCGGCGGCATCATCAGCTCGGTCTCGATCCCGATCGTCACCTCGGTGACCGGGCCGGCCGGCGTGGTGCAGATCTCGCCGGCTTCGACCTCGCCCACGCTGACCAAGCTGGGCAACGAAGGCAAGACCAATGGCTGGTTCTTCCGCACCATCACCAGTGATGCGCTGCAGGGCACCGCGGCTGCCAAGTATGCGATCGACCAGGGCATGACGACGCTGACCATCATCCATGTCAACAATGATTTCGGCGTCAATATGCTGGCCGAGTTCCGGCGCGCCTACGAGGCGCTGGGCGGCAAGCTGATCAGCGTGACGCCGTACAACCCGCAGCAGTCGTCCTACAACGCCGAGGTCACGAACGCGCTCAAGGGCGATCCGCCGGCGCTGTATTTCATCGGCTATCCGGGCGACGGCACGACCATCGTGCGCACCTGGATCCAGCAGGGCGGGCCGCAGAAGTTCCTGCTCAACGATGGCATGAATGCGGCCGATTTCATCAAGGGCGTCGGGCCGCAATTCCTGGCCAATGCATTCGGCACCTCCTCGGGCACGAGCAAGACACCGTCGAGCGATTTCTTCGCCAGTGCCTATCCGGCCATGAGTGGCGGTTTCGATGCCGGTGCGCCGGCGGCCGACCGGGCCTTCGATGCCGGGGCCATCCTGGGCCTGGCCATTGCGCACGCGGGCAAGTTCGAGGCAGCAGCCATTCGCGACTCGATCCGCAAGGTGACCGAGCCGGGCGGCGAGGTGGTGCATGCCGGGCCGCAGGGTTTTGCGCGCGCGCTGCAGTTGATCAAGGACAAGAAACCGGTGCGCTATGCCGGCGTGATCGGCGCAGTGCAGTTCGACAAGAACGGCGACATCGTGGGGCCGTTCCGCACCTGGCGCATCAGCAATGGCGAGGTCGCGACGGTTGGCCAGATGTCGGTCGAGGACGTGCAGGCGATCCAGGCCAAACTGCCCAAGTGAGTCGTCGGGCGGTCCAGCAGGCACACTGCGCGGCGCTTTTCGCGGCGCTCAAGTCATGAGCGACCAGCCACGCGCCGCAGGATCACAACGGCCCGAGCGAACCCTGCTCGCGCCGGGTCTGGTGATCGCGCGCATCGTCACCGGCCTGTGGCAGGTGGCGGACATGGAGCGCGGTGGCACGCTGCTGGACCCGGTGCAGGGCGCCGCAGCGATGACCGACTATGCGGCGGCCGGTTTCGACAGTTTTGACATGGCCGACCACTACGGGTCGGCCGAAGTCGTCACCGGCCACCTGCTGCAGTCCGACGCCGGCAAGGGCGTTGCCGCATTCACCAAATGGTGTCCCGCGCCGGGGCCGATGACGGCAGCCGTCGTACGCGAGGGCGTGCAACGGTCGCTGGACCGGATGAAGACCTCGTGCATCGATCTGTTGCAGTTCCACTGGTGGACCTTCGATCACCCCGCCTATATCGATGCCATGGTCGAGCTGGCGCGTCTGCGCGAAGAGGGGCTGATCCGCCATCTGGGTCTGGCCAATTTCGATACCGCGCATCTGCGCCTGCTGCTGGCCGAAGGCATTCCGATCGCCAGCAACCAGGTCTGCATGTCGCTGCTCGATCGCCGGGGTACCGAGGCCATGTCCGCACTGTGCCTGGAGCGGGGTGTGCGCTTGCTGGTCTACGGTGTGCTGGGCGGCGGATTCCTGGGTGAACGCTGGGTCGACGCCGCCCAGCCGGCGCAGGTGAGCGACTGGAGCAAGATGAAGTACCGTCGCTTCATCGACGCCATCGGCGGCTGGGACACGTTGCAGGCGGTGTTGCGCGCGGCGCGCGACATCGGGCGCAAACACGGCGTGTCGGTTTCCAACGTGGCCACACGCTGGGTGCTGGAGCAGCCCGCCGTGGCCGCGGCCATCGTGGGTGCCCGGCTGGGCGAATCGGAGCATCGCGCCGACAACCTCAAGCCGTTTGCATTTGCGCTCGATGACGAAGACCGCACCTGGCTCGACGCCGCGTTTGCCCACACCCGCCGCTTGCCGGGCGACTGCGGCGACGAATACCGCCGACCGCCGTTCCTGACCGCCTCCGGCGACCTCAGCCACCATCTGGAGTCGGTGGCCCCGTTGTGGAGCAGCGTGCCGGTGCCCGGGCGCACGGCACGCTGGACGGTGGACAGCGGCAGTGTCTGGGAGCCACTGGCCGGGTATTCACGCGCGGTACGGGTGCGCGAGCGCATCATGGTCTCGGGCACGACCGCGACCCACGGCAGCGGCAGGCTGATCGGCAAGGACGATGCCGGCGTGCAGGCCACCTACATCCTGGACAAGATCGCCGCCAGCATCAAGTCGCTGGGCGGCCGCCTGGAAGACGTGGTGCGTACGCGGGTCTACCTGACCGACGCCAGCGACTGGCGCGCAGTGAGCGAGGCGCATGGCCGCTTTTTTGCAGACATCCGCCCGGCCAATACGCTGCTGCAGGTCGGCGCGCTGATCGGCGAGGGCTACAAGGTCGAGATCGAGGCGGAGGCGATTGTCGATTCGTGAGCCGAAGGGGCCGCTCCCACGACGCAGGGCACAGCAGCGCAAGGCGCGCGGTGCCATGCCTGTGGGCGTCCTTCAGGCCGCGGAGTCCGCCTTCACCTTCAGCCGCCACGCATGCAGCAGCGGCTCGGTATATCCACTGGGCTGCTCCAGCCCCTTGAACACCAGGTCGCTGGCAGCCTGAAACGCGGCGCCCTGCGGGTTGGCGGCCATGCTCTTGTACAGCGGGTCGCCGGCATTCTGTTTGTCCACCACCTTGGCCATGCGCTTGAATGTGGCCTTGACCTTCAGCCGCCACGCATGCAGCAGTGGCTCGGTGTAGCCGCTGGGTTGCGCCACGCCCTTGAACACCAGGTCGGTCGCCGCCTGGAATGCCGCGCCCTGCGGGTTGCCGGCCATAGT
>JBBKVW010000130.1:0-5028 GCA_037968655.1 Burkholderiaceae bacterium
AGGTTTCTCCTTCAAGTGCGGGGAACATTCCCCACCTTGAAGGCTTCTCCTCATCGATTCATTGCGCAAGCCATCCAGAAATGCAAACGCGGTGGCGGTCCGTGATGACCAGCCACCGCAGCGGTTTAGTTCAACGCGTTATCTCGAGCGAGACCTGCTCGAATATCTGGACCGTGCTCATTAAACTGGACATAGAAATCCCCTGAAAAGGCCTTGCAGTCTGGGTTTCTCGGTAATACACTGGATAAACATCCAGGTATAAATTACCCATGAAACCCCGCACTCCCGCGCTGCAGTCCGCTCGCTTGCTGGATCAGTTGCGCGAGCGCATTCGGTACATGCACTATAGCCTTGCCACCGAGAAGGTTTACGTCTACTGGGTGCGGTTTTTCGTGCGCTGGTCGGGGCGTGGTAGGCAGATGCGGCATCCGCGCGACATCGACGGGCCGGGGGTGGAGGCCTTCTTGAGCATGCTGGCAAATGAGCGGCGGGTGTCGGCATCCACACACAATCAGGCGCTCAGCGCCTTGCTGTTTCTTTATCGCGAGGTGCTGGACATCGATCTGCCCTGGCTCAACGGCATCAACCGGCCAACGCGCAAGCCGCGCATACCCTGTGTGCTGACGCAAGACGAGGTGGCCGCCATATTGGCGCAGATCGATCCTGGCCCGACCGCCCTGCTGACGCAGTTGCTCTATGGCACCGGTATGCGCCTGATGGAGGCCATGCGCTTGCGCATCAAGGATGTCGATTTCGTGCGACCTGTCATCATCGTGCGCGAAGCCAAGGGCGGCAAAGACCGGGTCGTGATGCTGCCGCAGTCGCTGGCGCCGGCGCTGCGCCTGCAAATGCTGGCCGCGCGCAGCCAGTGGGAACAGGACCGCCAGGCCCAACGCGGCGGCGTCGAGGTTCCGCATGCGCTTGACGTCAAATATCCGCGGGCGGGCAACAGTTGGGCCTGGTTCTGGATGTTCCCCTCCCCAACGCTTTCCGTCGATCCGCGCAGCGGCGTCGAGCGCCGCCACCACTTGTATCAAGACCGGGTGCAGCGCGCCCTCAAAAAGGCGGTGGCCTTGACGGGCATTGCCAAGCCGGTGTCGGTGCACACCTTGCGCCACTCGTTTGCCACCCATCTGCTGCAGGCAGGCACCGACATTCGCACGGTGCAGGAGTTGCTCGGCCATTCGGACGTCAGCACCACCATGATCTACACCCACGTGCTCAAAGTGGCAGCCGGCGGCACGGCAAGCCCACTGGACCGGCTGGCGTGCCAGTCGGTCGCCGGGCCGACTCAAGAACGACAGCACCCCCTCGGGGGGCCATGGTTCGAAGGCCCTTATCCATCAGGTCAGGCCGCGCCTGCCTGACGAGTCGCGGTGCCGCCATTGCCCCGCCCGGACTGTCCAGCCCGGACTTGACCATGCCAAGCTGCGAAACCATAATGGTTGCAAAACGGTTTACGCACGCCATGCCAACATCCCTCACGCTCAAGAACATCCCGGATGCCCTGTATGAGCGCCTCAAAGCCTCGGCGCAAGTGCATCGGCGCAGCCTCAACTTCGAGGCCATCGTATGCCTTGAAGAAGTGCTGCTGTCGGCCCGGGTGGAGCCGGCCGAGCGGCTGGCCCGCGCGCAGGCGCTTGGCGCTGCACTGCCCACAGCGCGTTTCCTGGCCAAAGACATTGACGCGTTCAAACGCGATGGCCGCGCATGATCGTGGTCGACACCAATGTGCTGGCCTATTTCTATCTGCCGGGCCCACACACCGCGCTGGCCCGCACCCTGTTCGCGCGCGAAAGCGCATGGGCCGCGCCGGTGTTGTGGCGCAGCGAGTTTCGCAGCATCCTGTCGGGCTACCTGCGGCGCAAGGCGTTGAACTTCGAGCAGGCCTGCCAGCTGCAGCGCGAGGCCGAAAGCCTGCTGGCCGAGGGGCAGTACAGCGTCGATTCGCCCAGCGTACTGCGGCTGGTGATTTCCAGCGACTGCTCGGCCTACGATTGCGAGTTCGTGGCGCTGGCCCGGCAGCTGGGCACCCGGCTGGTGACGGTAGACAAGCAGATCCTGCGCGCATTTCCCGATTGCGCCGTTGCGCTGGGGCAGGTTTGACGCCTTGGCGCTGCATGTCCGGGCGACTCTCGCACCACGTGCACACCCGTGAAAATCCGACAGACGCATGACCGAGCCCGCCCCGCGCCGCATCGCCCACCTGGACATGGACGCGTTCTACGCGTCGGTAGAACTACTGCGCTATCCGCAACTCAAGGGCCTGCCGGTGGTGATCGGCGGTGGGCGCAGCGCAGTCGAGGCGGCGCTGGCAGCGTTGGCCGACAACCCCGAGGCGCACGAGGGCGGCAACCCGCGCGCGCACATTCCAGTCGAAGCCTTTGCGCGCCTCAAGGACTATGCGGGCCGCGGCGTCATCACCACCGCCACCTATCCGGCACGCCAGTTCGGCGTCGGCTCGGCCATGGGTCTGATGAAGGCGGCCAAGCTGTGTCCGCAGGCCATCATGCTGCCGGTTGATTTCGAGGAATACCGGCGTTTCTCGCGCCTGTTCAAGGCCACCATCCGCGAGATCGCGCCGCTGGTGGAAGACCGCGGCGTGGACGAGGTCTACATCGACTTCACCGAGGTGCCCGGTGGCCAGCGCGAGGGCGGGCGCACACTGGCGCGGCTGATCCAGAAATGCATCTTCGACGCCACCGGCCTCACCTGCTCGGTCGGCGTGGCACCCCACAAGCTGCTGGCCAAGATGGCCAGCGAGTTCAACAAACCCAACGGCATTTCCATCGTCCATGACGGCGACCTGCAAACCCTGGTCTGGCCGCTGGCCTGCCGCAAGATCAATGGCATCGGCCCCAAGGCCGACGAGAAACTGCAGGCCCAGGGCATCCGCACCATCGGCGAACTGGCGGCGAAAGACGAGCAGTGGCTGATCGACCATTTCGGCCAGAGCACCGGCGCCTGGATGCACCGCGCCGCGTGGGGCCGCGACGACCGGCCGGTGGTCACCGAAAGCGAGCCGGTCTCGATGAGCCGCGAGACCACCTTCGAGCGCGACCTGCACGCGGTGCGCGACCGCACCGAGCTCGGCGCCATCTTCACCCACCTGTGCCAGCAGGTGGCGGGCGACCTGCAGCGCAAAGGCTTCGTCGGCAAGACCATCGGCATCAAGCTGCGCTTTGACGATTTCAAGATCGCCACGCGCGACCAGACCCTGGGCCAGTACACCGCCGACGCACAGACGATCCGCGACGCCGCCGGCCAATGCCTCAAGCGCGTACCGCTGCAGCGGCGACTGCGCCTGCTTGGCGTGCGGGTCGGCTCGCTGGCAAAGGCCGCCGATCATGCATCGAGCCAGGCCGACGCGCCGACGGCGCATCAGGTACGCGAGGCTGCCCCGTCAGGCGATGGCTGGACCGGCCAGCTATTTTGAGGCGATGCAGCAAATGTTCGTCATGGTTGCGCGCTGCCCTGTATCGGGATGCGCTGCAAGGTGCTAGCCGCTATCCGCTATCCGCAGCCAAAGCTCGGGTTTGTGCGTTGATTTCCAACGTCGCCACGCGCGCTCAGGCCACCCGCTGCCAGAACCACAAACTGGCCAGCCCGATCAGCAGCAACGAGCCGCCGCGCACCACCACCCGCTGGTACCAGCTCGCGCGCACCACCACCTGCACCAGCAGCACCCAGCCGGCCACTGCCATCAGCTGACCGGCTTCCACGCCCAGGTTGAAACCAGCCAGCGCCCAGGGTAGCAACCCGGCCGGCGCAGAAGCCTCCTGCAGCAGGCCGGCAAATCCGTAGCCGTGCACCATGCCAAAGCCCAGCGCCAGCCATTCGGTGCGCAAGCCGGCCAGCGGCCGAATGTTGAGCCAGGCAGTGACGCCAATCGACAACGCGATCACCGGCTCCACCCACGCCGGCGAGGCCTGCGTCCAGCCCAGCGTGGCCAGCACCAGGGTGATGGAATGGCCAATCGTGAATGCGGTGACGGTGCGCAGCAAAGCCAGCCAGGTCGCCGCGCCCTGCGCCGGCATGGCGCGCGCAACCGCTGTCGACACCACGGGCATGCTGGCGTGGCGACGCCCCAGCACCAGTTGCAGCGGCAGCACCAGCGCCAGCAGGAACGCCAGATGGTCGTAGCCCTCCAGCAGGTGGTGCATGCCGAGCAAAAAATAGTTGGACAGGGTATGCCAGCGGCCGGATGCGGCGCCGGATGCCGCCGCGTTGTTCGATGCGCCCGACGAAGCGACAGCCTGCGCCGCGCGCAACAGCAGCGGCTCGGCCTGTTGCGGCGAGGTGGTGCTCAGCAAGTCACGCTGCCCCAATTGCCCGCCAACCAGCAGGCGGTGCGTGGCGTCCTGCTCGCGAAACAGGCTGTAGTGCAGCAGCAGCGACTTGCCGGCATCGCAGTTGGCCGTTGCGACCGCGCGCAGATAGGTTCCGTCACCGCGCCGCTCCAGGCCATCACTGCGCCACTGCAACCGGCAAGGATCTGCAACTTGCGAGCCCTGCGCCATGAACGGCCCGGTATTGGCGTGCTCGCCGAACAAGGCCAGCAGTTGCGGCAACGCCGCCTTGACTTCGCCCCAGGTGATGCGGGCGTCGTTGTTGGCGTCGATTGCCACCAGCTGGTCCAGGTCGCGCAGCGCCACCGACAGCACGAAGCGCAGCTGGCCAGCTGCCGCGCTGGCGTCCGTACCAGCCGAAGCGCCATGGCGCACATCGAGGTAGGCATCACTGCCCTTATGGGCCCAGGCCGCGCCACCAGCCAGCAGCAGCCATGCCAGGCCCAATTGCAACAGGCGGCGCATCATGGCGAGCCCTTTTCCGCCCGATTGGATGCCTGGTTGGCAGCGGGACTGGCCGCCAATTTGCTTGCAGGATTGAGCGCGCCTTCGCTTGCGGGATTGGAAGCAGCAGACTGCAACGCATCCAGCCTGCGGTCGCGCAGACCTATTTCGGCCCTTCGCATGCGCAAGGCCTCCAGCGCACTGGCATCGCCAGCCGCGCGCGCGCTGGCCAGCG
>JBBKVW010000131.1:0-4444 GCA_037968655.1 Burkholderiaceae bacterium
TATTTGATGCCGGCGCGCATGAAGCTCTGCACGAACTGGCGCTGAAACAGCAAAAAGCCGACCAGCAGCGGTGCCGAGGTCATCAAGGTCGCGGCGGTGATCACGGACCAGTCGACACCCTGGTCGGTCGACGAGAAGACCTGCAGTCCGACCGTCAGGGGACGGGCGCTGCCGCTGTTGGTGTTGATCAGCGTCCACAGGAAGTTGTTCCAGTGAAAGCTGACCGACACCAGTGCAAACGCGGTGTAGACCGGGCGTGCCAGCGGAATGTAGATGCGCCACAGGATCTGCATCGCGCTGGCGCCCTCGACGCGCGCCGCCTCGTCGAGTTCCTTCGGAATTCCCATGAAGGTCTGGCGCAGCAGGAAGATCGCGAACGCCGATGCGAAGTAGGGCAGGCCGATGGCCAGCAGCGTATCGACCAGGCCCAGCGCCGCCATGGTCTTGTAGTTGGCCACCAGCAGGATGTCGGGCATGATCATCAGCTGCACCAGCACCAGCGCGAACAACAGGTTCTTGAGCGGGAAGCTGTAGCGGGCAAAGGCATAGGCCGCCAGTGTGCTGAGCACCAGCTGGCAGGCCAGGATCATCGCCACCAGCAAGATGGTGTTGAGAAAGTACTGCGCAAATGGCGCCGCTTCCCAGGCGCGGGCGAAGTTGTCCAGCGTCAGCGGCGCCATCAGTTCGAAGCGGGTCGAATAGGCCGACGGGTGGAACGCCGTCCAGACCGCATAGGCCAGCGGCAATATCCACAATAGCGCCAGCATCCAGGCCGCAAGCGTGTCGAGCCAGGTCGGATCGTTGTAGACCAGGCGCGATGCCTGTGCGCGCGCGTTCATGCCGGCCTCGCCGTCGGGTGGCGGCGCGCGCCGCGGTAGCGGCAATTGCGGCCTGTCATTTGTAGTGCACCTTGCGGTCGAGCAGGAAGAACTGGAACAGCGCCGTGCTGGCCAGCACGGCCAGCAGCACGACGGTGATTGCCGCTGCGTGCGATGTGTCCCAGAACCGGAAGCCGACTTCGTACAGGTGGTACAGCAGCAAGGTGGACGCGTTGTCGGGACCGCCGCGGGTCAGCACGATGATGTGGTCGACCATGCGCACCGCATTGATCACCGCGTTGACCATGACAAACAGCGTGGTCGGCATCAGCAGCGGCCACTGCACCCGGCGAAAGAAGTACCAGCGCGAGGCACCCTCGATGGCCGCTGCTTCGCGCAGGCTCGGGTTCAGGCTTTGCAGAGCGGCCAGGTAGAAGATCATGAAGAAGCCCGCCTCCTTCCAGATCGCGACCACGGTGACTGCGCCCAGCGCCGTGCTTTGATCGCCCAGCCAGTTGTGCGAGGGCAGGCCGAACAGGCCGGTGATCTGCTCCAGCAGCCCGTAAGAGGGGGTGTAGAAGAACAGCCAGATATTGGCCACCGCGATCATCGGCAGCACGGTGGGCGTGAAGTAGGCCATGCGCAGGAAACCGCGCCCGGCGATGCGTTCATTGACCCATAGCGCCATCACCAGCGCCAGGCCGATCGATGCCGGAATGGTGGCCAGTGCAAACCACAGGTTGTTGGTTGCGGCCTTCCAGAACACCGGGTCGCTGGCCATCACCTGGTAGTTTTCCATGCCGACCCAGACCGCCGGCCGGGAGCCCCTTGGCGTCGAGTAGAAACTATCGAACAGCGTCGCCACTGCCGGGTAGTGCGTGAAAGCGACCAGCAGCACAAATGCCGGCAGCAGCAGCAGATAGGCGTGGATGGCTTTCATTGCGAAATCACGGAAGGGCTGGCCAGGGTGAGCAGCCAGCCCGCTGGCCGGCCGCTCTCTTTCATTGACGCGGCCAAACGGCTACTTGTGACTTACTTGAAGCTGCGCAACAGCCGGTCGGCTTCGCGCTGCGCGTCCTGCATCGCCTGGGCCGGGCTCTTGGTGCCGGTCAGCGCGGCCTGCAGGGCGTCGTTCAGGGCCTTGGTGACACGCTGGTTGTCGTGCGTGGAAAACTCGGACAGGGCGTAGGGCAACTGGTCACGCGCCACCACGGCCGGCGGAAAGTCGCGCCCGTATTTGCGCAGGGTATCGGTCAGGTAGGCGGCGTCCGACGTCGCCACATAACCGGTTTCCATGCTCCAGCGTGCGGCGCGCTCGGGGTGGGTGATCCACTTGATGAACTTGTAGGCCGCTTCCTGCTGCGCCGGCGTGGACTTCTTGAAGATGTAGAAGTTGCCGCCACCGGTGGGAGAACCACGGTTCTTGCCGGCAGGCAACATCGCAACACCGAAATCGAACTTGGCGTTGTTGCGCACATTGGTCAGGTTGCCGGTGGTGGTCCACATCATGGCGACCTTCTTTTCGAAGAAATCCTTGGGAGTCGTGCCCCACTCGACGATGCCCGGCGGATGCGAGCCCTGCTTGGCCAGATCGACCCAGTACTGCAGCGCCTCGATGACTTTGGGATCGTCGAACTTGACGGCATTGCCGCTGTCGTTGGCCATGGCCACGCCATTCTGGATTGCCAGCGCCTGGAACAGCCAGTAGGGGAAGCCGCTGGACGGAATCTGGATGCCGAACTGCGTGGTCTTGCCCGAGCTGTCCTTGACAGTCAGCTTCTTGGCGTAGTCGGCCATCTCGGCCCAGGTCTGGGGCGGCTTGTTTGCATCCAGTCCGGCGGCCTTGAATAGCTCCTTGTTGTAGTACAGCACGATGGTCGAGCGCTGGAACGGAATACCCCAGGTCTTGCCGCCGCTCTGGCTGTTGAGCATGAAGGCCTTGTAGAAGCTGCCCATCCATTTCTTGTCGTCGGCGCTCTTGGCGAAATTGTCGAATGGCACGATCGCGTCTTCGTCGATCAGCGTGAACATGTCGGTCGACAGCAGCACCGAGGTGACCGGTGGCGCGCCCGCCTTGTGCGCGGTCAGCGCCTTGACGATGGTGTCCTGGTAGCTTCCTGCATAGATCGGCGTGACCTTGATCGACGGGTTCTCCTTGGTGAAGTCCGCCGCCAGGCCGTCGATAGTGGCGGTGATGGCACCGCCCACGGCGACCGGATAGAAAAATGAAATCTCGGTCTGTGCCTGGGCCGCGGCGCCAAAGGGGAGGCTGGCAGCAGCCAGGGTGGCGGCGGCAATGATCCGGTTCAGGTTGCGTCTTTGCATGGTCTTGTCCCCTGTGGGTTATTGAACGATCAGTCTGTCAAACAAGTCTGCTTCCGGCAGCATCGAAATAATGTTCCTCGTGGCCTGGCCATTGCAGCGATACCTGCTCGCCTTCGCGCAATTCGGACTTGCCGTCGGCACGCACAGTGATGAGTTCGGAGCCGACTGCACAACGCAGCACCAGATCGGAGCCCAGGTACTCCAGGCTTTTCACCTGGGCTTGCACTTGTCCACCCAGGGCGATGGCTTCGGGCCGCACGCCCAGCATCGCAGCGGACTGGGCCACCGCGACCGTGCTGCCGGCAATGCGGCCCGCGTCGAGCCGGATCAGGTTCATCGCCGGCGTACCGATGAAGCGCGCGGCGAAGGTAGTGGCGGGCTGCGAGTACATCTGGCGCGGCGTGGCCGTCTGCTCGATGCGGCCCTTGTTCAGCAACACCACCTGGTCGGCCATGCTCATGGCCTCGGCCTGATCGTGCGTGACATAGACCACCGTCAGTCCCAGGCGTAGCTGCAGCTCGCGCAGTTCGTGGCGCATTTCCTGGCGCAGCTGCGCGTCCAGGTTGGACAGGGGTTCGTCCATCAGGCAGATCTTGGCCTGGGCCACCAGGGCGCGGCCCAATGCAACGCGCTGCTGCTGGCCGCCCGACAGCTGCGACGGCCGGCGCTCGAGCAGTTTGTCCAGTCCCAGTAATTCGGCGGTTTCCCGCAGCCGCTTGGCACGTTCGTTCTTTTCGACCTTGCGTACAGACAGGCCAAAGCTGATGTTCTCTGCCACGCTCAGATGCGGGAACAGTGCGTAATTCTGGAACACCATCGCAATGCCGCGTTGCGCTGGCGGCAGGTTGGTCACATCACGGTCATTGACGAATACCTGCCCGCTGCTGGCCGATTCCAGGCCAGCGATGATGCGCAGCGTGGTGGATTTGCCGCAGCCCGAGGGGCCGAGCAGCACGCAGAAGCTGCCCTCGTCGATATCGAGCGAAATGCCGTCCAGCGCCTTCGTGGAACCCCAGAGTTTGCTCACAGCCGCCAGACGAATCGATGCCATGGGGCCAGTATATAGACGCGTCAGGACCAGTCGGGGACGCATTCTTGACAGAGGAGCGACTGGGCGTTCATACAATCCGCCAGCGGCGTCGGCCTTGCCCTGCTGCTATGTTCTGGCCGTCGCTCATACACGCCGGCTGACCCAAAACCGGATACCCGACCGACAACCACTAACCGATCCAACCCGCCATGAACGCACCTTTTCTCGCCCGTTCCCGCCGTGTCCGCCGCACGCCCTTCACCGACCGTGT
>JBBKVW010000132.1:0-5586 GCA_037968655.1 Burkholderiaceae bacterium
CTGCGCCCGGCAGATCGCGTGCTCGGCGCCGCATTTGGCGCCTTGCGCGGCGTGGTGCTGATCCTGGTTACGGCGGTGCTGGTGGGCATGACGCCGATGCAGCACGACGCCTGGTGGACACAGTCGGTGGGCGCGCAATGGGCGGCAGCGACGGTCAAGGGGCTCAAGCCGGCACTGCCGCAGGAGTTTGGCAAGTACCTGCCCTGATACGGCAGTAGCCCCTTGCGCATTGGCGTTTGCAGTTCGGTTTCAAGCAGGATAATTTATGTGCGGAATAGTGGGCGTTGTCAGTGATGCGCCGGTCAACCAACTGATCTATGACGCGTTGCTGCTGCTGCAGCATCGCGGCCAGGACGCGGCGGGAATCGTCACGCAACAGGAACGCAAGTTCTTCATCCACAAGGCCAAGGGGCTGGTGCGCGATGTTTTTCGCACCCGCAACATGCGCGCCTTGCCGGGCAATTGCGGCCTGGGCCAGGTGCGCTACCCGACCGCCGGCAATGCCTACAGCGAAGAAGAAGCCCAGCCGTTTTATGTCAATGCGCCCTTTGGCATCGTGCTGGTGCACAACGGCAACCTGACCAATGCCCAGACGCTGAAATCCGAGCTGTTCCTGACCGACCATCGGCACATCAACACCGAGAGCGATTCGGAGGTGCTGCTCAACGTGCTGGCACATGAAATCGAGACAGTCACGCGCGGCCTGCCTTTGCAGCCGGCAGACGTGTTCGCGGCGGTACGCAACGTGCATCGCCGGGTGCGGGGCTCCTATGCTGTCATTGCGCTGATTGCCGGCCACGGCGTGCTGGCGTTTCGTGATCCCTATGGCATCCGGCCCTTGTGCATTGGCAAGGGCGAGGGCACGACGCTGGTGGCCAGCGAGTCGGTGGTGATGGAGGGCACGGCCCACAAGTTCGTTCGCAACGTCGAGCCAGGCGAGGCGGTCTTCATCGATCTGCAGGGCCAGATGCATGCCTGCCAATGTGCCGAGAACACCCGGCTGGCGCCCTGCATCTTCGAGTACGTCTATCTGGCCCGGCCCGATTCGACGCTCGATGGAATTTCGGTCTACCAGGCACGGCTGAACCTGGGGCTGGCGCTGGCCAAACGGGTCGTCTCGACGGTGCCGCCAAGCCAGATCGACGTGGTGATTCCGATTCCCGAATCGAGCCGTCCCAGCGCGGCGCAAGTGGCGCAGTCGCTCGGCCTGCCGTACCGCGAGGGCTTCGTCAAGAACCGCTATGTGGGCGCACCTTCATCATGCCCGGGCAGGCGGTGCGCAAGAAATCGGTGCGCCAGAAGCTCAACGCCATCATCAGCGAGTTCAAAGGGCGCAATGTGTTGCTGGTGGACGATTCGATCGTGCGTGGAACCACCAGCCGCGAGATCGTGCAGATGGCGCGTGATGCCGGTGCGCGCAAGGTCTATCTGGCCAGCGCAGCACCGCCGGTGCGCTATCCCAATGTGTATGGCATCGACATGCCGACCAGCGAAGAACTGGTGGCGCACAACCGCAGCGTCGCCGAGATCCAGCAGATCATCGGCTGCGACGCGCTTATTTATCAGGACGTCGATGCGATGAAGAGGGCTATTGGCAGCCTGAACCCGGCGATCAGCGAGTTCGACGCGTCGTGTTTCGACGGTGTGTATGTGACCGGTGACGTCTCACTGGCCGATATTGCGCGCATGGGCGCCAGCCGCGTGGCGCAATTCGACGAAGATGACGACGATGCGCCGGTGGCACTGGCGCATGGGGCAGGCAAACAATGACCCAAGACGATCAGCCCGTTCCGTTGCACCGCGACACGCTGGCGGTGCACACCGCCCTGGAAAGCAGCCAGTACGGCGAAAACTCTGAGGCCCTGTACCTGACCAGCGGCTATGTGCAGCCCGACGCCGAGACTGCGGCGCGGCGCTTTGCCGGCGAGGAAGAAGGCTACACCTACAGCCGGCTCGGCAACCCGACCGTCACCAGCATGGAACTGCGACTGGCCGCGCTGGAGGGAACCGAGGCGGCCATTGCCACTGCAACCGGCATGTCGGCGATTCTCTTGATGTGCATGGCCCTGCTCAAGTCGGGCGACCATGTGGTGTGTTCGCATTCGATGTTCGGCTCGACGATCAAGTTGATCGGCACCGAGTTTGCCAAGTTCGGCGTGCAGAGCAGCTTCGTCTCGCAGACCGATGTGGCGCAGTGGAAGGCAGCCGTATTGCCCAACACCCGGCTGCTGTTTGCAGAGACGCCAACCAATCCCCTGACCGACCTGTGCGACATCCGGGCGCTGGCCGATATTGCACACGACGCGGGTGCGTTGCTGGTCGTGGACAACTGTTTTTGCACACCGGCCTTGCAGCGCCCGGTCGAACTGGGTGCGGACCTGATCGTGCATTCGGGCACCAAGTACCTGGACGGCCAGGGCCGGGTGATGGCTGGTGCTTTGTGCGGCACGAAAAAAATGGTGAGCGAAACTTTGCTGCCGGTGTTGCGCAGTGCCGGCATGACGCTGTCGCCGTTCAATGCCTGGGTGGTGCTCAAGGGCATGGAGACGCTGGGCATTCGCATGCAGGCGCAATCCGGGCGCGCGCTCGCGTTGGCAACCTGGCTGGAGCAGCAGCCCCAGGTAGGGCGGGTCTACTACCCCGGGCTGCCCAGCCATCCGCAGCATGCGCTTGCGATGGCACAGCAATCGGGTATGGGTGGCGCCGTGGTGTCGTTTGACTTGCGCGCCGACGATGCGCAGCAGGCACGCAGCCGCGCCTTCACACTATTGAACACGACGCGAACCATAGGCTTGTGCACCAACCTGGGCGACGTCAAGTCGCTGTTGTCGCACCCGGCCAGCACCTCGCACGGGCGGCTGACCGAGGCCCAGCGACAGCTGGCCGGCATTGGCCAGGGCCTGGTCCGACTGGCCGTGGGGCTGGAGCATGTGCCAGACCTGCAGGCTGATCTGGCACGCGGTTTTGCTGCGTTGCGGACGGGTAAATGAGCCACCGGACGATTGTTTCCAAGGCGAATGCCGCGGCGCATGGCACGCAGGGCAATTCGTTTGGCCACCAGGCCACTATCAAGGCGATTGCAGCCGCGTGCAGCGCGAAGGATCACAAATGAGCACTACTCGCCGCATCCGTACCCGCATTGCGCCGTCACCAACAGGCTTTCTGCATCTGGGCACAGCGCGTACCGCATTGTTTTCATGGGCCTATGCGCGCCATTTTGGTGGCGACTTCATCCTGCGCATCGAGGACACCGACGTAGCCCGGTCGACCCAGGAGGCGGTCGAGCAGATCATCGCGGCCATGCAGTGGCTGGAGCTCGATCACGAGGAGGGACCGTACTACCAGATGCAGCGGCTCGAGCGTTATCGCACCGTGATTGCACAGATGGTCGAAGCGGGCACGGCCTACCATTGCTATTGCCAGCCAGATGAGCTCGATGCCATGCGCGAGGCGCAGCGCGCGCGCGGCGACAAGCCACGCTATGACGGCCGCTGGCGACCCGAACCCGGCAAGACGCTGCCGGCTGTGCCGCCGGGCCTGCCGCCCGTGGTGCGTTTTCGCAATCCGGTCGATGGCGATGTCAGCTGGGATGACCTGGTCAAGGGCAGCATCACGATCAGCAACCGCGAGCTGGACGACCTGATCATTGCGCGCGCCGATGGCACGCCGACCTACAACTTCTGTGTCGTGGTCGATGACTGGGACATGCAGATCAGCCATGTGCTGCGGGGCGATGACCATGTCAACAACACGCCGCGCCAGATCAACATCCTGCGCGCACTGGGCGTCGAGTTGCCGGTCTACGGCCATGTGCCGATGATTCTTGGCCCCGATGGCGACAAACTGTCCAAACGCCATGGCGCGGTCAGCGTCATGCAGTACGAAGAAGCCGGCTATCTGCCCGATGCAATGATCAACTACCTGGCACGCCTGGGCTGGAGCCATGGCGACGACGAGTTGTTCAGCCGTGCGCAACTGGTTGAATGGTTTGATGGCCATCATCTGGCCAAGAGCCCGGCGCAATGGGATGCGGCCAAGCTCAACTGGGTCAATGCGCAGTACATCAAGGCCATGCCCGACGACGAACTGGCCGTGTTGGTCGCTGCACGAATGGCAAAGCTGGGAGTTGTCGCCGACGACGGGCGCCTGGTCGGCATCTGTGCCTTGTTCAAGGACCGTTGCGACACCACCGTGGCGTTGGCGCAATGGGCCAGTGGCTTCTATGTGCCGGTTCAATGCGAGCCCGCAGAAGTGACGCGACATGTCACCGACACAGTGCGACCTGCACTTGCACTGCTGGCGCAGAATCTGGCCACCTGCGACTGGGGCAAGGCATCGATCGCCGCCGTCATCAAGCAGGTGCTTGCAGCACAGGGCATCAAGATGCCGCAATTGGCGATGGCAGCTCGGGTTTGCTTGCTGGGCGTGAGCCAGACACCGTCGCTTGATGCTGTCTTGGCGCTGTTCGAACGCGCAACGGCCATCGAGCGCCTCGGAGCGCTCTAGCTTTATGGCTATAATTCGAGGCTCGGAAATTGACGGTGCCGTGAAACGCACCGGACGTCAGGGGGTATAGCTCAGCTGGGAGAGCGCTTGCATGGCATGCAAGAGGTCAGCGGTTCGATCCCGCTTACCTCCACCACCATCTTCCTCGCAGGCCGGTAACACGGTTTGCAAAAGAAAAATTGAGAGAGCTTCAATCGGAGTTCCAAGGCTTTGACCCCATCGTCTAGAGGCCTAGGACACTACCCTTTCACGGTAGGTACCGGGGTTCGAATCCCCGTGGGGTCGCCAGACACACCGCAAGGTGCTTACGGCACAAGTCGTTGACGGTCAGCCCAAAAGGCTGGTGACTTGCCTCGCAAGAGGAATCGTCAGCTACCAGGAGTGGTAGTTCAGTTGGTTAGAATACCGGCCTGTCACGCCGGGGGTCGCGGGTTCGAGTCCCGTCCACTCCGCCATATGCATAGCATTCATGCGGCTTCCAGCCGCATTTTGCTTTTCTATATACAGTTTCATCCACAAGTGGTGTACCTATGGGTCGCACTGCCAGGTGACGATGACTTCAGGCACACTCACTATCGTTTCCGATACGGTAGTTCGCTTGAAATGGCTGCAAAATTTCGTAAACCCCTGCAATCGTGGAGTGACGTAAGACCGGCTGTGGACGACGCAGCGGAGGCCCCGGAGCGGGTGTACTTGAAACCCATTATCTGGGCTGGTCGGCCGTCGGGTGACATCACCGACGAGTACCCCGCCAGCGAGCGTTGGACCTGGCGGCGCTTCGCTTGGGAGTTCTTGCGGCGTAACCATGAGTTTCAACGTGCAGCCGATGGTGGCGGCGTCGGTGATGGGTTCAGTGGACCCCCAGAGGTCGTTGAGTGGCTCAAATTGCAGGACCTTGGGGAGGACACTGCCGATTTTGTCGCAGACCATTTTGGGCTCCTGCGATTCAAGCATTATTCCGATGGACGGCGTCAAGCAGCATGGCCGGTCTAACGACAATCATCCTGGCCGGTTGGACGGGGATGAATGTCGCTGGTTACTGGGTCATTGAGGGTGCTCCTTGGGGTGGTTGTCACTGGA
>JBBKVW010000133.1:0-3450 GCA_037968655.1 Burkholderiaceae bacterium
CGTCCGCCGGGCAGGTGCGGCAACTTCTCGATTTCCGCCAGTGTCTTGGGATCGGCCTGACCAATCAGCAATTCGCCCAGCCGCACCATCATGCCCGTCAACCAGGCTTTTTGTCCGTCTGCGCCTATCCCGCTGGCCAGCCACTGGGAATAACCTGCGGCGGCCATGCTTGTATTCCAGAACTCCTTGCTGTCCAGACCCGGCAGAACCGGGAATGAGTCGCTCATGCAGGCAGCAAGCGACAAGGTTCGTACTTTGGACATGCCTGCCATCGTGATGGCGTCACTCAGGGAACTGACGCCCCGCGGCAATCCGAAATGGGCACTATTGGCCAGCCGCAGAAGTTTGGCGGTCAGCGCAGGGTCCTTGGCGATGATGTCACGCACCTGCTCAACGGTTGCGTCTTCATCGTTCAGCGTCTTGATCAACGCGTGGGCCACTTCCGACATGGTCGGCAGTTTGATATTTGCAAAAAACGAGTCAAGGGTGGACATGGGCTACTTTTTTCCTGTGGGCGTTGAATGACAGTCAGCGGCAAATTTAACCCAGATTCAGCGCGAACCTGGGCGGTGGTATCCCAAACTGCGAGGGCTTTTCACTCTCCAGGTGGTTGAAAGTGAATCTACGTGGAATTTGCCCATCATCTGGTCGTCTCGGCTGCAATGTGCGCCGGCGTATGTGCGGGAACAGGTTGGCGTGGTGCTCTGCTCCGCGAATGTCCCCCGGCCGCGAGGCCGGGGGACATTCGCGGAACCGTCTGCCCACCCTGTCGGGCCCCCACGCCAACACGCCGGCTATTGGCTATTGGCTACTGGCTACTGGCAAAAAAAAATTGCACTTTCAAGCCGGGAACCAATGCCGCGTCCGGTTGGCGAATGCCACCAAGGACAGCATCACCGGCACCTCGACCAGTACGCCCACAACGGTGGCCAGGGCGGCGCCTGAATGCAGGCCGAACAGGGAAATGGCCACCGCCACCGCCAGTTCGAAGAAGTTCGATGTGCCTATGAGGCATGCCGGCGCGGCGATATCGTGCGGCAATCGGAGCCGGCGCGCTGCCACATAGGCCAGTGCAAAAATTCCGTAGCTCTGCAGCACCAGCGGCACCGCGATCAGCACGATGATGAGCGGCTTGTCGATCAAGGTGCCGGCCTGGAACCCGAACAGCAGTACCACCGTTGCGATCAATCCGGCAACCGACCAGGGCTTGAGCGCCGCAACGCCACTGGCCAGGCGTTGCGTGCCGCCGGAGCGCATCCAGGCGCGGCGCGTCAGCACGCCGGCCACCAGTGGCAACACGACATACAGCACGGTCGAAAACAACAAGGTTTGCCAAGGTACCGTGACATCGGTCACCCCCAGCAAAAAAGCGGCGAGTGGCGCGAACGCGAACACCATGATCAGGTCGTTGACCGACACCTGGACCAGCGTGTAGTTCGGGTCGCCGCGCACGAGCTGGCTCCATACGAACACCATCGCAGTGCACGGCGCGACGCCGAGCAGGATCATGCCGGCGATGTATTCGTTGGCGGACTTCGGGTCCACCCAGGGCGCAAACACATAGTGAAAAAACAGCACTGCCAACGCCGCCATCGTGAACGGTTTTATCAGCCAGTTGACGACCAGCGTCAGCACCAGGCCGCGCGGCCGTTTGCCGACATCCTTCACGGCCGCGAGGTCGATCTGGATCATCATCGGGTAGATCATGACCCAGATGAAAACTGCCACCACGAGGTTGACGTGCGCCAGCTCCACTGCCGCTATGGCCTGAAACAGGCCCGGCAACCACAGCCCCAGTGCCACGCCGGCCAGGATGCCCAGGCCGACCCAGATGGTCAGGAATCGTTCAAACAGGCCCAATGGAAACTTCCCCTTACCGTAATTCGTGGCGGTGGCGCCGTCTGCGACCCGGATGCGGCGAATGGCCTACCGGTCGGGCAAACATATCGATTGTGGCAAACGCACGCGCTTCGACGCCACGACCCAGGGCTGCGTCGGACCTGCCCCGTCGGGCAACTGCTCCCGAAACCCTTTGCGCGGATTCGACGGTTCAACTAGGTGGATCAGGCCGGCGCGCGAGGCCTGCTGCCGCCCTTGGCCGGCAGCGTGATGCGGTCGACTACCTATTTCGCCTCGTTGATCATCTGGATCGTCTTGTCCTCTACTTCCCGAGCGATGGGAATGAGATCGGGATCCTGCGACAGCGACGACAGCATCTTGACCGGCGTGATCAGACCGATCCGCGTCGCCCCCTTGTCGGTGTAGACCGAGATTCGGCACGGCAAGGCCATGTTCAGGCGCATGTCGGACGCCAGCACCTTGGCGGCCTGCGCCGGATTGCAGACCTCGAACACCTGGCACTGCTCGGCGAAATCGATGCCCTTGCTGCGCAGCGTCGCACCCAGGTCGTGCACATGCAGCACGCCAAAGCCGTTGCGCTTGACGGCGGCGTCGAGGTCGGCCGAAGCCTGGTCGAAAGTTTTCGTGGATTCGACGATGTAATACATGGCTTGCCTTGTTAACTGAACAACCCCCTTTTAACCGCGATATGCGCATGGGCGGATGTCTTGAATCAAGAACTGCGAAAAAACCAGCCCCTGGGCCGCGTCCTACACTGCCTGTATCGACACCCGCCACCAGCCCCGTCGCACCATGACCGATCCTTTGCCGCATCCAATGCCCACCGATCCGCAGGTACTGGCCTACATCGCCCGAACCAACGCGTTCTATCCGCCAGAGTCGTACACCTTCTCGATCGGCGAGAACCGCGCCTGGTACGACCGCTATGCCGCCGAGATGCGCGAACCCTTGCCGGCGGGTGTCGTCGCACAGGACTTCACGATACCTGCCGAAGCGCCGTCGCGCACGATTGCGGCACGTCTGTACCGGCGCGATCGGCAGGCCCATGCGGGCACCACCTTGCTGTATCTGCATGGTGGCGGCTTCATCCTGGGCGGGCTGGAAAGCCATGCCGATGCCTGCGCCGGCATCTGCGAGTCAACCGGCATCGATGTGGTGGCGATCGCCTACCGGCTGGCGCCCGAACATGTGCATCCGGCACAGGGCGATGACGTGCAGGCCGCGTACCGGCATTTGCTTGGGCAGGGGCAACGCGTCGTCATAGGTGGTGACAGTGCCGGCGGCAACCTCGCCGCCGCGCTGTGTCTGCGCCAGCGGGAGGCCGGGGGCCCGATGCCCCTCGGACAGATACTGATCTACGCTGGCCTGGGCGGCGACCACACCACAGGCTCCTACATCAGCAATGCCAACGCACCGATGCTATCGACCAAGGAAGGAGCCTTCTATTTCGCGATCCGCACCGGCGGCCTGACACGTGAACAAGTCCGCGATCCGGAATTGATGCCTTTGCTGGAGAGCGACTTCACTGCCATGCCGCCGGCGTTCGTCGTCACCGCGGATATCGATCCGCTGCGCGATGACGGACCGGAG
>JBBKVW010000134.1:0-6776 GCA_037968655.1 Burkholderiaceae bacterium
GTCGCGACTTGCGTCGTGGCCGAGGCACCAGCGGCTTGCGTTGCCGCAGGCGCGTTGGCGACCTGCGTCGCCGTTGGTTCGCCCAGCAGTCCCAGCAGATTCAACTGCCCCTGCGCGTCAAGCCAGAGCGTGGCGCGCGGACCCTGCAACTGCAGCCGCTCGGCGCTGAACAGCCGATCCTGCAGATTAAAGGCGGCGCCGGTCAGGTCGACCGTGGCCAAATACAACAGTTGCGTATCGGCGCTTGCCGGGTCGCGCAATTGCGCGTCGCCCAGTTGCAGGCGCATGGCGTCGCCACGCAGACGCATTGCTCCCTTTGGCATTTCCAGTTGCACGCTGCCAGCCGTCCAGGATGCGTTGGCAAGCCTGAGCAGGTCCTTGGCATCGGGACCTGGCGCCTGCGCGCGTGCCGCCCCGCGCGTCAGGCCGAGCGCAGTGAGATCCAGCTCGATTCCCTCGATCCGCGCGCCGTAGGCTGCTTCAGCGCCACCGTTTCCCTGACCGCCGGTGACGGTCTTGAGCTTGAAGCGCGCATCCTGCACGCTGGCGCGCTGCTCACCCTGGCGCGCCTGCAGGCCCGTGACCGTGGCACTGACATCGGACCCCGCTGCCTGTACGCCAGCGCCTGCCATGGTCAGTTTCAGCGTTTCGTTGGCCAGCGACAGGGTCTTGACCTGCAAGGCCTCTGCCGTGCGTTGCAGCGCCAGGTCGCTGGCGCTGCTGCGCAGGCCGGTCAGTGTCAACTCGCTCGCATCGGCCTTCTGGCTGTCCAGCGCGATGCGCGTGCCCTGGATCGATACATCCGCCAGCTCGGCCCGTTCAGCGCCGCGCTGCGCCCGCACACCGGTCAATCGCAGGACGGGCGCGTCAACCTGCAATTGGGCGCCGGCACTACCTTGTTGCAGCGAGAGGCTGTTGTTGCCCAGCGCGGCGGTCGCCAGCGCCAGCTCCTGCCCCTCGGTGCGCAGCTGCAAGCCATTCATGCGCGCGCGCAACTTGTCCAGCGACACCAGGTTCTCGCCGCCGGCGACTTTCAAAGCCAGTTGCGCTGCATCAATGGCGACGTCAGCCAATTGCGCAGACTGCGCCGGTGCGGCTTGCCCGGCCGCGAGCTTGCTGATCTGCAGCCGCGGTGCGTCGAACTGCAACTGCATTGCCGATGGACCGTCTGCAACTGCGGTGTCCAGCGACAAGCGATTGCCGTTGATCGATACCAGGCCCAACTGCGCCGATTGACCCGCCTGATTCGCCGAAAGCGACTGCGCCCGCAAGTTCGGCGTATCAAGCGCCAACTGCAAGCCCTTGTTGCTGCTTTGCAGCGTGATGCCCTGGCTGCTCAGTGTGGACGCGGCCAGGGCCAGGCTATCGTCGCCTTGGCGGGCAGTCGCGCCCTCGGCCAACTCGAGCCGGGGCGCGGCAAGCTGCGCCGACATCTGCGCGCCCTGCAGCGTCACCTCGATTGCGCCGGTTTCGAGCCGCGTCGTTGGAACTGCCAGGCTGCTGCCGCCCTCCTCCAACGCCAAATCGGTGACATTCAGCCGCAGACTAGCGATCTGCAGTCGGCTGTTCTGCTCGGCCAGTTGCATCGACACGCTGCTTTCCAAATTGGCGCGGCGCAGCGCCACGCTGCGCTGCTGTGACGGATCCTGCACGTCCAGATCGAGGCCGGCCACGCGTACATCGTCGATGCTGATGTTCCAGGGCTTGCCAGGCGCCGCCGATGCGTGCGCAGGCACTTTGCCCGCTGCAGCGTCCGACGCAGCCGCACTCTTGCCCGACGCCCGCACGATCGCGGCCCAGTTGCCCTGCCCTTGCGTGTCAAGCTGGGCCTGCACTGCCGCATCGGCCAGGCTCAGGGCCGAGAAATGCACTTCTCGGCTGGCCAGGTCCAGTTCCCCGGCGCCCAGTTCCAGGCGCTGCAAGCGCAGCAGGGGTGCGCTTGCGTCGGCCGGATGCACCAACAGACCGGCCAGTTGCAACTGCATCTTCTGCGCGCGCCCCACCAATTGCCCGCTCGAATCCAATGCCAGGTCGAAGTCTGCGCCAAGGCTCAGGTTGCCCTTGGGTGACTGCAAAGCCAACTGGCGCGACAAGGCGCGCACCACGGTTGCCACCTGCAAGTCGGTCAGGCGCAATTCACCTTTGGCAAAAATCGGATCAACCCCGATGTTGCCCACCAGCGTCAGCATCTCACCGGCATCCGTGCGCGCGCTGAATCGATAGCTGCCGGGCTTGTCCTTTTGGGTGCTCAGCGATTGGAGATCCAGCGCAAAGGGCGCAATGCGCGTCACCAGCGGATGCTCCAACAGCTGGTCGGACCAGGTGATCTGCCCCTGGGAAACATGGGCCTGCTCCACCAGAACCCGGGGCAAGGCAGCAGCCGGCTCGTCGTTGCCGGCGCCAGCCGTCAAGTGCTCCAGCAAGGCGCTGAAGTTGTGGCGCCCATCCTTGGCAAGCTCCACGCGCAACCGGGGCGCAGCCAGGCGGACGTCGGCAATCGTCCAGGTCCGATCCGTGATGCTGCGCCACAGCAGTTCGACCGAAAACTGATCGAAGCCGAACATGGCGCCGCCATCTGCATCGCTCAGCACCAGTTGATCGACCTCCAGCCGCAGGCGCACCGGGTCAAAGCGCACATCGCCGACACGCATCACATGGCCCATGTCGGCGAACTGCTTTTCCAGTTGCCACTTGAGCAAGGCCGGCAGCAACAAAAAGCCGCAAAGCATGTAGGCCGAGACAAGGCCCACGACCGTGATCGACGGTATGCTGGTGAGGATTTTTCTCAGACGCTTGAACATGGTTTGGGGTTTGGGACCAGCCGGCAGTCAGGTCAGCCGCCAGTGCCTTGCGCATGCGCCGCGTCTGGCCGGTGCAGCATGGTTGCAGCACCATCATATTATTCTGTCGGAACCTGATCCCGCACAGGGAGACTACTGGCAGAGTTATTGAACTGCAAGCGCATGTACGACGATGCTGCCGGCCTTGTGTCGGCTTTGGACAAAATCAGGTCGTAAGTCGCTCAGTGGTCGCTCAGTGCGGCGCGGGTACGGGCAAGGCCCCCAAGCAGTGCGCATGCAGGCAATGCACACAGCCGCGCATCGGCCCGTGCAACTTCCGCATGCTTGCCGGCTGTTGGGTTGGCTGCAGGAAGATGCCAGGCCGCACCGCTTCGCTGCTACTTGTGGCTCGTCAATGAAACCAGGTAGCTAGTAGCGTTGGGCACGCAGCTTGCGCGAAACGAAGATCGCAATGGCCCCAGCCGTGACCATGATTAGTCCGGTGATGGCCCACGCTCGCGAAGCCCCCTGAATGGGCTCGCAATTGGCGAAACAAAGGATGGGCCGGATGTGTGCACGATCCCCAGTCCCTGAAGCAGCCACAGGCCGCCAGGCAGTACGCTGATCACGCCGACTACCAGGGCAATCTTGGTCATGTTGTTTCGCTCCAGAACGTCACTTTGAGACACTGAAAAACCAATCGACATCTTGCTGGCCACTTGCTTCTGCGCTGACGCGCGATTGAGCCTGTCGCGACGGCCGGCAACGCCGTCGCTCATCCCCAACGCCAGTACGCCAATCGACCATCAGGATTGGACGGCTTCGTCACCACCAAAGGGCAATTGGGCGTTGCCGGTCCTGCGGTCGAGCGCACGTCCCAGCATGTTGTCAAGCAGATGCGTCAGCTTGTCCACGGCCCCGCGCACGGCCTGGTCCTGGCTTGCTGCATGCTCGGTCACGGCCACCGGTTGGCGCCCTTGCAGGCGGGCCTCCAGCAGGCAGCGCTGGTCGAGCGGCCCGGTCTTGGCACTGTTCTCGTCGCTCAGGTGCACTTCCACCCGGGTGATGTGTTCGCTGAACCGGGCCAGCGCATGCTCGACGATGCGGCTCACGCCGTCGACCCGGGCCGCATGGCCGGCAATGCTGGAATCGGTATTGACTTGAATCTTCATGTTGATGTGCTTTCGTTTCGCCAATGGCGCGTGGAGACCGGCAACTTGCCGGCGCCTGGTGTGACCGGATCGCTATGCCGGCAAACTGGCCTGGATCAGGTCCTGCCGAGCCTGGTTTTGGCCAATGCGATGCAGTTGCTCCTGGTTTCGCCCGCCAGTGCATCGCATTTTTCAACGGTAACAGAGTCGTCCGCGGCGCGCCTTTCCATTGCCGCAGCCGGATCGATATCGACTACTTTCTGCTTCGCCTTCACCGCGGCCAGTTCCCTGGTCTCGATCGCCTTGGCCTGCGTCACACAGAGGTCCCTGGTATTGCCAGCCTGGGCATGGCACTTTTGCCAGGCCACCGAATAGGCTGCCTCGGCCCTGGCTTTGAGTACCCGGTTCGCGTCGGCAGGCTTGTCGGACGAACCGTACTTGAGTTCGGCCCGGGCGATTTCCTTCTTTGCATTGGCCTGGGCGAGACATACGTCCCTGGCGTTGCCGGCGTGCACCGCGCAGGCATGCACATCGGCCTCGAGTTCGGCGCTGATGCGCGCCTTGCCGGCCATGTAGGCAGCCTGGGATTGGGCCTGCACGGCACAGCTCGCGAGAGCGACCGCGAGTACCGCTGCCACCCGGAGCCGGCTGCGCAGGCTCAAGGCATCGACCCTCGTGGATTGAAAAACTCAAGCGGGGTTGTTCCGCCGCTCCGATGCCACGCATCGCGTGTCGCGTCGCGCGCTCTGGCCCAGTCCAGATTCGATCGGCCGCGTTCGCTTTCCCAGTCACGCGACAGCGCGTCTTCGATCTCCTCGAAACGGCTGCCGGGATAGCGGACGTACGCAACCAGTCCGTAACGGTAGGCGGGGCCATAGTCGTCATATCCAACACCCGGCTTTACATACGGTCGACTGACATGGTGCTCGCGCCAGTAGCTGTCTTCTTGTGTCGGGTCGATCGATTCGGCGATGCTTTTTCCTGCCAGTCCGCCCACGATGGCGCCCAGGCTTGCGCCCACCAGGGTCCCCAGCGGTCCGGCTGCGGTGCCGGTCAGCGCGCCGGCAGCGGCGCCGCCCGCAATGGCGCCGACGCCGGTACCGACCGGATGGGCGCCCGGCGTTCCGGTGATCGGGTCCAGGTTGTCCTGCGTTGTGTAGTTGGGGTAGCTGCTGGCCATCGGGTACTCCTGGTGCGGTTGGTATCAGGCGCCGGGACGGCACCTGATACCAACGGTACGCGGTGGCAACCAACAGCGCCATTACCAAACCGCTCGACTGGCGTGTCACATTGCGCCGGGGGCGTGTCGGAAATGGCCTACGCGCGACGAACGACACAAGCAGCGGCAACGACGATGCGTAGGAATCATCCGACCTGCAAGCGGCCATTTGTCCGCTGTGCTGGCGACCATGTTCGGGCCACACTCGCGCCATGCTGTCACGCTTGCCCACAACCGGCCCTGCCGATCGCCCTGTCTGGAATATGTCCGCAAGGTCCCCACCGCCGCGCAGTCCACAACCATGTTGACACTCAGCGTCTATCTCATTGGCGATTGTCCGCAGATGAACGCGCGCCTGGCGGCCCAGCTGGAAGCGAGGGCGGTCGTCAAAGTCGTTGCAACAGCGCAGGACGAACCCGACGCCGTGCAATGGCTTGCGCGCCAGGACAACGACGCCGACCTGGTGATTGTCGACCTCTTCCTCAAGGCCGGTTCCGGCCTCGGCGTGCTCAGACGCGCGCGGGAGGCGTCGCACCGGCGCCATTTCGTGGTGCTGAGCAATTTCGCCGGCGACGACCTGCGGCGCACCAGCATGGCGCTGGGCGCCTCGCAGGTGTTCGACAAAACAACTGAAATCGATTTGCTGCTGGCGTATTGCGAGAACTTCGCCGCCGGCATCACCTTGCACTGATAACTACCAGAAAGCGATCCATGATCACCACCAAAACCGTCTCACACCACGCCGACGGCATTACCCATGCCATTGCCGCCACCACCGGGCATGCAGTACAGGCGGGCCACCACGCAGCGCTCGACGCCATGGACAGCCTGCGCAGCAACAGCCGTCATTTGCGCAACGCTCTGCTCGATACCCGCGACGGAACGCTGCGCTACATGCGGCACGAACCAGCCAAGTCCGTCATGATCGCGGCAGCGGTGGGGATCGTGGTGCTGGGAATTGCCTCGTTGATAGTGCACCTGCGCGAGCGGGACTGAAGAACGCCACGGCGCGTTTCGACGTGAGCTGCCGATGAGAACGCCGCTCTCGGCATGGAAGGCCGGCAACCGCTGGCCGCTGCTCTCGATCGGCATCGTGTCTGCGATCGCCATCGGCGTCGGACTTGGCGAGGCCACTGGCTGGCCGTTCCTGGTTTCGCCAGTGCAGTCGTGGCTATCGAAGACACTCGACCGTAGTGTGGACTTCGTCCCGCAGACTGGCAGCGATGACGGGCGCACCCGCATTGGCCTGATCGGCAGCGTTCGCGTGCTGGCGCCGCGCATTGCGGTCGCGGCACCAGCCTGGAGCCAGGCGCCGCACACCATGCTGGCCCATGACGCGTCACTCACGATGGGCTATGCCGATCTGTGGCGGGCGTGGCGAGGCGAGCCGCTGCACATCCGCCTGCTCGAGGCCAGCGAACTCGACCTGCAGCTCGAACGCGAGGCCGACGGACGGGCCAGCTGGCAATTCGGCAAGACGCCCGCGGCACAGACGCCAGACAGACCGACGACGCTGCCCAGCTTCGGCACACTGCGCGTGCGCAGCGGCCATCTGAGCCTTGCCGACGCTATCGCTCCCGCCCAGATCGATGCCCGCTTCGCGCTCAGTGATGGGCAGGACAGCGG
>JBBKVW010000135.1:0-19481 GCA_037968655.1 Burkholderiaceae bacterium
GCCCATGGGCCAGCGCGCGCGCCACCCAGCCGCTGCCGATGACGCCGCTGCCCAGCGCAGCAAAGGTCTTGATGTCGCTTGTGAATGCCATGCCATGTCCTCGTCAAATGTTGCTGCGTGTCTGCGCTGAACCTGCTGGTTCTCAGGCGCGCTGTTTCAAACCCATCGCGACCCGGCCCTGGGCCGGCGTCATGGCGCGCGCGCCCATGCATTCGATCAGTGTGATGACCCGCTCGACCAGGCTGCCATTGCTGGCCGGCACGCCCTTGTCCAGCCACAGGTTGTCTTCCAGGCCCACGCGGACATGGCCACCGAGCAGGATGGCCTGCGCCGCCATCGGCATCTGCATCCGCCCGATACCGAAACCGGCCCAGGTCGCATCGGCCGGCAGGTTGTCGACCATGGCCTTCATCGTCGTCGTATCGGCCGGCGCACCCCAGGGTATGCCCATGCACAGCTGGAACAGCGGGTCGACCAGCAGCCCCTCTGCAATCATCTGCTTGGAAAACCACAGGTGGCCGGTGTCAAAGATTTCCAGTTCGGCCTTGACGCCCAGCTCGGTGATGCGCCTGGCGCCGGTGCGCAGTGCCGCCGGCGTCGACACATAGATGGTGTCGCCGTCGCCGAAGTTGAGCGTGCCGCAGTCCAGTGTGCAGATGTCGGGCAGCAGGGCCTCGACATGCACCAGCCGCGCCAGCGGGCCGACCAGGTCGGTGCCGGGGCCGTAGCGGGTCGGGTTCTCGCCCGGGCCGATCTCCAGGTCGCCGCCCATGCCGGCAGTCAGGTTGACGATGATGTCCACGCCCGATTCGCGGATGCGCTCCATCACCTCGCGGTACAGCGCGGTGTCGCGGCTGCCCTTGCCGGTCTTGGGGTCGCGCACATGGCAGTGCACGACGGTGGCGCCGGCCTTGGCCGCCTCGACCGCGGCCGCGGCAATCTGCTCGGGCGTTACCGGCACATGCGGGTTCTTGCCGACGGTGTCACCGGCGCCGGTCAGCGCGCAGGTGATGATGACGTTGTGGTTCATGGCGATGTCGTGCTCGTGGTGCGGTTGCAGCCTGCGCGCTGTGCAGCCAGCGGCGGACCGATCAGTACATGACCCGACGCGCGTCGGGATGGCTTGCACTGTAGCGCCCCGCCCTGCCTGTCAATCGACCGGACACGACCATTGCTTGATCTGAAGCGACCTTGCCAGCGAGCCGTTTGGCTGGAACGGCATATCGCATGATCTGTCACGGCTAGACTGTGCAATTGCCACCCACCGCCGGCGTGCGCAAACCGCCGAAGCCGAACAGCGAAAGTCGCAGTACAGGGAGGTCCGCACCATGAAAACCGACACCAGCGCTGATCGCAGCTTCACCCATTCGCGCTTGATCGATGCCTTGCCGGAGCAGGTATTTGGCGCGTTCGCACAGCCCGAGCGCCTGGCCCGCTGGTGGGGCCCAGACGGATTTTCCAGCAGCTTCGAGACCTTCGACCTGAAGCCGGGCGGCAGCTGGCGCCTTGTCATGCACGGACCGGACGGAACAAACTATCCGAACGAAAGCGTCTTTCGGGAAGTCGAAGTGCCAAGCCGCGTCGTGATCGAGCACCTGTCGGATGCGCACCACTTTTTTCTCACCATCACGTTCCAGGCCAGCGGCAGGCAAACCCTGGTCGGGTGGCAGCAGGTGTTTGACAGCGCTGAGCACAAGGAAAAAATTTCCGCCATCGTTCAAGCTGCCAATGAGCAGAACCTGGATCGGCTGCAGGCCGAGGTCGCGCATCGGGCCACCTGACAAAAATACCCTCCCAATGAACCTGCTTCATCGCTCCATCAAATGGGTCATGCTCCTATCGGGCTTGCTGACCTGCACCATGTTCTATGCCGCTATCGCGCCAGATGCATTGCTGCGGTCCAATTTTGGCCAGACCATCGAGGGCCCGGTTGCGCAGATCGTGGTCCGAAACTGGGGCGCGCTGATCGGGCTGATGGGCCTGCTGCTGATCTATGGTGCGTTCCGGGAACCCGCGCGGCGCATCGCATTGCTGGTGGCGGGTGCAAGCAAGGTGGTGTTTATCGCATTGGTCCTGTCCATTGGCCAGGAGTTTTTGCAGTTTCAGGTCGGCGTGTCGGTGGTCGTTGACTCGATCATGGTGCTGCTGTTTTCCGCTTATCTCTTGACGACACATACGCGTTCTGCGACCCAGTAGTAGTTGCGCAAGCGATTCTTCCGATGCATGCAGATGCAACCAATGCCCTGTAACGCCGAAACGGCCAGTTGCAAAAAATAACGCCGCTCTGTTTTGCGTCTGAATAATGTAGGCGCATCATGGGCCGGATAGACCCAACAGCACATGCCGCCATGCATTCGACTGGCTGCAACCAGGCGCTTGCTTGACTGCGATATTGAAGACGTGCATCACAACAGGAAGAGAAAACCCATGAAGCTCACACAATTGATCGCGGCAGTTGCGCTCGCATCGATCGTCTCGGCAGCGGGCGCCGCAGACGGCCTGATCGCGCTCAAGAGTCCGCACAGCGCCAAGGTCACCATGGACAAGTTCGAAGCGATGGCCAAGGAGCGCGGCCTCAATGTGTTCGCGCGCATCGATCATGCAGCGGGGGCAGCCAAGATTGGCAAGACGCTGCGTCCTACCGAGTTGCTCATTTTTGGCAATCCGCAAGGCGGCACACCATTGATGGAATGTGCTCAGACGGCCGGTATCGACCTGCCGCTCAAGGCGCTGGTTTGGGAAGATGCGTCGGCACAGGTCTGGCTCGGCTACAACGACCCGGGCTTTCTCGCGCAACGGCATGGTGTCGCGCAATGCCCGGTGGTGGACAACCTGCGCAAGGCGCTGACCGGCCTGGGCGAAGCAACGGTTGCCCGCTAAGGGTCAAAACGCAACCCGCAACCGGGCAGAACGCTTTTAGTATTGCGCGAGCAGGCGCGCGATGCAATTTGACGCGCGACACCATCTTCTCCGACGGCATCGCAGGCGACGATGCGATTCGGTCAGGGTGCTGCCCGCCTGTTTCCTCAATTCCTGTCCGGGTACCGATGAAACATGAAGAACTGGGCGTCTTGCTGCCACCCCTGCGCCTTGTATAGCGCCTGCCCGGTCAGGTTGTCGCGCGCAACATTGAGCGTCAGCCGGGCTGCGCCAAAGGACCACGCATAGGCCTCGACGGCCACCAGCAGCGACGCCGCTACACCCTTGCGTCGGCAGGACGCATGCACGAACAGGTCGTTGAGGATGAAGACCCGCGCCAGGGCGTTTGACGAGAAGCTGGGGTAGAGCTGGGCAAATCCCACTGCCACGGCCTTGTCGTCGCGCGCGATGAAGATCACCGATTCGCCATGGTCGAAGCGCGCACGCAAGAAGTCCCGCGCCGCAGGCAGGTCAGCGGACTTGCCCTGGAACTGGCGGAACTGGTCGAACATGGCGGCGAGTTCGTCCAGGTCGGACAGCACGGCTTGACTGACTGCTGGCTTACCCATCTAAGGCTCCTGTTTCGCGGGTGATGTCATTGCCGGCTCCGGTCGTCCTTGGGGCTGCGTCCGAACAGGATCCGGTAGCTGCGCGAGAAATGCGAGGGCGAATCGAAGCCGCAGGCGATGCCGATCGCGGTGACCGACATGTCGGACTGGCGCAGCAGCATGCGCGCCCGCTCCAGCCGCAGGCCGCCATAGAAGCGCGTCGGGGTTTGAGCCAGATGGCTTGCAAACAGCCGCTCCAGCTGGCGCCGGGTCACGTCGATCATGCGCGCCAGGTCGCCCTGCGCCAACGGGTCTTCGATGTGCTCCTGCATCAGGCGGATCACCTGGATCAACTTGCGGTTGTGCACCCGGTAGCGGGTGGATATTTCCAGCCGCTGGTGGTCCGAGGGGCTGCGGATGCGCCCGAGCACAAACTGCTCAGACACCTGGGCTGCCAGGGCATGGCCATGGCGCTCACCGATGCGCGAGAGCATCAGGTCGATCGCCGCCGTACCGCCGGCGCAGGTGATGCATTGCGGGCCGACTTCGAACAGCTCCTGCGTCACCGCGATCGCGGGATAGCGTTCCGAGAAGGCGGCCTGCGCCTCCCAATGCAATGTCACTGGCCCTGCACCCGAAACACCCGCTTCGGCCAGGATGAAGACGCCGGTATCGACGGCGCCCAGGCTGGCGCCCGATCGCCGCACCGCCCGCAGCCAGTTGCCCAGGGCCTTGTCATAGGTCGCAAGCGGCTCAAAGCCGGCCACCACGATCAGCAGCTGCACCTGGTTCGGCTCGCTAATGGCGGCATCGGCATTGAGCGACGTGCCGTTGCTGGCCACGACCGGCCCGCCATCGGGCGACAGCAGCTGCCAGCGGTAGGAGCCGGGCTGGAAACGATTCGCCACCCGCAGCGGTTCGATGGCCGAGACGAAGCCCATCATCGAGAACGCGGGCAGCAGCAGGAAGTGGATCAGTTCGCCGTCGCAAGCGGCTTCTTTAGTCACCGCTGCGGCAGCCGCGAAAGTGGCGGTGGCAGCCGACGTGCCGGCGGCGCTGGCGGCAGCTTGCGTGGCAGGCTTGCCAGCTGGCATGCGTTTCGAGTTCATGTTGCCAGCCGCGACCCACCTGCTCGGCGTGCCTGCAGTGACCTGCGATGCCGGCCAACCCGCGCGCGCTTGGCCATCAGCGTGCGTAGTCCGCCTCTTCGCGCGCCAGAATGTCCTTGAGCGCCTGGAAATGCAACTCGGAAAACCGGGTCGGATAGTTGTTCCATTGCTTGCCGGCCAATGCCGCCACCGGCTCGGCAATCAATGCCAGTGGCCGCCCGCTGGACAGCGCCAGCAGCTGCAGCTGGGACGCCTTTTCCAGGTAGTACAGCTCGTCGAAGGCCTGCGCAACAGACGGCGCAATGACGATCACGCCATGATTGCCCATGAACAGCACACTCTTGCCCTCGCCCATCAGCGCCGCGACGCGCGCGCCTTCGGATGCGTCCAGCGCCATGCCGCTGTAGTGGCGGTCATAGGCGATGCGGCCATGAAAGCGGCAGGCGTTCTGGTCCAGCATCAGGAACTCGAAATCCTGCAGGCAGCACAGGGCCGTGGCATACGGCATGTGGGTGTGCAGGATGCAGCGCGCCTGCGGCAATCGCTGGTGCAGTTCGGCGTGCAGATGCCAGGCGGTCGGATCAGGCGCATCGGCGCCCTGCTGCGGCCGCGCGGCGTCCAGCAGCAGCAGGTCGCTGGCGCGGATGCGCGAGAAATGCGCGCCGACCGGATTGAGCAGGAACCGCGCGCCATCATCCGACACCGCGGCGCTGAAATGGTTGGCAATCGATTCATGCATGCCCAGTCGCGCGGCCCAGCGAAAGGCGGCTGCCAGGTCGATGCGGGTAGCTTGTTCCAGGCTGGGTTCGGGCATGGTGATCCTCGGGTTGCGGCGCCGGCGCGACAGGGCCCGTGGCGCGTCTTGCGCACATCGCAAGCGGCGGAGCCTGCCTATACTGTATCGCGCCACAGCCACCGTCCGCACACCCATGGGCGGCCGCCGCAGTGGCCAATTCACACACGGCAACACGCGCATGGACCAGGACGTTTTCGACACCATCATCGTCGGCGCGGGAACCGCCGGCTGCCTGCTGGCCAACCGTCTCAGCCGTGACCCGTCGCAGCGCGTGCTGCTGCTGGAGGCCGGCGGCAAGGACAACTACCCCTGGATCCACATTCCGGTCGGCTACCTGTATTGCATCGGCAACCCGCGCACCGACTGGCTCTACCAGACCGAGGCCGAGCCCGGCCTGAACGGGCGCAGCCTGCGCTATCCGCGCGGCAAGGCGCTGGGCGGCTGCTCGTCGATCAACGGCATGATCTACATGCGTGGCCAGGCGCGCGACTACGACGGCTGGGCCGCACACAGCGGCGAAGACGACTGGCGCTGGGACAACTGCCTGCCCGACTTCAAGGCGCATGAAGACCATTTCCGGCTCGACGGTGGCGCCGAGCCGGCGACCAACGGGCAGCGGTTCTCGGATCTGCACGGCCGCGGCGGTGAATGGCGGGTCGACAAGCAACGCCTGCGCTGGGAGGTGCTGGAGGCGTTCGCCGCAGCGGCTACGCAGGCCGGCATTCCGGCCACCGATGACTTCAATACCGGCGACAACCTGGGCGTGGGATTCTTTGAGGTCAACCAGAAGGCCGGCTGGCGTTGGAACGCGTCCAAGGCCTTCCTGCGGCCGATCCGCCAGCGCCCCAATCTGCAGGTCTGGACCGGCTGCCTGAGCGAAAAGCTGCTGTTCGAGCCCGAGCCGTCGGGCCAGCCGCGTTGCAGTGGGGTTGTCCTGCGCCGGGCCGGCACGCGCAGCATGGTCAAAGCGCGCCGGCAGGTGATCCTGTGCGCCGGCGCCATCGGCTCGCCGCAGTTGCTGCAGCTTTCGGGCATCGGCCCGGCGGCGCTGTTGCGCCAGCGCCAGATCGACGTGGTCAGCGATTTGCCGGGAGTGGGCGCCAACCTGCAAGACCATCTACAGATCCGCGCGGTGTTCAAGGTGCAGGGCGCCAGAACCCTCAACACGCTGGCCAACAGCCTGCTCGGCAAGGCCCGGATCGGGCTCGAATACCTGATCAGCCGATCCGGCCCGATGAGCCTGGCGCCAAGCCAGCTCGGTGCTTTCAGCCGCTCGGACCCGAGCCAGCCGCACCCCAACCTGGAATACCACGTGCAGCCGCTCAGCCTGGATGCGTTTGGCGAACCGCTGCATGCCTTCCCGGCCTTTACCGCCAGCGTCTGCAACCTGAACCCGACCAGCCGTGGCAGCGTGGCGATCCGCAGCGCCTCGGTCGACGACGCGCCGGCGATTGCACCGCGCTATCTGAGCACCGAGCAGGACCGCCTGATCGCCGCCAACAGCCTGCGCCAGGTGCGCGCCATCGCGGCCCAGCCGGCAATGGCGCGCTACCAGCCCCAGGAGTGGAAGCCGGGTGTGCAGTTCCAGAGCGACGAAGACCTGGCGCGGCTGGCCGGCGATATCGCCACCACGATCTTCCATCCGGTGGGCACGGCCATGATGGGCCGCACAGATGACCCGACAGCGGTGGTCGATCCGCGCCTGCGGGTTCGCGGAGTAACGGGCCTGCGCGTCGTCGACGCCAGCGTGATGCCCAGCATCACCAGCGGCAACACCAATGCCCCGACGCTGATGATCGCCGAGAAAGCGGCGCGCTGGATGTTGCAAGAGGCGAAAACATGAGCGCCGCGCCGGGCCGCCCCCAAGCAAACTTGCACCGCAGCCCGCAGCCCGCAGGGCGAAGGTAACCTGATGACCGACCCGTCACGGGGCGCGGCGCTGCAACCCGAATCACCCCTGGCGCTGCAAGCGGGCGTGAGCCCCCACGCAAGCGCCTTGTTCGGCCCGGTCGAACGCTGGTCGCTCGAGCCGGTCGCCGCCTGGCTGCTCACGGACGGGCGTCGCATTACCGATCCGCGCCTGTTTATTGCCGCTCTGGCGGAGCGGCTCGACGCCGTCGATGCGCGGGTCGACAGAATTTACATATCCAGCCCCACGCTGCATCCGCAACTGCTTGCGTTGGGCGTCAGCTGGTCGCGTGGCCATGGCGTCCAGATCTGGAGCCGCGAACACGGCATCCAGTTGTCAGATGCCTTTGTCGGCAGCCCGATGCAATACGTGCAGCAGCACCAGCAGATGCTGCACCAAGCCATCGCAGCGACGCCAACCGAGGGCGAACACCCGATATGGCAAGACCTGCGCGCGGCCGGCATGCGCGATTACCTGGCGATTCCAATGGTGCTGGGCAACGGCCGTCAGAACGTGCTGACCATCGCCACCTGCGATCCGCCGGGATTCGATGACGGGGACGTAGCCCGCCTCAGCGCGCTGGCCAACCTGCTGACCCCGCTGATCGAGTTGATGGTCGGGCGGCGCACCACGCTGGGCCTGCTCGATACCTTTGTCGGCAAGCGCACCAGCGAGCGCATCCTGAACGGCCAGGTCCGGCGCGGTGACGGCGAGCGCATCGACGCCGCGTTCTGGTATTGCGATCTGCGCGGCTTTACTGCGCTGAGCGAGACCTTGCCGACCGATCAGCTACTGCGACTGCTCAACGACTATTTCGAATACTGCGCGGCCGCCGCTGCATCGCGTGGTGGCGAGATATTGCAGTTCATCGGCGATGCAATCCTGATCGTGTTCGAAATCACCAGCCCGGAGCATCGGGCCAGGGTCTGCGCCGCCGCGCTCGACGCGGCCATCGACGCCTTCGACACCATCGCCGTGGTCAACAACCGCAGGCGCCGCGCACGCCAGCCGCAGATCGAATTCGGCCTGGGCCTGCATCTGGGAACAGCCATGCACGGCAATGTCGGCGCGCCGGACCGTCTGGCCTTCAACGTCGTGGGCCCGGCGGTGAACATGACGGCGCGCATTCAGGAAATGACCAAATCGCTGCACATACCGCTGCTGATGTCGTCCGACTTTGCGCAGCTGGTCGATGTGCCGGTGGTCAGCGTCGGCACCCATGCCATGCGCGGCATCGGCAGCGCGCAGGAGCTGTTTCGCCTCAAGCCGGATTGATGTCCTGGTCCGAAATCAGGCGCTTGCCCAAGCTGACCACGTCATCGGGCGCATAGCCCAACGCAGCATAGAAGGCCAGTACGCTCGCATTGCCGGAGCGCACCTGCAGGTTGAGCTTGGGGCATCCGATGCCCAGCAACAGTTGTTCAACCCGATGCATCAAGGCTTCCCCGTGGCCCTGGCGGCGAAAGCCGGGATGCACAGCCAGGTAGTTGACCCAGCCCCGGTGGCCGTCGAAACCAGCCATGACGCTGGCCATCAGCCGGCCACCACATGCACCAACCAGGAATAAATCGCGCTGCACCGACAACTTGCGCGCGATGTCGCGCAGTGGGTCGTTCCAGGGCCGCGTCAGCGCGCAGTCCTGCCACAGCGCCACGACCGCCGTGCCGTCGTCCTCGACGAAGGGCCGGATCTGCATTGCCTGCGGCTGCGGCTGCATGCTCAGTCCTGCCCAGCGCCCGGCGCGTGGCACACCGCTTCGATGTTGTGACCGTCCGGCCCGATGACAAATGCGCCGTAATAGTCCGGGTGGTAAACAGCGCGGATACCCGGCGCACCGTTGTCCTTGGCTCCCGCTGCCAGCGCAGCCGCGTAGAACGCCCGCACCTGGTCGCGATCGGTGGCGACGAAAGCGATGTGCATCGGCTTTTGCGCGCCTTCGCCCGGGCCAAACCAGAACTGCGGCCGCCCCTCCTTGCCGAACCCGGCCCAGCCCTGCGCCTCCTTCGCCAGAACAATGCCCAGCGGCGCCAGCGCGCGGGAAAAGAAATCGCGACTGGCCTGGTAGTCACTGACGGACAGGCCGATATGGTCGAGGATCATGAGGGCTTCTTCCTTTCACAACGCGCAGCGCAGATGGCGACGCGACTTGCCGCCACGCGGCGGTCCAAGCGAGGATACGCCAGCCAAGTGCCCGGTGTCGGCCCGGAACCGTTTTGGTCGCGCGGCCACCCTATGCCAGGCACAGGCCTGTGATACCGTCTCACTCCCTCGGGAATCCGGCGCCGCCGGGCCCCTGCCATTTCATCCACACATCGAGACAGAATCTTGGGAAAACTAATGATGCCGCTGGTGGCACTGCTCAGCGGGGTTTCCCTGCTGATCGTTGGCACCGGCCTGATGTTCGCAGCCATCGGCGCGCAGGCCGCCGGCGCGAACTTCTCCAGCCTGGTCACCGGCCTGGTCATGTCGGCCTATTTCGCCGGGGCGATCTACGGCACCTATGCCTGTCCACACATCATCCGCAAGGTCGGTTTCATCCGGGCCTTTGCCGCCATGGCATCGGTCGCCTCGACCTTGCCCTTGCTGCACGCACTATGGATCAACCCCTGGTTCTGGGGTGGCCTGCGCTTTGTCACCGGCCTGTGCCTGGTGGGTTTGTACCTGGTGGTGGAAAGCTGGCTCAACGTGGTGGCGCCGACCGACAAGCGCGGCAAGGTGTTCGCGATCTACCTGGTCGTCAACATGGTGTCGCTGGCCGTCGGCCAATGGCTGATCCTGGTCGGCGACCGCTTCGGCTTTGTGCCGTTCGTGATGGTGTCGGTACTGTTCTCGTTTGCGCTGCTGCCGATCACGCTCACGCCGGTCGACCAGCCGGTCATCACCGACGCGCCCAGTTTCAGCCTGATCGAGCTGTTCTCGATCTCGCCGATTGGCGTCATGGGTGCGCTGGTCTCGGGTATGCTGAGCGGGCCGCTGCTGGGCCTGGGCCATGTCTTTGGCGCCGGCGTGGGTTTCACCGAAACCGGCATCGCCACCTTCATGGCCGCCACCATTTTGGGCGGCGCGGCGTTCCAGTGGCCGGTGGGCCATTTCTCGGATCGACATGACCGGCGCTGGGTGCTGTTCCTGGTGTCGCTGGCCTGCGCGGCCGTTGCCGGCTTCGGTTTCATCCTGGCGCGCGACTATGAAAATTCGCTGATTGCGCTGGGCGTCGTCTTTGGCGGGCTGGCCTTCACCGTCTACGGCATCAGCGTGGCGCATGTCAACGACCTGGTCGACCGGTCCAAGGTGCTGCAGGCAACCGGCGGCCTGTTGCTGCTCAACGGCATCGGCGCCACCGTCGGCCCGACCATGGCCGGCGCGATGATGGACGTGCTCGGCCCGGAGGCACTGATGCTGTATTTCGCTGCGGTGCTGTCGGCACTCGGCATGCTGACCTGGATCTACATACGCAAGCGCCCGCTCAATCGGGGCGAGCCGGGCGAAAAGGCCGACTATGTGATGACCGGTACCAGCACCCAGGCGGTGCTCTCGATGGATCCGCGCATTCCCGACAGCGAATTGCCAGCCCCCGACTCCGAGCTGCGTCCCGGGCCGCCGCCCGAAGAACCCAAGCCACCCCCCAGGGGCTCGGCAATGGGCTGAATCCGGGGGCGGGTCAATTACTTGGATTGCGCCGTGGCCCGACCGGCCACTGGCGCAGCGACCACCCCTACACTTTGTGCAACGGTTCGTCCCTGGTGCAATCCCGCGCCGGAACAGGCCAGGTTGACGGGGGAACAGGTGGCGCACAGAGAGGTCGACTACATCGTCGTGGGTAGCGGTTCTGCCGGCTGTGTGCTGGCCGAACAACTCAGCGCCGACGGCCGCGCCAGCGTACTGGTGCTCGAGGCCGGCGGCCATGACCGCCGGCTATGGATCAAGCTGCCGATCGGCTACGGCAAGAGCTTTTATGACGAACGCGTCAACTGGAAGTTCGAGGCCCAGGCCGACGCCGGCTTGAACGGTCGGCGCATCTACTTCCCGCGTGGCAAGGTGGTCGGCGGTTCGAGTTCGATCAATGCGATGGTGTACTGCCGCGGCCTGCCCGGGGACTTCGACGACTGGGCGCAGGCCGTCAACAGCGACTGGTGCTGGGACGCGGTGCGACCGGTCTACGAGCGCTTCGAACGGCGCGTCGACGCCGATGGCGCTGCTGCGCCCGGCGGCCCCTTGTTTGTCAGTGATGTGCAAAAGCAATTGCATCCGATCGAGCGCCATTTCTTTGCCGCCGCGCAGCAGGCCGGCCTGCCCTTCAGCGAGGACTTCAACGGCGCGCAGCCCGAGGGCGTGGGCCGCTACCAGATCAACACCCGGCGCGGCATGCGCTGGTCGGCCGCTGACGCCTTCCTGCGCCCGGCGCTCAAGCGCGGCCATGTCGAACTGCAAACTGGCGCACTGGTGCAGCGGGTTCTGTTCGACGGCCGCAAAGCCAGCGGCGTGACCTACCTCCAGGATGGCAGCCGGCACAGCGTGCGCGCACGCGCCGCCGTCGTGCTGTGCGCTGGCGCCATCCAGAGCCCGCAGCTGCTGCAACTGTCGGGCGTCGGCCCCGGCGCGCTGCTGCAGCGCCATGGCATCGCGCCGGTGCTGGCGCAGGAGCAGGTGGGCGCCAATTTGCAGGACCACCTGGCGATGAGCTACACCTTCAAGGCCAGTGAACCGACGCTCAACAATGTGCTCAGCACGCATTGGGGCCGTTTGCGCCTCGGCCTGCAGTATGTGCTGTCGCGCGCCGGCCCCCTGAGCATCAGCGTCAATCAGTGTGGCGGCTTCGTGCGCTCGCACGCGCAGGCGCCGCGCGCCGACATGCAGCTCTATTGCAACCCGATCAGCTACACGCTGGCAGCCTCGCGGACCGGCACCCGGATCGTTCCCGACCGCTTTGCCGGCTTCATCCTGTGCTTCCAGCCCTGCCGGCCGCTCAGCCGGGGCCGGGTCGACATCGCCGGGCCGGACGCAGCGCTGGCGCCGTTGATCACACCGAACTACCTGTCGCATCCCGAGGACGTGGCGCAGGCGCTGCGCGGCGCGCAACTGGTGCGCCGGCTCAGCCAGACCGAAGCGATGCAAGGCCTGATTCGCGAGGCGATCGCACCCAGCCTGGACGCGATGGACGAGGCCGCGATGGTCGAGGACTTTCGCCAGCGTGCCAGCACCTGCTACCACCCGGTGGGCAGTTGCGCCATGGGCAGGGACCCCGCAACATCGGTCGTCGGCCCCGACCTGAAGGTGCACGGACTGGACCATCTGTACGTCGTCGACGCGTCGGTTTTCCCGACCGTCACGTCGGGCAACACCCACGCGCCCACCACGATGGTGGCGCACAAGGGCGCGCAGTCCATCCTGGCGGCGCGCAACTGATTTCAACCGGAGCAAAGCATGCAACTCGAATCGATCAAGACCTTTGTGGTTGGCAACCCGCCGCCCTCGTTTGGCGGGCGCTATTTCGTGTTCGTCAAGATCCGCACCGCCTGCGGCATCGAAGGCGTCGGCGAAGCCTATGCGGCCACCTTCAGCCCGCACATCATTGCCGCCATGGCCGAGGACCTGTTCGAGCGCGTGTTCGCCGGGCAGGACCCGATGCAGGTCGAGACACTGTGGCGCAAGGCCTATGGCGCCGGCTTCACGCTGCGCCCCGACGTCTCGCTGATGGGCGTGCTCAGCGCGCTGGAGATGGCCTGCTGGGACATCACCGGCAAGGCGCTGGAGCAGCCGGTCTACCAGCTGCTCGGTGGCCTGGTCAACCCGCGCCTGCGCTCCTACACCTACCTCTATCCCGATGCGAGCGAGGACGATTCCTTCTATGACGACCCGGTCCGCTCGGCCGAGCGCGCCTCGGTCTACGTGCAGCAGGGCTTCACCGCAATCAAGCTCGACCCGGTGGGCGGCTATTCGGTTTTCGATCCGCGCCAGCCCACGCTGGAGCGCATGGACCTGTCGGAGCGCTTTTGCAAGCTCATCCGCGAGGCGGTCGGCGACAAGGCCGACATCCTGTTCGGCACCCACGGCCAGTACACCGTGTCGGGCGCCAAGCGCATGGCGCGTCGCATTGAAAAATACGACCCGTTGTGGTTCGAGGAGCCAACGCCACCCGAGCGCCCCGAGATGATGGCCGAGGTGGCGCGCCACACCAGCATCCCGATCGCCACCGGCGAGCGCCTGTGCACCAAGTACGAATTCGCCCGCGTGCTGGAAACGGGCGCCGCCAGCATCCTGCAGCCGGCGCTGGGCCGGGTCGGCGGCATTCTCGAATGCAAGAAGATCGCCGGCATGGCCGAGGCGCACTACGCCCAGATCGCACCGCACCTGTACTGCGGCCCGATCGAAGCGGCCGCCAACATCCAGCTGGCCGCCTGCATCCCCAACTTCCTGATCCTGGAAAGCATCCAGCAACTCGGCGGCTTTCACGAAAAACTGCTGAAGAAAAAGATCCACTGGGAAGGCGGCTACGTCATCCCCAGCAAAGACCCCGGACTGGGCGTAGAGCTCGACGAAGCCGTCGCGCTGGCCCATCCCTATACCGGCAAGGCACTGCATCTGGAAATGGCGCAGCATGCGATTGGGTACTACTGAGAACTTGTGGGTCAGATCACGAATTGCGCAGCAATTGTGCTCTGACCCCAACACTTCAAAGGATGTCGGCTGTTTGACTTCGAGGGCCCACCGCTTCGACTTGCGGAATCGACCAATGGCGATTTCGGGACAGTGGGCGAACGATGTCCCCAACACCTGATCGGATAAATCATGAAAACCTACCAAAACCTCATAGCCAACCAATGGCATGCATCCCCAATCTCCGCAACCCTCGCCATCCACAACCCCGCCACCGAGCAGGTCGTTGCGAAAGTCAACCTGGCCAGCAAAGAGCAGGTCCTCCAGGCCTGTGACGCTGCCGCCCAAGCCCAGCGCATCTGGCGCAAAACGCCCGCAATAGAGCGCGCCAACGGCATGCGCCGCCTCGCCGATGCCCTGGTAGCCCGCAAGGACGCCATCGGCGCTGCGCTGGCGCTGGAATCCGGCAAGAGCCTGGACGACGCGACCAACGAGGCCGTCTACGCCGCCGACATCACGCGCTACCACGCCGAGTGGGCGCGGCGCATCGAGGGCGAGGTCATCCCCAGCGACAGCGCCTCGGAGAACCTGGTGCTGCACCGCGAACCGATCGGCGTCGTGGCCTGCCTGATCCCGTTCAACTACCCGGTCTACACACTGCTGCGCAAGATCGCGCCGGCGCTGATCACCGGCAATACGGTCGTCGTGCGCCCGAGCAACCACACGCCCTGCAGCGCCTTCGAGATTGCGCAGGCGGTTCTCGACGCCGACCTGCCCGCCGGTGTCGTCAACATCATGGCGATGGACCACGACGCGGCCGAGCAGATGTGCACCCACGCGCGCGTCGGCATGATCACGCTCACCGGCAGCGTCGCCGCCGGGCGCCGCATGCTGGATTTCTCGAAGGTCAACATTGCGCGGGTGTCGCTCGAGATGGGCGGCAAGACGCCGGCCATCATCACGCCCTCCGCCGATCTGGACCAGGCCATCGCCGCCATCGTGGCCTCCAAGACGACCCACTGCGGCCAGCTGTGCACAGCGGTCGAACGCGTCTATGTGCAGCGCGCGCTGCACGACCAGGTGCTGCAGCGTCTGCGTACGGCGATGCAGCAGCGTGCCTTCGGCGACCGCAGCGCCGACGCGTCGCGCATGGGCCCGCTGGCGAATTCTTCTGCACACCAGGCCATCCACGACATGGTGCAGCGCGCCGTTGCCGATGGAGCTCGACTGGAATGCGGCGGTGTGATGCCCGGCGGCCCGGGCTACTTCTATCCACCCACCCTGCTCAGCGGCATGCGCCAGGAAGCCGAGATCGTGCAACAGGAGACATTCGGCCCGGTGCTGTGCGTGCTGCCCTACGACAGCTTCGACGATGCCCTGGCCATGGCCAGCGACCACCAGTACGGCCTGGCCTCGGTGCTCTACAGCAACGACTACCGCGAAGTGATGCAGGCCAGCAACGAGATCGAAGCCGGCGAGCTCTACATCAACCGCACCCCCGCCGACCCCTACCAGGGCTACCACGCCGGCTGGAAACGCTCCGGCCTGGGCGGCGACGATGGCAAGCACGGCATGCTGGAGTTCACGCAGACACGGCTGGTGGTGATGAAATTCTGAGACCTTGCGGGTCAGATCACGAATTGCGAAGCAATTGTGCTCTGACCCCAACTGCTTGTCTGACCCCAACTGCTTGTCGGATGTCGGATGTTTGACTTTGCGGCTCAGAGCTGAAACGCCAGCCACCGCACCAGCCCCTCCAGCAGTTCCCGCAACACCCCCGGTCGTTGCACGCGATAAGGGCTTGCCAATGCGCGCTGCCGTTCAATCCACCGCGCAAAGCCCGCAATGGCCTGCGCGTCGTAAAACGCCACCATCAGTTCATAGTTCAGAAACAGGCTGCGTTCATCCAGATTGGCCGAGCCGACCAGGGCCACCTCGGCGTCGATGACGACCGCCTTGGCGTGCAGCATGGCTGGTGCCAGCCAGATGCGCCCGCCGGCAGCGGCCAGCTCGCGCAGCGCAGCGTGCCGGGCCAGGTCGGCCAGACGGTGGTTGGAGCGCCGTGGCAGCACCAGGTCCACCGCCACACCGCGCCGGGCCGCCAGCGTGAGCGCCATCAGCAGCACCGCATCGGGCACGAAATACGGCGTCACCGCCAAAATGCGTTCGCGCGCCGTGAAGCAGCCCGATACCAGCAGCGCATACACCGTGTCGTCGCGCTGGTCGGGGCCGCTGGCGACCATCTGTGCCGAGCCTTGCGGCGCCCCGGTCCGCAGCGCCTCCGACGGCGGTGTTTCAGACCATGGGGTACCGGTGGCAAAGCACCAGTCCTGGTCAAACCGCAATTGCGCCTGGTGTGCCAGCACGCCGCAAAAATCAACACTCAGGTCTGTCCACGGCTCGCGTTTGCCATGCACGGACGGGTCACCAACGAAGTACTCCGCCGCCAGGTTGCGGCCCCCGGTCCAGGTTCGGCAGCCGTCGGCAATCGCCAGCTTGCGGTGGTTGCGCAGGTTGGTTCGCCCCGGCAGCACCGAACGAAACGGCGAGACGAACAGCATCACTTGTACGCCGGCGGCTCGCAGGCGCCGGATATCAACACGCCCACCCAGATAGATTCCCACGCCGTCCACCAGCAGCCGCACGCGCAGGCCGTCCCGGGCGCGTGCGACCAGCGTATCGGCCAGTTCGCGGCCCAGTACGTCGTTGCCTACCAGGAAGGTGCACACATCCAGTGTCTGGTGCGCGCCATGCATGACGGCGCGCAGCGCATCCAGGGCCTGTTGTCCATCCTGGTGGATCTGCAGCCCGTAATAGGACGCTGCGGCAGGAAGTCCCATGGCACTGGCCAGTTGATGCAATGGCGTGACCGGTGCCGACAGCGGCGTACCGGCGGTTTGCGGCGCGTTGGGCGGCAGCGCAAGCGCACTGTGGTGTGGCAACTTGCGGCTACCCAACAGCAGGTACAAGGGCAAAGCGAACTCTGGAATCAAGGCCAGCGACATGACCCAGGCGATCGCCGCCGATGGATGGCGGCGCTGACGCCGAGCGCGCGATCCGATCACATAGATCGCCAGCCCGGCCAATACCAGCAGGCCATGCAGCGTGATCACACGCGCGTCGATCAACCGGTCCAGCATCGTTGGGGTGTTCCTGTTCGGCCGGGCCAGCCGCAGCGCTCGAAACAGACGTCGCAGACAGGGGCCCGGGCACTGCTGCTGATTATGGACGGCTGTACTGCACAAGGGCCTGCAACGCCGAGCTCGAAGTCGCCGTCCGCGCCCGCCGGTTGCTTGCGGATCACGTCGCGCTGGCCAGGCCGGCCCGTAGAATCTGCCGACTGCCATCAGCCCTGTCGCCGCAACACTGAACCCACACGCTTGCGCACGCCGGCGCAGCAAGGCCGATTCGGCCCCGCTGCCCCCGAAAGACCGCACATGACCGAACCCACGCTCACCTGTCCGCACTGCCAGGGCGAAATCCGCCTCACCGAGTCGCTCGCCGCGCCGCTGCTGGCAGCAACGCGACGCGACTTCGAGCAAAAACTCAAGCGCAAGGACGACGAGGTCGCCGAACGCGAACGCGGCCTGCGCGAGCAGGAGTCGCGGGTTGCGGAGGCACAGCGCACGCTGCAGGCGCAGGTGACCGAGCAGGTCGCCACGCAGCTGCAGTCCGAGCGCGCGCGCCTGATCGCCGAGGAGGCGCGCAAGGCGCGCCTGGCCAGCGCCGATGAGCTGCAGGCCAAGGTTGGCGAACTGGCCGAGCTGCAAGGCCGGTTCAAGGAACGCGAGGAGAAGCTGGCGCAGGCGCAAAAGGCGCAGGCCGATCTGATCCGCAAGCAGCGCGAACTGGACGATGCGAAGCGCGAGCTGGAACTGACGGTGCAACAGCGGGTGCAGGAAGGCCTGGACGAAGTGCGCACGCTGGCCCGGCGCGAGGCCGAGGACAGCCTGCGGCTCAAGGTGATGGAGAAGGACCAGGCGATCGCGTCGATGCAGCAAAAGATCGAGGAGCTCAAGCAAAAGGCCGAGCAGGGTTCGCAGCAGCTGCAAGGCGAGGTGCAGGAACTCGCGCTCGAGGCCCTGCTGCGCGCCAAGTTCCCGTTCGACACCATCGAGCCGGTCGCCAAGGGCGAGTTCGGCGGCGACGCGCTGCAGCGCGTGACGAGCCCCGGCGGCCAGGTCTGCGGCAGCATCCTGTGGGAATCCAAGCGCACGCGCAACTGGAGCGATGCCTGGCTGACCAAGCTGCGCGAAGACCAGCGCAGCGCCAAGGCCGACGTGGCGGTGCTGGTCAGCCAGGCGCTGCCCAAGGGCGTCGAGTCGTTCGACGTGATCGACGGCACCTGGGTCACCAGCCGGCGCGCCGCGCTGCCGGTGGCCACGATGCTGCGCCATTCCTTGCAGCAGGTGCAGATGGCACGCGCCGCCACGGACGGCCAGCAGACCAAGACCGAGATGGTCTACCAGTACCTGACCGGCCCGCGCTTTCGCCAGCGGGTCGAGGCCATCGTCGAGGCATTCTCGTCCATGCAGCTGGATCTGGACAAGGAGCGCAAGGCGATCATGAAGCAGTGGGCCAAGCGTGAGGAGCAGATCGAGCGCGTGATGGGCGCCACTGTGGGCATGTACGGTGACCTGCAGGGCATTGCCGGCAAGTCGCTGCAGGAGATCGAGGGACTGGAGCTGGAGGCGCTGGAAGGTCCGCGCCAAGACACGCACGGTGACAGCGCATAGCGAAACATGAAAAGGCAGCCGCCGCAGGAAACCACTTCGGCAACCCGGCGATGGCGACATGACCGCAGCCGACGCCATTGACAGCATTCGCATCTGAACGGAGAGCGCCATGCAACTATTCAATCTGGACGGACAGGTTGCCGTCATCACCGGATCGTCACGCGGTATTGGCCGCGCCATCGCCGAGCGGCTGGCCGAGCACGGCGCAAGGGTGGTGATCTCCGCGCGCAGTGCCGAGCCCTGCGCCGAGGTGGCCAACGGAATCAATGCGCAACATGGCGCCGGACGGGCCATTGCCGTTCCAGCCAGCATCTCGTCCAAGGAGGCACTCGAAGGCCTGGTCAGCACAACAATGCAGCAACTGGGCCGCATCGACATCCTGGTCTGCAATGCGGCGAGCAATCCGTATTACGGTCCGATGCAGGGTATTGGTGACGCTCAGTTTCGCAAGATCCTGGACAACAATATCGTCTCCAACCACTGGCTGGTCCAGCTTGCCGCGCCGCAGATGATCGCGCGGCGCAACGGCTCCATCATCATCGTGTCGTCGATCGCCGGCCTGCGCGGCAATGCGATCATCGGCGCCTACGGCATCAGCAAGGCGGCCGACATGCAGCTGTGCCGCAATCTGGCAGTGGAATTCGGGCCGCACAACGTGCGCGTGAACTGCATTGCGCCAGGCCTGATCAAGACCGACTTCGCGCGCGCGCTGTGGGAAGACGAAAAGATGCTGGCCGAGCGCAATGCCGGCACACCGCTGCGGCGCATCGGCGAGCCCGACGAGATTGCCGGTGCGGCGGTGTTTCTCGCGTCGCCGGCCAGTGCCTTCATGACCGGGCAGACCATGGTGATCGATGGCGGCGTGACGGT
>JBBKVW010000136.1:0-15941 GCA_037968655.1 Burkholderiaceae bacterium
GCACGATCACGACGAGCTGGCGCACCCACAGCGCCGTGTGGTCGCGCGCCGAAGCCTGGTATCCCGGCGTTGCATCCGGATGGTGGCGTGGGTTCATTGGAGTAGCTTCGCCCTGCGGCTGCGGTGCGAGCGCCTTGGGAATGGCCCGGCGGCGCTCATTTTCTGAACACCAGTCGCAGGTAGAAACCCGAGGCCACCAGCAGCATCGCGGTCAGGATGTAGGCTGCGGCCGCGGCATATCCCATGTTGTAGTAATTGAACGCGGTCTCGTAGACGAAATAGGCCAGGGTCTGCGTGCTGCGGCCCGGCCCGCCATTGCTGAGCGTGTAGATGATGTCGAAGGCCTTGAGCGCAAACACCGTCTTGAGCACCAGCACGACGCTGATCACCGGCAGCAACTGCGGCAGTGTGACGTCGCGGAACACCGCCCAGGAAGAAGCGCCGTCGATCCGCGCCGCTTCTTCGGTCTCCTTGGGAATCGACGCCAGGCCGCCGAGCATCACCAGCGTCATGTAGGGCGCCCAATGCCAGACATCGGCCGCCACCACCGCCACCATGGCCAAGGTCGAGTCGGCCAGCCAGATCGTGTCGACCATGGACGGAAAGGCCAGGCCGATGAGGTGGTGCACGATGCCGTATTCACCATTGAGAAAGAAGCGAAACGAGATTCCCACCAGGGCCGGACTCATCACGAACGGCAGGATCAGCAGCACCCGCGCGAAAGTGTTGATGCGGCCCGCCTTGTTCAGCAGCAGTGCCGCGCCCAGCGCCACCAGCAGCGTGGCCAGCACGTTGGACACGACGAACACCGACGTGACCTGGATCGCCTCCAGGAAGTCCGGGTCGTCGGTCAGCAGGTACCAGTAGTTCTGGAAACCAACCCAGTCCCCCGGCGTCACGCTCCGGGCCAGCTTCCATTCACGAAAGCTCAGCACGAAGGAATAGGCAAGCGGGAACAAAGCCATCGCTGCGACAAACAACAGGGCCGGGGCCAGCAGCAGCCAATGGACGGGGATGCGACGCAACAGGGTCAAGGGTCGGTTCCGATCGGACCCAGGGCTCAGGAACGCAGGATTTTTCGCGCCCGTGACGCGGCCTCGTCCAATGCGGGTTTGACCTCGCCCTTGCCGGTGGCCAGTTCACTTATCGTCGCCTCCAGCAGATCGCTGACCTGCGCCCATTGCGGGAACAGCGGCGTGCCCTTGGCGCCCTTGAGCGCCTGCGCGCCGAACATGTGCATGCCGCCGAATCGGCGGTTCACGTCACCGTCGATCATGTTTTTGGTCTGCACGGCAACCACCTCGTTGAGGCTGGTGTCCAGCAGCACCGAACGCTCGATCTCGGGTTGGGCGATCCAGGCCAGGAACTCCATGGCCGCGTCCTTCTTCTTGCTGTTCTTGTTGATGCCGTAGAACCAGCTGTTGGTATAGGTGGTGCTTTCCTTGCCCGCCATGCTGGGCAAGGGTGCAAATCCGACCTGATCGGGTTTCAGCGTCGAGGTCTTGGGATCGACCAGCCCGGCATAGCGCCACCACCAGACCGGATACATCGCGGTCTTGCCCTGGGCCATCGAATTGGCTGCATCTGACTCGTTGAACGACGCAGACGCGGCCGGCGCCACCTTGTGCTTGAGCAGCACGTCGATATAGGCCTGGGTCGCGGCAACCGCCTGCGGCGAGTTGAACGCCGGCTGGCCCTTGGCATCGAGCAGGTCACCACCCATTCCCCACAGATAGTTGAACCAGATCATCAGGTTCTGCGCGCCAGTCTTGCCGTAATACATCGCAACGCCGGACAGGTCGGTCTTGGCCTGGATGATCTTGCCGGTCTCGACCATCTCGTCCCAGGTTGCCGGCGGCTTGAGGCCGAGCTTGGCAAATATGTCCTTGCGATAGAACATCAATTGCACATGGCCGCGGATCGGCATGCCCAGGATGTTCTTGCCGTTGCCATTGCCGTCGCGCGCGGCGCGCAGGTGTGCGTACGGGTAGCGCGCGACCATGTCGATCTTTTTCTCGTCCAAACGCGCGTTGATCGGGTCGAACAGGTTGTAGAGCGACGGGCCCCAGACATCCATCACGCTGAGCAGGTCGTACTGCGCGCCCTGGGCCACCAGTTCGGCGGTCAGCTTCTCGCGTGTGCTGGCAAACGGCACGTACTGGTACTTGACCTTGATGCCGGTCAGGGCCTCGAACTCGGCCAGTTTGGCTTCATGCGCCTTGAACTGGGGCGCCACCACGGTGAGCAGACTCAGTTCCGTGCCGGCGTAGGGCTTGCCCGGCTTGATCGGGCCACCCGTCTGTGCAAACGCCCAGGGCTCCAGTCCCAGCCCCAATGCGGCCGCGCCGGCCTGGATCACGCTACGTCTTTTCATGGTGTCTCCTGATGTGTGAATTCGGATTCAGCAAAGGCGCCGATCAGCATCGCTTTGCATACGTTTGCAAATCGCATTAAAACCTATACTTGTCGAAAATCAAGACTGAATTCGATTTCATTGTGAGACGCAAATTCAACGCCCCGACCTCCTACGACGTGGCCCATCTGGCAGGCGTGTCCCAGGCCGTGGTGTCACGCGCGTTCCAGGCCAAGGCCCCAATCGCCGACGCTACCCGCGCCAGGGTGCTGGCTGCCGCCGAGCAACTGGGCTACCTGCCCAATGCCGTCGCCCGTAGCCTGATCACCAAACGCACCGGCCTGGTGGCGGTGCTGATTTCGCAGGACACCCAGCGCGAGACGTCCGAGGTCTTGTTCGCACTGGGCGTGGCGCTGCAGGACCAGGGCTATCAGCCGCTGCTGTTCTCGGTCGAACAGGAGAGCGACTCCACCCGAGCGCTGCAACAGGCCCTTGCGCACGGCGTGGATGCCGTTGTTTCGTGCCTTGCGTTGTCGCGCCAGGCGCTGCAGCAGGCCCGCCAGCGACCATGCCCCGTGATCATGTTCAACCGCGATGCGCCTGCGGACCTGGCATCGAGCGTGGCAACCGACCATTCCAATGCCGCCCGTCTGCTGGCTGCGAGCCTGTTCGCCGCCGGCCACCGCCGCTTTGCCGTCGTGACCGGACCCGCCGGCGCGCCGGTTTCGCAGCTGCGCGCGAACGCGTTCTGCGAACGCCTGCTTGCCTTGGGGGTGGTCGACATCCGGAAAATCGCGGGCGACTACCACTACGAATCGGGGCACGCCGCCGGCCTGGCCTTGCTGGACCTGGCCGATACCGCGCAAAGGCCCGATGTGATCTTCTGCGTCAACGACGCGATGGCCCTCGGCGTTCTGGACGCGGCCCGATTCGGCTTGATGCTGCAGGTGCCACACGATGTGTCGGTGGTCGGATTCGACGACATACCCTATGGTCAGAGACCCGCCTACAAGCTGACCACCATCAGCCAGCCCTTCAAGGCCCTGGCCGAACTGGCCGCCGGCGAAACCCGGGCACGGCTGGACCATGACAGTGCCTTGCGCCAGATGCTGCTGCCGGGCGCTCTGATCGAGCGCGCCTCGGCGAACCTGTTTCCGCGCGTTGCGCCGATGTCCAGTTAGGAGTGCATCAGCTGCGCGCTGGCATCACGCGCCAGCGCGGCTTTCGACATGGGCCAGGATCTGCTTCCAGATCGAGACCTCGTCGGTCACCATGTACTCCGCCATCACCCGACCCGCGGTCAGGTTGAAGTGGCTCATGCCCATCACATAGACCGGCGCGCCGGTCGGCTCGCCGAAGTGGCCGTAGCCACTGTGCGTTCCGGTCAATGACCAGCGCAGCGCGACGCGCAGCGCCTGCTCCGGCTCGCGGTTGATGCGCGCAGCCTGGACCTCGAATGCCGCATCCGGGAACGATGCCAGATAGCCGATCGCAAAGCTATCGATGTCGCCGTGTCCGTACAGCACCGCGCCGCCGGGCGCATGCAGCGCCGCACCATGGAAATACAGATCGCGGATCGCGGCGGTCTCCTTGGCGTGCCACAGGCGCGTCAGGCCACGGATCAGCAACGCGATGGCGTCGTCGTCCTGCACCGTGGATTGGAACCGGCTCGGTTTGTCGTGCGCCGGAATGAAAAAGCCGACCGGACCGCCGCGGCGCAGATCGCCATCCACCATCTGGCGCGCAAGCTCGCGTGGTTCAAGCCCCAGGCAGCGCGCGAACGCGGCCTGGTCGCGCACCAGCCATTCCTCGACCACCACCTGGTTCTTCACCCAGCAATCGGCAATGATTCGGCTGCGCACCACCTTGCCCTGCGCGCGGCCCAGGACGCCGTCGCCGGTATGCGTCATGACCGAGGTCAGCCGGTGCGAGGACAGAAAACTGCCGTCGTCGTAGCCGGTCCAGATCACGTCTTCACCAACCAGCTGGCGGTTCGGGAACTGGTGCAGGGTCTGCAGCGTCTGGGCCGTGACGCCCTGGTTGCTGCCGGTGAAGCCGGTGGCGGCGCGCAGCAGGATGTCGGGCGCGTAGTACTTGTCGAGCTTGCCGCCAATGCCCCGGTCTTCCCATATCTCGCGCGTGATGCCGTAGATGAAGTCGGGAACGGACGCGTAATCGCCAATGTCAGGTTGCATGTGCTTCAGGAAAAAAGAGAGTTGCAGAATATGTTGATGGTGTGCCGGTTTGCGTGTTTCGCCGCGATGTGACATTCCCCATGCGGCAGCAACCTCAGGTCTGCGGCAACAAATGGGCCGGCGCAATGTAGCCGGACGCGTCCAGGCCCCAACCGCGCCGATGTGCCGCGCTGGCCACATCGGGATGCCACTGCGGCCGCTTTCGCCCGTCTGTGCCATTGAGCACGACCATCCGTCCTGTCGTCGATCCTACGTTGCGCAGACGTCGCCAGGCTTGCGCAGGCACCGACACCACATCCCAGGGGCCCAACTGCAGTGTCGACGCGCAGTCACCGTCGTCGACCTGCAATTTCCACTGGCCGTCCTTGACGATCAACACCTGGGGGCAGTCCAGCCGGTGCTGCAGCACGCCATGGTCCGGCGCTGCGCGCAACCATTCCAGGCTCAAGGCATGCGGTTCGCCTACCGGCGGCACGTGTTCACGGTCCTGGGTCATGCCCCAGCCGGCCACCGGCGCCAGTTCAGCACCGCCACCGGGCAGCGCGAAATCCAGCAAGGCACGTGCGGACCATTGCAGGTCGTCTGGCCGCACATGGCGCCGGCGCATCTGCTCGGGTGAATAGCGGCGCAGCCGGGCCAGTTCATCGGCGCCCATCGGCGGTTGTAGGTCCACTGTGGCGGGAATGGCACCCGCAGTGGGAACCGAGTCGAACAACTGGTTCTGGCGCGTCAGGTGCAGCCCGGTCGCAGCCGCGGCCTGCATCACGCTGGGTGCCCAGATGATCCCGCCGGATCTGTCCTCGCCCAGCGCGGTGAAAATGAAGCTGTCGTCGGCACCCGTATTGGTGAATCCGCGAAATATCCATGTCGGCACCGAGACGATATCGCCCTCGCGCATCGTCAGTTCGCCGTCCTGACCGTCGACGCCCCAACGCACGCTCCACTGGCCGCGGAAACACATGAACACCTCGGCCGTGAAATGCAGGTGCAGGTTGTTGACGACGCCGTGCGGCATTGACGCAGCGCCGAGGTCGAAACCGTGCCGGCCCTGAATGTGCACCACCTGCTGTTCGTTCTGGGCCACACCCATGCCCACCAGCGCATAGTTGATCTTGCCCTGCGAACCGGGAATCCGGCAATCCAGGAAGGCCTCGCCACAGGCCACCCATTGGTCAGGGCGGACGTGGCGCTTGTGCATGGGCGACGCGGATGCGTCGGAATCTGAATGAGCAGGTGCGCGCATGAGGATCTCCGGTCCAAGGCCATCAGCCTTTGAATGCAGTTTCGAATCTGGTGCCATCGTCGATGTTGCAACGCCGAGCGCCCTGTCAAGGCTGCGGCCTGCGTGCCTTGTTGAACTCCCGCATCCGCGCCAGCACATCGACGCCGATCTGGCGGTAGACATGCAGCAGGTCGACCAGCACCCAGTTCTCGCGGATCAGGCCGTTTTCGCAGCGCCAGAAGTCCAGGCTGCGCATCGTGATCTTCTGGCCCGAGGGCGCGATGCCCAGCCAACCGTCGCCGCTGATGGTGGCCGACATGCCGGGCCAGGCGGTGAAACCTACATAGTCGCCATCGGCAAAGAAGTTGCCCTTGCCACCGGAGCCCTTGCGATCGGGCATGGCATTGAGAAACGGGATCTGGTGCCAGTTGCGGAAACCCGCGATGCCGCGCCCGGTGCCGATGCCGCCGGGGCCGTACCAGCTGAAGCGCGGATGCCAGAATTTATCCAGCTCCATGGCAGCGACACCGCCGCTGGCAAATTTCGCCAGGCCGGCCAGCATGTCCTGCACCAGTTGCCGGCTGGCCTGGGAACGGGCTTCGTCGCGCGGCGCCGTCAACAACCCGTCCTGCGTTGCCGGGCCGGGCACATGCCATTCGCGGCCCAGGCTGGGCACCATCGGCCAGGCGCCGGCCTGCAGCATCAGCTCGGGTATGTCCCACAAGGCCTGCATCTCGACCACCTTGCCGTCCTGCATGCGATAGAACTCATGAAAGCGCAACGCCACCTGATGCCCGGTGGGCGGTATGTCCATCCACGGTCGCATGAAGCTGCCGGTGTAGTAGCCGCAGCAGCCGACCCAGTCGCCGTCCACGGCGCCGGGTCCGGCCATGACGATGGTGTCGCGCCGTTCCAGATCGGGAATCGCGCGCTGCAGCGGCTCCAGGACGTCCCGGTACAGGCCCAGCGGACCATCCAGATCGTCGTAGGGCGTCGCCAGATGCACGATCGCGTATGGCGTGAAAACCGACCCGAGCGCGGCGCGCACCGCATCGGGCTCGTAGTCATACAGTGCCTGGCGCAGTGGCACCAGGGCGGCCTTGTTGCGGCCATGCACATCCAATGGCATGAGGAATCTATCCCTTCACTGCGCCCTGCGTCAGGCCGCCGACGATCTGTTTCTGGAACACCACGACCAGGATGATCAGCGGAATCGTGATGCTGACCGCACCGGCGACGCCCTGCATCAGGAAGGCCTCGGTCTCGGCGGTGATCGCGTTTGCGATGGCAGCCGGCATCGTCATCTTGTCGCCGCTGGTCAGCGCAGAACTGAGCAGGAAATCGTTGTAGGCGAGCAGGAAGCTGAACAGGCCGGTGGTTACCACTCCGGGCCACATGACAGGAATGATGACGCGCCGAAACGCCTGGAACCGGGTGCAGCCGTCGACCAGCGCAGCTTCATCGAGTTCGTTCGGAATGTTGACGAAGAAGGAACGCAGCATCCAGATCGTGAACGGCTGGTTGATAGCCACCAAGACGAAGATCAGCGTGAAATAGGTGTTGCGGATACCCAGCGCGTCGAAGATCGTGAAAAACGAGGGCAGCAGGCTGGAATGCGGAATGGCGCGGAACATCAGCGCCACCAGCAACAACCAGAATCCCATCGAGCCGCGGTAGCGCGACAGCCCATAGCCGGCCAGGCACCCGACAGTCAGCGATATCGTGACCGTGCACACCGTCACCAGTGCGGTGTTGAGGAAGTTGCGGTAGAACTCCTTCTCGATCCACAGCCGGTGGTAGTTCTCCAGCGTGAACGGCGCGACCCATTTGATGGGCGACGAGAACGCATCGATGTATTGGCGAAACGAGATGATCGCGGTCCACACGACCGGCAAGGACGCGATGACCAGCCAGAACAGCAGGCCGCCGAACACCAGGATGGACAGCGAAAGACTGCGCTTGTTTGCCATCACACACCTCCTTTTTGTTCGCGCCAGGTTCGCACCAGCAGCGGTATCAGCAGCACCACGATGCCGGCCAGTGTCAACACCGCCGCGGCACTGGCCTTGTAGGGGTTGTTCTCCAGCAGCAGGATGTAGTAGGTCAGGTACTGCACGCTGGTCGTGAACGCACCCTGGGTCAGCACGATCACCGGCTCGAACACCCGGTAGGCGTCCATCAGGTGGATCAGCGTGATGAAGACCAGCAGCGGCATCAGGTGCGGGATCGTCACATAGCGCAATTTCTGCCAGCGCGTCGCGCCGTCGATCGTCGCCGCCTCCAGCGCGTCCTGCGGCACCGACTGCAGGCCGGCATAGAGCACGATGAACGCAAACGGCACCACATGCCAGATGCCGTAGACGATGATCAGCAGGCGCGCCGACCAGGCCTGCGCCATCCAGAACACCTCGATGCCGAAGTTCGACAGCACATAGGGCACCAGCCCGTTGTCGCGAAACAGCCACTTGATCGACAGCGCGGCCACCACCGGGGTGATGATGAAGGGCAGCAGGGAAGCGGTTATGAAAATGCCCTTGAGACGAGTCGTCACGTTGTTGACCCCCAGCGCCAGCAGGAATCCGATCACCAGCACGAAGGGCAGCGTCGCGAAGGTGTAGATCATCGTGAACTTGAGCGCGCCCAGGAATTCGTTATCGGCCGGGTCGCCGGCACGCGCCGGCTTGCCGCCCGCGTCCGGCGGTTGGCCTGCCGTGGCCGTATCCAGGCCCAGCACCTTGCGGTAGTACTCCAGTCCGACGTATTCACATTTTTCGATCGCACGACCATCGGGTCCCATCTTGGCGCGCTGTGTGATGGTCTCCCGCTTTCCGAACGGAGTCGATTCCTCGACCTTGACCACCTCCATCTCGAGTGCGCAGTTGCGCACGGACAGGTAGAGCGTGGTGGCCATGGGAATCGCCAGCAGCAGCACCATCATGGCCACCGAAGGCCCGACAAACTGCAGGAATGATTTTGTTTTCATCGTGTGCTTCCGATCAACCGAATCGACGGGAAAATTCCGGCTCTCAACCGTGCTGCGGGATGTTCGTCAGCGATTGGGTACGCAATGCCACAGAGGAATGCGCTTGCGATGTCATAGCCTGGCGCAACGGCGACACCGCCACCGCGCCAGGCCTGCACAGCATCAAGCAATTACTTGATGAAGCCCTTCTCGGTCGCAGCCTTGACATAGTTGGCAGCCGCAGTGTCAAGCGCCTGCTTGGCCGACATCGTGCCGCCCAGGGCTTCGGGCACCAGCTTGCCAAGCTCGCCGGTGGCCAGGCCCAGATAGGGCTCGGTCGGCCAGATCGGCGCACCGGCCTTCTGCGACAGGATCACGCCGGTACCGAAACGGGTCGGCTTGTAGACCGAGCGAATCCAGATCGTGGAGTCGTTGCCGGCCTTGGTGGTCTCCTCGTCCAGCGCGTCCATCAGCACCTGAAACACGGTGTCGCGGTCGCTACCCAGGTTCTTGGGCATGGCCACACCGTCCCACCATAAATGGGTCGCGCTGGGACCACCGGCGACAGCTGCCGGAGCGGCGGCGAATTCCATCTTGCCGACGATCTTGGAGGCAGCAGGGTCATCCATGCGCGCGGCGCGGCTGGCCCACAGCACGCCCATCGCCGCCTTGCCCTGCTGGAACTGGTTCATCACGTCATCGGAGTTCGAGGCCAGGAAGTTGGGCGTCATGAACTTGGTCATGGACTTCATCAACTCGATCGTCTTGACGCCCGCTTCACTGTTGAAGTCCGGTTGCGCGGTGCCGGCCTTGAACATCTTGCCGCCGAAACCGGTGAAGATGTTGACGAACTCGGTCGACACGTCAAAGCCCTTGGAGAAGGTCTGCGCAATCGGAAAGTCGATACCCGGCTCCTTGGCCTTGATCACGGCAGCCGCCTGCAGCATCTCGTCATAGGTGGTGGGCGGCTTCAGTCCAAGCTTGTCGAAGATGTCCTTGCGGTAGAACAGGTTCTGCGCGTTCTGCTGGTAGGCGATGGCATATACATCATTGCCCTGCTTGACCAGCATGCCGTCTTCGATCTTGTACTTGGCCTTGTATTTTCCGACCAGATCGGTCATCGGCTGCAACTGGCCCTTGGCCATCAGGCTCGAATACACGCCGCCTGAAATCACGGCGGCATCGAACGCCGACTTGCCCTGCGACTCGAAGGCGCGCTCGGTTTCGGTGCGCGCTTCGGGCGTGATCTTGATCTGCACCTTCAGTCCACCCTTGTTGCAGCTCTCCATTTCCTTGGCCAGATGCTGCACCGAGGGCATCGAGCTGCCCACGATGTTGATATCGCCATTGCCCTTGATGTCGCCGCACTTGGCAAAGGCCATGCCGGGAACGAGAACGGCGGCAGCGGCGATGGCCACCAGGCTACGACGGGGTAGTTTCAATTGCATTTGCATGTCATGTCTCCTTGAATAAAACAAACGGGGTTCCGGCCATCACGATTGGTCCAGGCGCATCCGGTTCTGCGTCTGGCCGTCAAACAAATAACAACGCTCGATCGGGACCGAGAACCCGACCTGTTCGCCCATGCGCACCCGGTACTCCTTGTGCGCACGCGCGGTAATGAACTCGTCCGAGACCTTGATCGTCACGGTGGTCGAGTCACCCAGCAACTCGAACGAGAAAACTTCGCCGGTGACTTGGGCCTCGCCCTGTTCAACCACCTGCATGTCCTCGGCACGCATGCCCAGCACCACGTTGGACTGGCTCAACTGGCCGAATCCGGCGACCCGCACGGCATAGGTCTTGCCGTGGGATTCGAAGACGCCGTCCTTCAGCGCACCACTGACCAGGTTCATCGCAGGCGCGCCGATGAAGCCGGCCACGAACAGGTTGGTCGGGTCGTTGTAGATGTCCTCCGGGCTGCCAACCTGCTGGATCTCGGCCTTGCTCATCACCACCACCCGGTCGGCCAGGGTCATGGCCTCGACCTGGTCGTGCGTCACATAGATGGTGGTCACGCCCAGTTCATGGTGCAGATGCTTGATGTGGGCGCGCATGCTGACGCGCAGCTTGGCGTCCAGGTTGGACAGCGGCTCGTCCATCAGGAACACCTTGGGCTCGCGCACGATGGCGCGCGCCAGCGCGACCCGCTGGCGCTGGCCGCCGGAGAGTTCCTTGGGCCGGCGCTGCAGGAATTCGTCCAGTTCGACCTTGCCCGAGGCCTTCATCACGGCCGGGTCGATCTCGGCCGCTGGCGTGCCGCGGATGCGCAGTGGAAAACTGATGTTCTCGTACACCGTCATATTGGGATACAGGCCGTAGCTCTGAAACACCATCGCCACGTCACGATCCTTGGGCTCCAGCGTATTGACACACCGATCGCCGATCCAGATCTCGCCCTCGGACGGGTCCTCCAGGCCGGCGACCATGCGCATGGTGGTGGTCTTGCCGCACCCCGATGGGCCGAGCAGCACCAGGAATTCGCCATCGGCGATGTCCAGCGACATGCGCTTGACGCCGACCGCCGCGCCCCAGGACTTGGCGATGTTTTTCAGTTGGATACGTGCCATGGTTTACCTATTGTTGGAGTTGGGCCGACTGCTCAGGCCTGCGCGCTCAGGACCTGCATCCACACCGCCACGTCGTCGATCAGCACCCATTCGCGCAGCACCTTGCCATCGACGATTTCCGCATGGCAGATGCCCATCAGTTCCACTGTGTTCCCCGAAGCCGGGCCATACAGGCCGGTGTCTGCGCCATGGTTGCTGTGGCGCGCCAGCGCGCGCCAGCGCAAGGCAACCCGATCGGCCCGGCCACCGCCACGGTTCAGCGCCAGGTGCTCGATATCGAATCGCTCGACCTGCAGCGCGGCAAACAGTGATTGCCAGAAAGCGGCCACTTCGGCATGGCCGTAGCGCGTGGTCTCGCCAGGGCCGATGTGCTGCACCGCCTCGTCGTAGATGCCGGCCAGCGGCAACGCGCCCTGCGCCGCCGCTTCGATCGCCTGCGCATACGACTGCGCAATGGCTTCCTTGGCCACATGCGACTGATAGCCTTTGGGCGGTGCGCCTGCGACCGGCTTGTTCCAGCCGCCGCGCTGGTTCAGCCAGCCTTGCGCCAGATCGCGCGGTTCGATGCCGATCTGGCGTGCGATGGCGCCCTGATCACGCACCAGCCACTCGTGCACGACCTGGTTGCCCTTGCACACACAGTCGGCAATCGTGCGGGCATGGATGCGCCGGCCGCTGGCCTTGCCGAAACTGCCGTCGCCGCTGTGCGTCATGGTCGAAATGATGCGGTGCGAACTCAGGAATCCACCCTGGTCGTCGCCGGACTGGATGATGTCTTCGGCCAGCAAGCGCCGGTCGGGAAACATCGCCAGCGTGGCGCGCGTGCCGTCGATGACCTGCTGCACCGTCGTGCTCACCGCCGCCGGGGTATCGACTATGCAGGGCTCGCTGTAATACAGGCGGATATCGTCGATGCGCCCACCCTCCCAGATGCGGTCGGTGATGACGCGGATGTAATGGTCCAGATCGCGAAACTCGGCAGCAAAGCCGCGCATGCCGGCTGCCTGGACGATGGCCGCGCTTGGCGATGGGGTGACACTGTTCATTTGACTGCTTTCAATTGCGTGCGTGGCGCGCTGGAGGCACGCAGCACCAAGCGGGTGGGCAGAACCACGGCGCCATTCTGGGTGGCGCCATCCATCTCCTGCATCAACAGGCCGACCGTGGCCTCGATCATGGCGTCGGCATCCTGCACCACCGAGCTGAGCTGGTAGGAGCCCCAGGCCGCCTGCTTGACATCGTCAAAGCCGACCACGCTGACATCTAGCGGTACGCACAGACCGAGCTCGATGCGCAAGGTATCCATCACGGCAATCGCCATGTGGTCGTTGGCGACGAAGACCGCGTCCGGTCGTTGCGCTGCCTTGACCGCAAACAGCGTGCGGGCCGCCGTGCTGGCATCGTCGAAGTTGTAATTGCCCACCGCCCGCGCGAAACAGCTGCGCCCGTTCTCGGCCAGGCCGTCTCGGAAACCGCGCTCGCGCTGCAGGTTGGTCGAGGTGTCTTCCAGCCCGGCTATGTAGGCGATGCGCCGGTGTCCGGTGCGCGCCAGGTACTGGCCGACCAGCAGGCCGCCCTGGTAGTTATCGGTGGTGACCGAGCTGGTGTTCTCGCTGCTGCTGCTGGTGCGGTTGAACAGCACCACCGGTATGCCAGCCTCCTCGCAGCGCAATGCGAGCGCGCTGGACATGGACGTCGAGGCCATCACCATGCCGTCGACCTGGTACTGCAAAATCTCGGCCAGCACCGCGTCGGTCTGGCGCGTGTCGGCGATGAACAGCAGCACGTGGTAGCCATCGCGCTGCAGGCGCTGCGACAACTTCTCCAGCACCACCGGATAGAACTGGTTCTCCAGGTAGGACATCACGACGCCGATGATGCGGCTGCGCCGGGTGATCAGCGTGCGGGCAATTGCGTTGGGCCGGTAGCCGAGCTTGCGCGCCGCCTCCTCGACCTTGGCGCGGGTTGCGTCCGACACGCTGGCCCCGGGTGTGAATGCGCGGCTCACGGCCGACTGCGAGACCTGGGCCAGGCGGGCGACGTCAAGGGAGGTGGCGGCCATGCGGGTGCTCTTTTCGTATCAGGCGGCGGTCCAGCCGCCGTCGACCATCAATGCAGAACCGGTCACCATCGCAGCGGCGTCGCTGGCCAGGAAAACGACGGCGCCCATGATGTCCTCGAGCCGGCCCAGCCGGCCCAGCGCGATGCGCGACAGCACGAACTCGCGAAATGCCGGATCGGAGAACATCTTCTCGGTCATGGCAGTTTCGATGAAGGTCGGGCAGATGGTGTTGGCGCGTATGCCCTGCGGCCCCAGCTCCCAGGCCAGCGCCTTGGTCATGCCCTCGACCGCGTGCTTGGTGGCGCAGTACAGCGCGCGCTTCGGTCCGCCCACATGGCCCATCTGGCTCGATATGGTGATCAAGGAGCCCGGCCTGCCGGCTGCAATCAGCCCGCGCGCGACCTCGCGCGTGACAAACATCGTTGCCCGCACATTGAGGTTCATCACCGCGTCGTAGTCGGCGTCCTGCATCTCGGTGATCAGGCTGGGGCGGTTGCTGCCGGCGTTGTTGACCAGGATGTCGAACGGGCCGTGCTCTGCAACAAATTGCGTGACTGCGGCCGAGTTGGTCACGTCCAGCGTGCCCGCCAGCGCCTTGGCGCCTGTAGCGACGATGTCTGCGCATGCCGCATCGATCTCGTTGGTCGAACGCGCTGCCAGCGTCACATGCGCGCCAGCCTGCGCCAGCGCGTGCGCCGCCGCCAGCCCGATGCCGCGGCCCGCGCCGGTGACCAGTGCGGTCTTGCCGTCGAGGCGCATGGACGGGGTTTTCAGCTGGATGGCGGGCATGGCGTGGTTCAGCTCTTGGTATGCGGACGTGGCGGCACCCGCTCGCCGCGGTCGAACGCTTCCCAGCCCTGGCCATCGAACGGGTCCTTGCCGAGCTGGCGCATCACATGCGCAAAGTCGACGTTGACCCAGTTGTCGACGATCTTGCCGTCCTGCACCTTCCAGAAATCCATGTAGCGGATCTCGACCCGCTTGCCGGTCGGTGCGATGCCCATGAATTCGCCTGAATGGGTGGCTTCCTGGCGACCAAAGGCGGCCATCCATTCGCCCTGCGCGATGCGCGCCTCGTCGATGCAGACCTTGTCGGAGAACGCGGCCTGGAACGGGCGCTGCCAGTTGTCCTGGAACTCGCGCACGCCGTTCTTGATGCCGCAACCGGCATTGCCCATCCAGCGGAAATCGGGCGCGAAAAACGCGCCGATGCCATCGATGGTGTGGTCGTTCAGACCATCGACCATGGACTCGACGACCTGTTGGGTCTGCTGCGTCATGGACAAATCGTTGTCGCGGGTCAACGCGGCTTGCTCGGGGCGTGTGCCTGGCATGGTGTTCCTGATTCCTTCGGTTAATGCTTGCAAACAATGGCCGTTGCGGCGCCGTTCAATCCAGCGCCGGAACCGGCTCGTACCAGGGCACGTCGGCGCGCTCGCCATAGCGGCGCACGCGCAAATTGGCCTGTTCGCCATGGCCGGCGAAATTTTCCATATGGCACAAGCGCGAACAGTAGGCGCCGACCAGCGCCGAGGCCTTGTCCGTCGTGACCTTCTGGTAGGTGCAGGTCTTGAGGAACTTGCCGACCCACAGGCCGCCGGTGTAGCGCGCGTTCTTGTTGGTTGGCAGCGTGTGGTTGGTGCCGATCACCTTGTCGCCGAAGCTGACGTTGGTGCGCGGACCCAGGAACAGCGCGCCGTAGTTGGTCATGTTGTTCAGAAAGTAGTCCGGGTCCCTGGTCATGACCTGCACATGTTCGGACGCGAGTTCGTCTGCTTTGGCCAGCATTTCCTCGTCGCTGTCGCAGACGATGACCTCGCCATAGACATCCCAGGACTGGCGCGCGATCTCGGCGGTCGGCAGTATCTTCAACTGGCGCTCGACCTCACGCATGGTGTCCTTGGCCAGTTTCTCGGAGGTGGTCAACAGCACGGCAGGCGAGGTCGGGCCATGCTCGGCCTGGCCCAGCAGGTCGACCGCGCACATCTCGCCGTCGACCGTGTCGTCGGCGATCACCAACGTCTCGGTCGGACCGGCGAAAAGATCTATGCCCACGCGCCCATACAACTGGCGCTTGGCCTCGGCGACGAACATGTTGCCCGGGCCGACCAGCATGTCGACCGCAGCGACGCTCTGCGTTCCCAGCGCCATCGCAGCCACAGCCTGCACGCCGCCCAGCACCAGAATCTGGTCGGCGCCGGCGAAGTGCATCGCTGCCACGATGGCTGGATGCGGCGCGCCCTGGTAGGGTGGCGCCGTCGACACGACGCGCTTGACGCCGGCCACCTTGGCCGTCAGCACGCTCATGTGCGCCGATGCGATCAACGGGTATTTGCCGCCCGGCACGTAGCAGCCGGCAGCGTTGACCGGAATGTTGCGATGCCCCAGGATCACGCCGGGCATGGTCTCGACCTCGACGTCCTTCATGCTGTCGCGCTGGATCTGGGCAAAGTTGCGGATCTGCTTTTGCGCAAACTGGATGTCTTCGACCTCGCGCGCCGACAGCTGCTTGACGGCCTTCTCGATCTCGGCGGCGGACAGCGTGAAGCTGGCCGGATCCCAGTTGTCGAACTTGCG
>JBBKVW010000137.1:0-4933 GCA_037968655.1 Burkholderiaceae bacterium
ATGTGCGACATGGCGGTTGCCGCGCGCACGGCGCAGTTTGCCGTCAGCGGCGTCAACTTCGGGCTGTTCTGTTCCACGCCCAGCGTGGCGCTGTCGCGCAATGTGGGGCGCAAGGCGGCGTTCGAGATGCTGGCAACCGGTGAATTCATCGACGCCCAGAGCGCGCAGGAGCGCGGCCTGGTCAACCGGATTGCCGAGCCCGAGGCGCTGGACGAGACCATCGAACAGTGGGTATCGGCCATCGTGTCCAAGCCCCGCATCGCATTGGCGCTGGGCAAGTCGCTGTTCTACCGCCAGCTCGAGCACGGCATGCAGGCGGCCTACACTGACGCGGCCCAGACCATGGCCTGCAACATGATGGATGCGTCCGCGCTCGAAGGCGTGCAGGCCTTCATCGACAAGCGCCGCCCCGACTGGCGCGATTGAACCAACACATGTATTTCAAACACAAGGAACCAGCATGAGCAAAGCCATACGCATCGAGAAAAACGGCGGACCAGAAGTCCTGCAACTGGTCGATGTCCAGGTCGGCGACCCAGGGCCGGGCGAGATCCGCATCCGCCACAAGGCGGTGGGGCTGAATTTCATCGACGTCTACCAGCGCGACGGTCTGTACGCGATGCCCATGCCCCTGCACCTGGGCATGGAAGCCTCGGGCATCGTCGAAGCCGTTGGCGATGGCGTGCAGCATCTGGCAGTGGGCGACCGCGCCGCCTATGCCAGCCAGCCACCGGGCAGCTATTGCGAAGTGCGGGTGATGCCGGCCAAGACCGTCTGCAAGCTGCCCGATGCCATCGACTTCGAGACCGGCGCGGCCATGATGCTCAAGGGCCTGACGGCGCAGTACCTGCTCAAGAAAACCCTGCCCCAGGGCGGCCTTGCGGCCGGCGACTTCGTGCTGTTCCACGCCGCCGCCGGCGGTGTGGGCCTGATCGCCTGCCAATGGGCCAAGGCACTGGGCTACCAGCTGATCGGCACTGCCGGCAGTGACGCCAAATGCAAACTGGCTGGCGAACACGGCGCCGCGCACACCATCAACTACAGCAGCGAAGACTTCGAGGCCCGTGTGAAGGACATCACCAAGGGCAAGGGCGTCAAGGTGGTCTACGACTCGGTAGGCAAGGACACCTGGGACAAATCGCTCAACTGCCTGGCACCGTTCGGCCTGATGGCCAGTTTCGGCAACGCCTCGGGCGCGGTGCCACCGTTTGCGCCAGGAATGCTGGGCGCCAAGGGTTCGCTCTACGTCACCCGCCAGACCCTGTTCACCCATATCGCCACCCGTGAAAGCACCCAGGCCATGGCCGACCAGTTGTTCGAAGTGGTAACCAGCGGCAAGGTAAAGATCCGCATCGACCAGCGCTACCCGCTGGAGCAGGTGCAGCAGGCGCACCGCGACCTGGAGGCGCGCAAGACGACGGGGTGCACGATATTGACGCTGTGAATGGCGCTGGCACTGGCGACTGAGATCTGCAAGTGGTTTTTGCCACTGGATGTAGCTCGGGCTGCCTGATCTGTGGCGGCAGTCCTGCTTCGCGTCTGGAAGTCCATGCGCCCAGGCCCGGTCAAGCGGCCCACGATCAATCCGCCTAGGGCCTACCTGAATTACAAGCCCAGCCAGCGCGCGATGATGTTTCGCTGCATCTCGCTCGTACCCGAGTAGAGCGTGGAGCCGACCGCGTCTCGCAACGCGCGCTCCACTTCATACTCAACCATGAAACCATTGCCGCCATGCAGCTGGATCGTGTCCAGCGCCGAACGTACCAGGGTTTCGCTGACAAACAGCTTGGTGATCGCGGCGTCGAGTGAAGCGGCGCGCGAACTGCCCAGCCGTGACGCTGCCCGATAGGTCAGTAGCCGCGCCGCATCCAGTTGGACCTTCATGTCGGCGATGCGATGCGAAACCGCCTGAAACTTGCCGATCGTCTGACCGAACTGGTTGCGCGTGCGTGCATAGGCGATCGCTGTCTCGAGCAGACGCTCCAGGGTTCCTACGTGGGCGGCAACCAGCAGCGTGCGCTCCCAGTCCATTGCCGTCGTGAATACGCTGGCGCCGCCACCGACGGTGCCCAGCACGGCGTCATCGGCAACGAGCATGTCGTCAAACACCAGTTCGCCAACCGGCGATGTGCGAAGCCCCATCTTCTCGAACGCCTGACCCGGCTTGAAGCCGCTTGCACCGCGCTCGACGAGAAATCCGGTGACGCCACCATGAAATCCCTTGTTGATGTCGGTCATTGCAAAGACAACTACGACATCGGCGACCGGTCCGTTGGATATGAAGGTCTTGTTACCGTTGAGCCGCCAGCCACCATCTACACGGTCGGCGCGCATGCGCATGGAAAAAGTGTCGGAGCCAGAGCCGGGCTCGGTGATGGCATGTGCACCCACCAGAGTCCCGTCGCACAAGCCGCGCAGGTATTTCTCGTGTTGCGCAGGACTGCCGTGCTTGCTGATCGGCACCACGCAGGCCAGCATGTGGGCGGCCAGCGAGAACACCAGGCCACCGTCGCGGCAGCCGTAGCCCAGCGCCTCCAGTGCCACTGCGCAGGTAACGGGGTCGGCGTTGCTGCCGCCACAGGCTTCAGGCGCTGGAAGCCCCTGCAGGCCGACTTCGGCGCAGCGCGCCCAGAGCGCACGCGAGAATGTCTGCGCGCGATCGCGTTCAATCAAGTTTTCGTTGAGCACGCCGCGCGCGAAGCGCACGATGCTCTCGCGCAACATGCGCTGCTCATCGCTCAGGTCAAAATTCATCAGGCGAGTTCCTTCAGACGCTGGTAGTCGATCTTGTCGGTTGAAGTCTTCGGAAGGCGCTCATGCCAGCTGAATCGGTCCGGCATCATCGACAACGGAAGATTCTCGGAACAGAACCGTTTGATGGCAATCAGCGAAGGTCGCTTCTCGCCGCGCCAGCTCAGGAAGGCGACGATTACGACGCCGGCCTCCTCATCAGGAATGGCAATCACCGCTGCCTCGTTGATATCTGCATGACGGTACAAGCCGGCCTCTATCTCGCCCAATTCGATGCGATAGCCACGCCGCTTCACCATGCGGTCGCGCCGCCCGCAGTAGGTGAAGCAGCCTTCCTCGGCCTCGATGACAACGTCGCCAGTGCGATACCAGCGCAGACCATCGGGATCAATATGAAATCCGCGTTCGGTCTGCTCGGGTAATGCCCAGTAACCTTGCATCACGCCCTGGCCGGCGATGCACAGTTCGCCTTCTTCTCCGGGTGACACCACCGAACCATCGAATCCAAGTACCTTGCCCTGCAAGTGGGAGCAGACATGACCAATGGGATAGGGCGTCGTGCGCTCGGCCGGCACCGGAGGCATGACCTCATACCAGGTGCAGACATTGGTTTCGGTCGGGCCATACAAGTTGAAGTAGCGTGGCGCCGGCCACACTGCGCACAGCGCTCTCAGATGCTTGACGGCAAACACTTCGCCGGCGAACAGCACTTGCCGCAGCGCGGTGAAGTCGTGCCTCTGAAGCTGCCCGAATTGCACCAGCAGAGCCAGGATCGATGGGGCCGAATACCAGATCGAGATTTTCTCGTCGGCAATCAGCTGCGCAAGCCGCGGCGCGTCCTTGCCGATGTCCTCGCTGATCAGAACCAGGGTGGACCCATGCTTGAAGCAGACATGAAGGTCCAGAATCGACAGGTCGAAGTGAAACGGCGCATGTGACGAAAAGCGGTCGGCTGGCAGCGGCTCGAACACCTCGGAGCACCAGTCGACAAAGCTCGTGGCATTTTGTTGCGAGAGCATGACGCCTTTGGGCTTTCCCGTGGACCCCGACGTATACAGGATGTAGGCCAGATCATCCGGGGCCGATTGAACCGTCGCCGCAGCGGTCGCCGTTGCAAGGGCGTCCTCCGCGGCCAGGGCCTCGCGCAATCCGGCGCCGGCGCCATTCGATTGAACTGCAAGCAGGCGGGGTGCTCCACCCAGTGCCTCGAACGCAATGCGCAACGCATCCTCGACCGCCGCATCGACAATAGCCAGCTTGACTGCGCAGTTGTGCAATATGTAGGCGCCGCGCGCTGGTGGTGCACCGGCGTCAACCGGGACGTAGGCGGCCCCGGCCTTTAAAACGCCCAGCATGGAAGCCACGCTGTTGACCGACTTGCGCAGGCAAAGACCGACGCGGTCGCCCGGCTGGACTCCCCAGGCCACGAGGCGATCACGCAACGCGTCGGACAGCGCATCGAGTTCGCCATAGGTGACAGCGCCGATCCCGGGCTCCACCACTGCAACCTGCGTAGCATCGCGCAGCGCGCTGTCAGTAAAACAGCCCTGCAGACTGGACGACGACCCCATGCTCAGCCCTGTTTGATCTTGGATTGAACCAAGGCGTCAATCAGGCTCAAGGTATCGAGGTTTTCCTTGTCGACTTCGTGTGGCTCGAACGACACTCGGTATTTCTCCTCGATGAACATCACCAGCTTCAAAGTGGCGATCGAATCAAGAATGCCGCCGCTGATCAGTGGTGTGCTGTCGGTGAGCTCGTCCGGGCTTTCGCCAGGCAAGAACTCGCTCATGATGTAATTTTTGATGTTCTGTTTGACGTCGTCGCTCATTGCGGGCTCCAGAAAAAATAGTTTTTTGGGGGGGGTCAACGGGTTGGCGGCGCGAAGACAGGGTCTGCGCGCTGTACTAGTTCCATGTACAGGCGATCGGCAATCAGCTTGTGCGCAAGCTTGTTCGGATGCTCGTCCCATTCAGCCAGTCGCACGGACTCATCCGGATGGCCTGCATAGATGTTGTCCAGGTTGATCGTGGTGAAACCTGCTTCCTGCGCCAGGCGGAGTGCTTCTGGCGTCTCCTCCTGCCAGCTGCCAGCGCGGACCTGCGGCAGGAAAACCCAGATCAAGCGCATGCCGTTCTGACGCCCGCGTTCAGCGATGGATTGATATGCTGCGCGCAAAATA
>JBBKVW010000138.1:0-32209 GCA_037968655.1 Burkholderiaceae bacterium
GAGTTCCGCAGCCCGGACTTTGACACCATCAAGCGCACGCTGAAAAGCCCGGTCATCTTTGACGGCCGCAACATGTACGACCCGGTCATGGTGCGCGGACTGGGGTTTGAATACCTGGCCATCGGCCGCTAGATCAGAGAATCACCCGGCACTTGCCAATCGGATTTAGCCCTCAGCGCGCTCGTGGTTTGGCGCTGGTGCAGAGGGAGTCGATCGAAGCCATCGCCGCCAAGCGAGTAGTGGCGGTCAACACGGCAAGCGGCCAGCTGCGCAAGTTGATTTGCAACACGGACGCCAAGCGATTGAGCGATCTCAGCCAGAAACTGCAGAGTCTGCCCTGCGGCATGGATGGCGACCACTCGCCCTTTTAACGCGGCGCAAACAGCCGACCGGGTTTGCCGCACCGCGCGTGGCGGCTGCGCAATACCATCAATGCGTTGCGAGCGGTGGGCTGGCGCGCAACGCGACAGGCGCCGGTCACAGCCACCGGGCACAGGCACAATGACCGGCGAACCACGGCAAGGCGCAATCGCCGGCTGCAACCAAGACTTCACACCATGACCATTCTCGTTACCGGCGGTGCCGGCTTCATCGGCAGCAACTTCGTGCTCGACTGGCTGGGCCAGAGCGACGAGACCATCGTCAACTTGGACAAGCTGACCTATGCCGGCAATCTGCAGAACCTTGCCAGCCTCCAGACCGATGGGCGCCATGCCTTCGTGCAGGGCGATATTTCTGACGGGGCGTTCGTGGACAACCTGCTGGCGCTGCACAAGCCGCGTGCGATCGTCAACTTCGCGGCCGAATCGCATGTGGACCGATCCATCCATGGCCCCGGCGACTTCATTCAGACCAATATCGTGGGCACCTTCCACTTGCTGGAGTCGGTGCGCGCCTATTGGGGCTACATGGACGCGCAGGCGCGCAAGGAGTTTCGGGTCTTGCATGTGTCGACGGACGAGGTGTATGGCTCGCTGCCGGCCGGCGAGCCGGCGTTTACCGAGTCGCACCGGATCGAGCCCAACAGCCCGTATTCGGCGTCCAAGGCGGCCAGCGACCACCTGATTCGCGCCTACCACCACACCTACGGCCTGCCGGTGCTGACGACCAACTGCTCCAATAACTACGGGCCGTTCCAGTTTCCGGAAAAGCTGATTCCGCTGGTGATCGTCAATGCGCTGGCCGGCAAACCCCTGCCTATATACGGCGACGGCCAGCAGATTCGCGACTGGCTGTATGTGACCGACCATTGCGTGGCGATCCGCCGCGTGCTCGAGGCGGGCAGGCTGGGCGAGACCTATAACGTGGGCGGCTGGAACGAGATGCCCAACCTGGAGATCGTGCACACGGTGTGCGCCCTGCTCGACGAGCTGCGCCCGCGCAAGGACGGCAAGCCCTACAAGGAGCAGATCAGCTTCGTGGCGGACCGGCCCGGGCATGACCGGCGCTATGCGATCGACGCGCGCAAGATAGAAAAGGAGCTTGGCTGGAAGCCGGCCGAGACCTTTGCCACCGGCATCCGCAAGACGGTGGCCTGGTACCTGGAGCACCGGGACTGGGTGGACGACGTGCAAAGCGGCAGCTACCGGCAGTGGCTGGACCAGCACTACGGCAGCCAGATCAGCGCATGAAGCTCTTGCTGCTCGGGCGCGACGGGCAGCTGGGCTGGGAGTTGCAGCGCAGCCTGGCCGTGTTGGGTGAACTGGTGGCGCTGGGGCGCGAGGGCGCTGGCAATCCGGATAGCCTGTGCGGCGATCTGCGCGACCTGCCCGGCCTGGCGGACACCGTGCGGCGGGTGGCGCCGCAAGTGATCGTCAATGCCGCGGCCTATACGGCAGTGGACAAGGCGCAGTCCGAACCCGAGCTGGCGCGCACCGTCAATGCGGCAGCGCCCGAGGCACTGGCCCGCGCGGCTGACGCGCTTGGCGCCTGGCTGGTGCACTATTCAAGCGACTATGTATTTGACGGCAGCGGCCATGCGCCCTGGCGCGAGACCGACGCCACCGGGCCGCTCAATGTCTATGGCCAGACCAAGTTGGAGGGCGAGCAGCGCGTAGCGGCCGCCTGCCCTCGGCATCTGCTGCTGCGCAGCAGCTGGGTGTTTGCAGCGCGCGGCGGCAACTTCGCCCGCTCGATGCTGCGGCTGGCGGTGCAGCGCGAGACATTCACCGTGGTTGACGACCAGATTGGCGCGCCCACCGCCGCCGAGTTTCTGGCCGACGCCACGGCGCACATGCTGCGTGCGGCGCTGGCCCGCCCTGCCCTGGCCGGTATCTACCACTGCGCGGCTGCGGGCGAAACCAGCTGGCATGGATATGCTCGCTATCTGATAGCCCAGGCACTAGCTCTGGGGTGGCCTTTGCTGGCAAGGCCGCAGCGCATCGTGCCGATTGCGAGCCGCGACTACCCCACGCCAGCCCCGCGCCCGCTCAATTCGCGGCTCAATTGCGACAAGCTGCAACAGGCCTTCGGCCTGGCGCTGCCGCCCTGGCAGACGCAGGTGCTGCGCCTGCTGGACGAAATCCGCCCGGCGGCGGCAGCATGAAGGTCAGCCCTAGCACCATCGCCGGCGTGCTGCTGCTCGAGCCGCAGTTGCATGGCGATGCGCGCGGCTTCTTGTTCGAGAGCTTCAACCGGCGCGACTTTGCCGCCGCGACCGGCTTGCAAGCCGACTTCGTGCAGGACAACCATTCGCGCTCGGCGCGCCATGTGTTGCGCGGCCTGCACTACCAGGTGCGCCAGCAGCAAGGCAAGCTGGTGCGGGTGGTGGCGGGCGCGGTGTTCGACGTGGCAGTGGACCTGCGGCGCAGCTCGCCGACGTTTGGCCAGTGGTGCGGCCATGTGTTGGCGCAGGACAACCGCCGGCAGTTGTGGATTCCACCCGGTCTGGCGCACGGTTTTCTGGTTGTGTCGGAGTTCGCCGAGGTGCTGTACAAGACCACCGACTATTACGCACCCGCACACGAGCGCTGCATTGCCTGGGACGACCCGACCCTGCATATCGACTGGCCGCTGGACGGCGCCACCCCGATGGTCTCGGCGCGGGATGCAGCAGGAATTGCCTTTCTGCAGGCAGAAATGCCGGCCTGAGACCAGTTTGCGTGGCCCGCGCCTGGGCAGGGCGCCAAAGTGCACAGTTAATATCGGGGCCATGAAAACCGTCTACCTCGTCGCAGGCGCGCGCCCCAACTTCATGAAGATCGCGCCCATCGTGCGCGCGATCCAGGCGCATGGCGGGCTGGCCTTCAAGATCATCCACACCGGCCAGCACTATGACCGCGAGATGAACGATGTGTTCTTCGAGGAGCTGGGTATTCCGCAGCCCGACGTGTTCATGGCGGCCGGCGGCGGCAGCCATGCGCAGCAGACGGGCAAGATCATGATCGGCTTCGAAGAGCTGTGCCAGAACGAGCGGCCCGACGCGGTGCTGGTGGTGGGCGATGTCAATTCCACGCTGGCCTGCGCCATCGTGGCCAAGAAGCTCCATATTCCGGTGGCCCATGTCGAGGCCGGCCTGCGCAGCGGCGATATGTCGATGCCCGAAGAGATCAACCGGCTGGTGACCGACAGCATTTCGGACTGGTTTTTTGTGACCGAGCCCAGCGGCGTGGCGCATCTCAAGCACGAGGGCAAGCCGGACGACGTGATTCACCATGTCGGCCACGTGATGGTGGACAACCTGCTGTACCAGGCCGAAAAACTTACCCGCACCGATACCGACGGCTACGAGACCAACGCGTTCAAGGTGCAGCACACTGCCAATGGCGGCCGCTACGGCGTGGTCACGCTGCACCGGCCCAGCAATGTCGACGACGCCGCGATGATGGCGCGCATCGGCGGTGCGCTGACAGAAATTGCGCTGGAGATCCCGCTGATTTTTCCGGTGCACCCGCGCACGCGGGCCAACCTGGCCAAATTCGGCATCGACCTGGGGCCCAACATCACGCTGGTCGGGCCGCAGGCCTATATGGCTTTTCTGAATCTGTGGAAGCACGCCGCCGTGGTGCTGACCGACAGCGGCGGCATGCAGGAAGAAACCACGGCGCTGGGCGTGCCCTGTATCACCATCCGCGAAAACACCGAGCGCCCGGTCACCATCGATGAGGGCACCAACGTGCTGGCCGGAACCGACCCGGCGGTGATCGTGGCCGAGGTGCGCAAGGTGCTGCGCGGCGAAGGCAAGGCCGGTCGGCGACCGCTGCTGTGGGACGGCCAGGCGGCCACGCGCATCGTGGCGGTGCTGCATAACTACCTGGAGCCGGCCCAGGAAGTGGGAAAGACATGATTCTGGTAACAGGTGGCGCGGGATTCATTGGCAGCCATACCTGCGTCGAGCTGCTGACGGCCGGCTACCCGGTCACGGTGGTCGACAACTTCTGCAACAGCCAGGCCGAGGCGCTGGCGCGGGTAGAGCAGATCACCGGCAAGAAGGTGGCGCTGATTCGCGCCGACATGCGCGACCGCGCCGCGCTCGAACATGCCCTGCGCAGCAGCGGCGCGCAGGCGGTGATCCACTTTGCCGGCCTCAAGGCGGTGGGCGAGTCGGTGCAGAACCCGCTGGACTACTACGACAACAACGTGACCGGCGCACTGTATTTGATGCAGGCGATGCAGGCCTGCCATGTCAAGACCCTGGTGTTCAGTTCGTCGGCCACGGTCTATGGCGATCCGCAGCGCCTGCCGCTGCAGGAGGACCACCCGCTGTCGGCGACCAACCCCTATGGCACATCGAAACTGGTGATCGAGAACATGCTGCGCGATCTGCATCGCAGCGACCCGAGCTGGCGCATCTGCATCCTGCGCTATTTCAATCCGGTGGGCGCCCATGCCAGCGGACTGATCGGCGAAGACCCGCGGGGCACGCCGAACAACCTGCTGCCCTACGTGGCGCAGGTTGCGTCAGGTCGGCGGCCCCACCTGAGCATCTGGGGCAATGACTACCCTACACCGGACGGCACCGGCGTGCGCGACTACATCCATGTGGTCGATCTGGCGCTGGGCCACCTGAGGGCGCTCGAGCGTTTGCAGCAGCATGCCGAATGCCGCGCCATCAACCTGGGCACGGGCACCGGCTACAGCGTGCTGGAGATGGTGCGGGCGTTCGAGCATGCCAGCGGACGCAGCGTGCCCTACCAGCTCGAGGCCCGCCGGCCGGGCGACGTCGCAGCGTGCTACGCTGACCCGGCGCAGGCGCTTGCATTGCTGGGCTGGCGCGCCAGCCAGGACCTGCAGGCGATGTGCGCGGACGCCTGGCGCTGGCAGCTGGGCAATCCGCAGGGCTACGGGACCTTGCCCGGGCACCCGGCATGACACGGCTCGCATTGCGCAAACAAAATAAACACGAAAGGCACTATGGCTAAGGGAATGATTCTGGCGGCAGGCCAGGGAACACGGGTGCGCCCGCTCACCAATGTGCTGCCCAAGGCGATGGTGCCGATTCTGGGCAAGCCGGTGATGGAATACCTGATCGAACACCTGGCCAAATACGGCGTGGTCGAGATCATGGTCAACGTGGCGTTTCACAACGACAAGATCGAGCAGTATTTTGGCGACGGCCATCGCTGGGGCGTGCAGATCGGCTATTCGTATGAAGGCGAACGGGCCCACGGCGACATCGTCCCCAAGCCCCTGGGTTCGGCCGGCGGCATGCGCAAGATCCAGGATTTCAGCGGCTTCTTCGACGAGACCACCATTGTGTTGTGCGGCGATGCGCTGATCGATCTGGACATTGGTGACGCGCTACGGGAGCACCGCGCCAAGGGCGCGATTGCCAGCGTGGTGACGCTCAATGTGCCGCGCGAAGAGGTCAAGAATTACGGCATCGTCGTGGCAGACGCGAGCGGACGGGTCGAGTCCTTCCAGGAGAAACCGACGCCGGAGCAGGCCCGCTCGACGCTGGCCAGCACCGGCATCTACATTTTTGAGCCGGCGGCACTGGAGCGGATTCCACCCGGGCAGGTGTACGACATCGGTTCGCAGTTGTTTCCCGGCCTGATCGCCGAAGGGCTGCCGTTTTTTGCGCAGTCGCGCGATTTCAACTGGATCGACATCGGCCGGGTCAGCGACTATTGGGCGGTGCTGCAACGGGTGCTGCGCGGCGAGGTGGCGCAGATGAACATGCCGGGGCGCGAGGTGCGGCCGGGCGTGTGGGTCGGCATCAATACGCGGATCGACTGGGATTCGGTCGATATCAAGGGGCCGGTCTACATCGGCGCCAGTGTGCGCATCGAACCGGGTTGCAGCATTACCGGGCCAGCCTGGATCGGCCATGGTTCGACCTTGCGAGCCGGCGCCACGGTGCAGCGCAGCATTCTGTTCGAGTACACCCGCATCGGCGCCGGCATGCGCGTGGAGGACATGATCGTCTCGCCCGAATATTGCGTTGATCGCCACGGAACGACCTTGTACCAGGGCGACGAATCGGTCGAGTTGCGCTGGGGAGACGCCCGTGGTTGATAAAGGCGGAAAGGAAACGTCGCAAGCATTTGTGACGAAAGCACAGATTCAGCCGGTGGTTCTGTCCGGTGGCTCGGGAACCCGCCTGTGGCCGCTGTCACGCGAGAAGTACCCCAAGCAATTGCTGCCCTTGATCGGCGACGATTCATTGCTGCAGGCCACGGTGCGCCGCACCGAGGGCGTGGCCACGAACCTGGCCGCACCGATGGTGGTGTGCAACGAGGAATACCGTTTTGTCATCGCCGAGCAGCTGCGCTTGATGGGCAAGCCCGGCACCATCGTGCTGGAGCCAGTGGGCCGCAACACGGCGCCGGCGCTGACGCTGGCCGCTCTGGCTGCGGCTGCCGAGGGCGCCGACGACCAGGTGCTGCTGGTGATGCCGGCAGACCATGTAATTCAGGATACCGGGACTTTCTGCAGCGCCGTGCGCCACGGCGCTGCATTGGCCGAGCAGGGAATGATCGTCACTTTTGGCATCACGCCCGACGCGCCGGAAACCGGCTATGGCTATATCCAGGCTGGCGGGGCGATGCCTGGCCAGGCAACGGGGCCGGAAGCTGCCCGGCTGATAGCCCGCTTTGTCGAAAAGCCCGATCTGGCGACCGCGCAGGCCTATCTGGCAGAGGGAAGCTACCTGTGGAACAGAGGCATCTTCATGTTGCGTGCGTCAGTCTGGCTGGCGGCCATCGGCGCCTGTCGCGCCGACATCCTGGCCGCCTGCACGCGGGCCTGGAGCACCGTGGCGCGGGACGGCGATTTTGCGCGGGTGGCAAGCCAGGCATTCGCGGCCTGCCCATCGGACTCCATCGACTATGCCGTGTTGGAGCGCATCACGGTGAGCAGCCGCGAAGGCGCAAACCCGATCGCCGGACTGCCGCAGGGCGTGGTCATTCCGCTGCAAGCCGGCTGGTCGGACGTCGGCGCCTGGGATGCGCTGTGGCAGGTGCTGCCCAAGGACGCGCAGGGCAATGTGGCGCAGGGCGATGTGATGCTGCACGAATGCAGCAACACCCTGGCCCTGTCGGGCAATCGCCTGCTGGCCTGTGTGGGCGTGAATGACCTGGTGGTGGTGGAGACGGCCGATGCGATTCTGGTCGCGCACAAGGACCACACCCAGGATGTGAAGAAGATCGTCGACGCGCTGCGCAAGGCTGGCCGCATGGAAGGCCAGACACACCGCAAGGTGTTCCGGCCCTGGGGTTGGTACGACAGTGTCGATGCGGGCGCGCGCTTTCAGGTCAAGCGCATCGTCGTCAAGCCCGGCGGCACGCTGTCGCTGCAGATGCACCACCACCGCGCCGAGCACTGGATCGTCGTCAGCGGCACGGCGCGTGTGACACGTGGTGACGAAAGCTTTCTGGTGTCTGAGAATGAATCAACCTATATTCCGCTGGGAACTACCCACCGGCTGGAGAACCCGGGCCGGGTGCAACTCGAGATGATCGAGGTGCAATCGGGGGCCTACCTGGGCGAGGACGACATCGTCCGGCTCGAAGACAAGTACGGGCGTTGACGTTCCCCAGCCCAATCCGATGCACTGACCGAAACACCGGGCAACCCGCATCAAGGAGTCTTATTTGAAAAAGCGGTCGCTGGCGGCCAACATTCGCAAACTGTGGCACGAAGGCCTGCGCAAGGTTTTTGGCCTGTTTCCGCGGTCGCTGCGGTTTGCGATATTCCGCTCATTCGTGGACTGCGACCCGGCACCGGACAAGCGACTGGTGCTCAAGATTGCCGAAACCAAGGAGGAACTGGAGGCCTGTTTCAAGTTGCTGCACGATGCCTATGTCAGCAGCGGCTTCATGAAGCCTGCGCCATCGGGCCTGCGCGCCACGATCTACCACGCCCTGCCCACCACCACGACGCTGTGCGCCAAGTTCGATGGCGAGGTGGTCGGCACCTTGTCGCTGATCCGCGAAAGCGTATTCGGCTTTCCGTTGCAGGCCATCTTCGATCTGAAGTCGGTCCGCGCCCGCGGCGGCAAGATTGCCGAGGTTTCGGCACTGGCAGTGCATCCCGACTTCCGCAAGACCGGTGGATCGATCCTGTTTCCGCTGATGAAGTTCATGTACGAGTACTGCACGACCTTCTTCGATACGCGCCATCTGGTGATTGCGGTGCATCCGACCCGCATCGAGATGTACGAGTCACTGCTGTACTTCAGGCGATTGACCGAGAACAAGGTCGACAACTACGACTTCGCCAACGGAGCCCCTGCCGTGGGCGCGTCACTGGACTTGCGCACGGCACCCAAGAAATACCAGCAGACCTACAACAAGAAACCGCGGCGCAAGAACCTGTACGACTATTTTGTGCGCAGCGTACTGCCCAATATTCAGTTGCCCCAGCGCAGGTACCACACCACGAATGACCCGGTGATGACCACCGAGTTGCTCGACTACTTCTTCAACCAGCGCACCCAGGTATTCAAGAAACTGAGCAATCGGGAAAAGATGCTGTTGCATTCGATTTATGACTTGCCGCAACACCAGACGATGTTGCCGCAGTTGACCGATCCGCCCAAGAGCGGCAAGCATCTGCGGCTGCACCAGCGCTATTCGCTCAAGTGCCCGGGCGTCTTTCTGGTGCACGATGCCGACGGCAAGCAGCTGGTGACCAGCCTGAAGGTAGTCGAGCTATCGGTGTTCGGATTTCTGGCCCATGCCGATTCCGAGATCCCGACGCGGGAATGGGGCGACGCCACCATCGAACTGGGAAACAACGAGCAGTCCACCGTGCGCGCCATGGCAGTGCGTGGCAGGGCGACCGGGGGGAAGATCTTTTATGGGTTCACGTTGCTGGAGCCCGACCTGGGCTGGCGCAAGTTCGTTGGGGCCTTGAACACAGGCGTCACCCACGATGACCTGGAGAACTCAACCCGATTCCTGGAACACTGATCCGGCAAGTATTGCCGGACCAGCCCACGGTTATTTGCGCTGGGCGTCCTGCACGATCTCGGCGACAAACTTCGACGGAATGGCGTAGCTGATGCCAGAAGGCTGGCTCAAGGCCGACTCGCGCGAGCCCTTGATGAACACCATGTTGACGACGCCCAGCACGTCACCGGTTTCGGGGTCGAACAAAGGGCCGCCGCTGTTGCCCGGGTAAGCGGTGCCGTCGAGTTGGAAGATGTCGAATGGTCCGGCCCGTACGCTGCGGATCGAGGCCTCGTTGAGCGTGCGCGCGTTAGGCATAGGCATGGCAGCCGGCGTGATGGACGAGATCATGGCGCGGTGCGTCACCGGGGAGAAACCCAGCGCGCCACCAATCGGGAAGCCAATGAAAGCGACGGCCTGACCTTCACGGACCGTCTCGGAGTCGCGGATGCGCATCGCCGGCGCGCTGGCTCCTTCGAATCGCAGCACGGCCAGGTCGTGCACCCGATCGACCTCCAGCACAGTGGCCTGGCGCATCGACAACTCGCCGTTGGCGCGGCGCACTTGCACGACGATCGACATGTTGGCTGTATTTTCAGTCGCCTCCGGCAGGACGTGCGCGTTGGTGACGGCCAGATTGCCATCTCCAACGACAAAGCCGGTGCCGCGCAAACGAAAGCGCGGGCTGTCGGTGGCGCGATAGCTTCCCACCACCACCACCGATGGTTTGATGCGGGCAACGGTATCGGCCAGGTCGGCGTGGGCAGGCTGCATATGCAGGGCAGCCAGCAACGATGCCGCAAGTCCCACCACGATCTGACGCCGACGCTGCCCGGACCGACCAGGCACGGAGAGCCCGCTCGTATGGATGTTGATGCTGCTACCGATCGCCATCTTTACAGGCCCCCGAAATACATTGCCATGCGGCCGCTCAAAGAGTCTTGATCAGCGCGGTCACTTCGGCATGGCCACTGAACTTTGTCCCCAGCTTGGTCAGTTCGTCGAGTTCCTTGCGCGCAAGGTCTTTCTTGCCGCCCTTGATATGGATCTTGGCCAGATTGAATTTGAACAACGCATTTTGCGGTTGCAGGGCCAGCGCCTTGGTCTCCCATTCGAGCGCCTTGGCGTAGTCGTCCTTGTCGGACAGCAACATGGCCAGGGTATCCATATAGGCCGGCTGGTTCGGTACCAGTGCGATGGCTTTTTCAGCCAGTTGGACGGCTCCGTCCTTCTTCAGCTTGCCGACGACCCAGTCAAGGTTGTTGTAGGCGATGGCGTTATCTGGGGAAATCTCGATCACGTCGCGGTACTGGCGCTCCGCTGCAGCCAGATCATTCTTCACGATCGCGTTGTTGGCCAGGTAGAGCCGAAAAATCGGGTCTTTCGGGTTGTCCTTGAGCCAGCTGGCAGTCAGTTTATCGGCTTCCTGGGTTTTGCCACCGGCATTGAAGGTCGCGTGCAACTTGGTTGCCAGATCGGCAAACGGACCTTGTTTGAGCCCTGCCCTGTAAGCCTCAGCTGCCACGTCCCACTTCTTCTGAAGCACGGCGATATCGCCCTCGTACTGGTAGCCAAAAGCGAGGGTTGGTTTTTGCTTCTGGATGGTCTTGGAAATGCCCGTCGCTTCCGTGTAGTTCTTGGCGTCCAGGGCCAATAGCAGCAAGCCGCGTTGCGCGTCAAGATGATCCGGCCTTAGTTCCAGGGCCTTGCGCAGACTTTGCGCCGCAGCGCTTTTGTCCTTGGCGACCATCTGGGCCTCGGCGATCCGGACATGTGGCAGCGGCGAATTGGCCTGCAAGGCCGCGACCTTGTTGAAGGTGGCCAGGGCCTGGTTGGCGTCGCCCGATCCCAGTTGCGCACGCCCAAGCGCGTCGAGCAAGTCCGCGCTGTCAGGTATTGCGGCCACGGCGTTTTGTGCCGCCGACATGGCCAGTTTGAAGTCCCGGTTGCGCAAATGGTAGTTGATCAATAACAGGCGTGGAACCTTCTCCGTGGGATTGGCAGTCACCGCCTTGTTGATCAACTCTGCCACGTCGGCCTTGGCACCACCTTCACGCGCACGCAATTCGGCCAGGGCCAGCAAACCCTGCGGATGATTCGGGTTCTTGGCCAGCACTGCGTCAAAGCGCTTGCGCGCGTCGTCCGGCTTGTTTTCGGCCAAATCCATCGCCGCGAGACTGGCGACAGACGGGAAGTAGGTCGCGTCGATTCCGACGGATTGCTCAAACGACTTGCGCGCCCCGGCCACGTCCTTCTTGGCCAGCAAGGTACGGCCGCGCAAATTCGAGGCCAACGGCTTGCCAGGTTGCTTCTTTTCGAGCGCCGCGATGGCAACCAGTGCCTTGTCGAACTCACTGCGCCGCAAATGCACGCTGATCAAGGCCAGATCTGCGGTGACGCCGCTGTCCGACGCCGCGACAGATTGCAACTCGTCGAATCCTGACTCATTGCCGCCTGCCAGATGCGTCAGTGCCAGCGCGGTGCGCGAGCGGGAGTTCTTTGGATCCTGCTTGGCCGCCTTGGCGAAATGCTCCTCTGCCTTCTTGAGGTCGCCATTCTGTAAAAACACCTCGCCAGCCAGCGCATTGACCTTTGCACTCTGGTCATCGCCCTTCAACAGGGGTTGTAAAGTTGAAAGTGCCTTGTCCGGTTGACCGGCGCGCAGATAAGTGGCGATCAACATTTCACGCGCCAACACAAACGCTGGCGCTCCCTGTACCGCCTTGCCCAAAAAGCCTTCGGCCTGGACCAGCGAATTTGATTGCAGTTCGATCGATCCCGCCAGTGTCAGCGCCTGAATGCTGTTGGGTGCAGACTTGATCATCTGCTGCGACAACTCCCGCGCCAGTTTCAGGTCTTTTTTCTGGAACGCCAGCAAGGTCTCGAAGTAGTGCGTCTGCGGATGGTTTGGCGCAAGCTTCTTGAGGGCCTCCATCTGCTTGCCAGCCTCGTCGTAATTGCCCTGCTTGAACAGCAGCGTCAGCAGCGCCGTATGCGCCGGGCCGTACTTGGGGTCAATCTCCACCGACTTGCGATACGCAGCCAGGGCCTCCGCCGGTTGTTGTTTGCCAAACTGAAGGACATCGCCTTTGAGTTTCCAGGCCTCATGGCTCTTGGCGTCCTTGGCGAGAACCGTTTCAGCGATTGCCAGACCTTCGTCAAACTTGCCCTCGCTCGAAAGCGAACCCGCCTTGAGCAGCAAAGCCGGCGGGTAGTCCGGGTTTGCCTGCAGCGCCGCAGCAAGTGCTTGCTGATACTGGTCCTTGGCGCCCTGCGCCAAATAGGCGCCAGCCAGCGTAGTCTGCAACTCAGCGTTTGCAGCGGGTTTTGACAGTTCGACCTTGCCGAATTCATCCACAAGTTTTTTGATCTGGCCCTGCTGCAGCACTGCCTGCGCCAGCGGCGGAAAAACCTGATCGTCCGGGTGCTTGAGCGCCAGCGCCTTGCGCAATTCGGTCTCGGCTCCGACCGGGTCGCCGCCACGCAGCAGGGCCAGGCCCAGGACATAGCGTGCTTCGGGTAGTTCCGGGTTTTCCTGCAGCGCGTTTTTGACCTGAATGACAGCGGCCTTCAAGTCATTCTTGGCCATGTAGTCGCGCGCCGACGCGACCATGGCCTCGGGTTTTTCGCCACTGCATGAAGCCAGCGTCAACGCCAATAGAGAAGTCAGGACAATGCGTTTGCGAAAGTTGGCGACAGAAGAGTATTTCATAGGATGCCTATAGAGAAAGTTGTTGTGAGTAGTGCTCACTTCAAGCCAAGCCGGTGCATCAGGTCATACAAGGTCGGACGGCTGATGCCCAGCAGTTCCGCCGCCTTGACCATGTTTCCATTGACCCGACCCAATGCGGCAACAATGGCGTTCTTCTCGGCATTATCCCGAATCGTCCGCAGATCCATGGTCTCGGTCACGTCCTCGGTTTGCGGCAAATCAAGCCCCACGTCGTCGCGCGAGATCTGGTTTCCATCCGCCATGATGGTGGCTCGCTTGATGCAGTTTTCCAGTTCGCGGATATTACCGGGCCAGGTGTGCAGTTCAATTGCCCGGACCGCCTCCTCGCTCAGCGCCAGCGAGCCTCGATTTTGCTCCTGCGCAAACTTGCGCGAAAAAGCATGCGCCAGCAATGCCGGATCACCGACGCGATCGCGCAGCGGTGGAATATCGATCACGATTTCGGCCAGGCGGTAATAAAGGTCTTCCCGGAATCGGCCTTCCTTTGTCAGGGCCATCAGGTCCTGGTGTGTGGCACACACGATGCGTACGTCGACCGGAATTTCCTGGCGCCCACCGATACGTTCGATGGTGCGCTCCTGCAGGAAGCGCAACAGTTTTGCCTGCAACGAAATCGGCAGATCACCGATCTCGTCGAGCATCAGGGTTCCGCCACTGGCTGTCTCGATCTTGCCAAGCGTCATCTTGGCAGCGCCGGTAAATGCGCCCTTCTCATAGCCAAACAGCTCGCTTTCCAGCAGGTTCTCCGGGATGGCCGCGCAATTGATCGCCACAAACTTGCCGGCCTTGCGGCCCGAGGCCTGATGCAGGCCGCGCGCCAGCAATTCCTTGCCGGTGCCGCTTTCACCGAGCAACAGCACCGTTGCGTTGCTCGATGCGACCTTTTCGATGGTGCGGCAGACCCGCAGCATGCCTGGATCGCGCGTCGTCAAACCGGCCAGCGCATCGGGTTGATGCATCTGTTGCAGGCGCTTGTTCTCGGCCTGCAACTCGGCCAGCCGAAACGCGCGCTCAACCGTCAGGTTCAACAACTCGGGTTCAAAGGGTTTGGCAAAGAAATCGTATGCGCCCAGGGCCACCGCGCGCAAGGCGTTGGCGCGGTCATTCTGGCCAGTCAGGACGATGACCTTCATGTCGCCGTCGATGGCCAGCAGTTGTTCCAGCAACTTGAAGCCTTCGGATACCGAATCCGGGTCGGGCGGCAGGCCCAGATCCATGGTCACTACAGCGGGCAGATGGCGGCGCGCCTGTACCAGGGCTGACTCCCGATCATTTGCGGTGACGGATTCAAAGCGATCGAGCGACCATTTGATCTGTTTTTGCAGGGCCAGATCGTCCTCGACGATCAACAGGGCACGGGATTTTTCTGTAGTCATGGCGTTTCAAGAGCTTGCAGGTCAGAGAGCCGCTGGGATTCGAACAAGGGTAGCAGCACGGTCACGATGGTCCCTTGATCGATCTGGCTGTCGACTGAAATCTTGCCGCCTAATTCTTGCACGTACTGAAAACTCTCATAGGCACCAATGCCCATGCCGGCCTCCTTCGTGGTCTGAAACGGCTTGAATAATCGTTCGCGGACGAACTCCTCGGACATCCCGTGGCCGGTATCGCCCACTTCGATCAGGGCCTGGCCGCTGATTCGATCGAGTTTTAGCCAGACCCGACCCTGCGCGCCGGTGGCATCGAAAGCGTTTTGCACCATGTGCCCGACGATACGCTCCAGTCGTTCCTCATGGCCGCGGGTAACGACGCTGGTTGCGATGTCCAGTTCGAGTTTGCGGCCACGTTCTGCCGCCACCGCCGCGATCCGCCTTGCTATCGGCTCGAGTTCAACACCAAAAGCGGTGCCAGGCGGAGTGGCGCCTTCGCGCAACTGCAGCATCAACTGGCGCATGCGGTCCAGTGCGTTTTCCACCGTCAGCAACATGTCCTGACGGAACTCGGGGTTGTCCTGCAGGCGCTTGGCGTTCTTCATCATCAGCGACAACTGCGTCACCACGTTTTTCAGATCGTGCACGACAAAGGCCGACATGCGGTTAAAAGCGTCGAACTTGCGCACCTCGAGCAGCGCTTCGGTGGCCTGCATCTGGGCCAGAAAGCTGGCTGCCTGCCGGCTGGCGGTCTTGAGCAGGTCGTTGACCTCCCAGTTCACGTCCATGCGTGCCCGCGCACTGGACAGGATCACGAATCCGATCATGTTCTCGCCCACGCTCAACGGCACAACGAGCCAGGCCTGCGGCGTCTCTTGCAGCCATGCTGGCAGTACTAGTTGACCGTAGCGCCGGGGAAAAGAGCGATATTCCTCCAGGTTGACGACCCAGCCATTGCTCTGCAAGAACTCGCACAAGAGCGAGCTTTCATCTTCCGTGACCGCAGTGGCGGGCGCGTTCCAGCGCGCACTCTGCCCATAACTTTTCTGGCCACGGTTCTTCAGCCACAGGGAGCCGCCCGGGCTCTCCAGCATGTCGGCCAGGCCACGTATCACCTGCAGGCCCATGTCCTGCGGCGATTTCTGTGACGACAGCGTCTGCGTGAAGCGCAACCACTCCTCACGATAGTCGTACCGGTAGCGGAAAAAGTGCTTGCCCAGAAACACCCGCAAGCGTGCCCGCATCGCCCCGGACAATGCCAGCAGCATCAAAATCACGAGGGCCAGGAACACCAGGCCAAGTTGCAGCGCCCGGCCCCATTCGCCGCCGAAGTAGCGCACGTAGTAACCGACGCCAGAGACGAACACCAGATAGCAACCGGCGATCATCAATGTGGCCGAGTGAAATGCCGCCTTGCGCGATATCTGGATCTTGGACAGCCAATCGCTATGGCGCGACATGGACAACAGCAAGAATGGCACTACCAGGGCGTGGACGGCGCCACGGATGCTGAAGGCGTCCCCATCCACGGCGTTGAACAAAACGGCCTGCGAGTACAGGTACAGGTCGAACAGGAATGCACCCGCCAGGCCAAGACAAAGCGGCTTGATGTTCCAGCGGGCGTCCTGCGTGACGTTGCGAAACAGCTGCTCCAGCAACACCATGCCCATGACCGGCAATGCCATGGTGCCGAACAGCAACAGCTTGCGAATGTCGCTGATATCGAACAGACCCAGCAACGCAATCAGATGCAGGCCACCCGTGACCGCGACAACAACTGCCGCAGCCGGCTTGAGCCATCCCATCGCCTGCGTTGCCGGCTGCTCGGTCCGGTGATCCAGAAGCAGCAGCAGAAAGACAAACCAGGCGGCATATCGCAAGACATCTGCCAGTGAGGACAACTGCAGCAAAGCAGGATGCTCCACCACCAGGAAGGCCACCAGCAGCCAACCCCACGCCGCACTTGCACCGGCTGCCACCAGCATGCTGAGACGGGCGCTTTCACGCGGCACCTTTGCATAGCCCCTGAGCCACAAGGCAGTCAACAACACGACGTAGGCCAGGCCTGCCAGCCCATAGCTCCAGCCCGTCAGCACCAGGTGCTCGTTTTCCATGTGATCAGATTGTTGCCAGCTGCGCGTGGCACGCTGCGGCATGCGCCTTGGGAGCGGCCCGGCGGCGCATTAGTGCGCGCCTTTGGCGGTAAGTACGACGCCCACGGTTTCAAACAGGATGACCAGATCCAGGAACAGGGTGTGGTTCTTGACGTAGTACAGGTCGTATTGCAGTTTTTCAGCAGAGTCTTCGACCGATGCACCATAGTGGTAGCGGACCTGGGCCCAGCCGGTGACGCCGGGCTTGACGCTTTGGCGAACGGCGAAATAGGGCAGTTCCTGGGTCAATTTATCAACGAAGTACGGGCGCTCCGGACGCGGTCCGACCAGGCTCATATCGCCGCTGAGCACGCTGAACAGCTGGGGCAGTTCGTCGATCCGCAGTTTGCGCAGCACCCGCCCGATTCGCGTGACGCGGTCGTCCTGCGCGGTCGCCCAGCGCGGCTGTCCATCGATCTCCGCATCGGTGCGCATGCTCCGAAACTTGATCACATTGAACAGGCGCCCGTTGAGCCCGACGCGCTCTTGCAGGTACAGGATCGGGCCACCACTCTCGAGCACGATTGCGAGCGCCGCCAACAAGATGATCGGCGACGCCAGAACAATCAATATGCTGGCAAAAATAATGTCGAACAGGCGCTTGATCACGGTACGGACCCAGCCCTGGCTGAAGCCATCGCCAAAGATGAGCCAGCCAGCCGACACCGAGTCCAGCCGGATCTGACCAAGGGTCTTTTCAAAATGGGTCGCCATGTCGACCACCCGCACACCCTGCAATTTGCAATCGAGCAACTCGCGCAGCGGCATGCTGCCGCCGCGGCGCTCGGCCAGCGCAACGACGATCTCGTCGACCTGCTGCTCCATGACGATATCGGTCAAGGATGTATTGGGCGACAGGATGCCCCAGGCCGACACCTCGGCCACCGACTCATTCGGGCTGGCGTAATAGCCCACCAGATCCACATGCGGGTCGGACTTCTGCAGGGTGCGTCCGACCACCTTGGCCCGGGTACCGGTACCAAACACCAGCACCCGCTGGCGCATCAGGGACTGGGCACTTGAATGCCCCACATGCACCCGATGGATCAGCATGAGCACCAGACCGCCCACCACCGACAGGGACACGAAATCCTGGTCCTCCAGCCCCAGCGGCAAGACCCGCAATATCAGGTAGGCCAACGGCAGGATCAGGCAAAGGGAAAGCACTGCGCGTGCGCGCGACTGCGCCAACGAGCGGTTGTGCACCCGCTGGTAAAAACCCAGGGCAGCGTTGATCGTCAAGGCAGCGACGCCCAGCAGTACGGCCGATGGCATGGCCGACGATGCAGCCCGAACCAGATCCGGCATATGCCAGCCAGTTGCAAGCAAGATGGTTGACAGCACTATTCCAAAGTCCAGCAGCAGCTGCAAAACCGTGCGTTTGTGGATGTAGTGGTTGAAGATTTTTATCATGCTCGCGCCCCTAGTTGCGAATGTCCCGCGATGTCCCATGCGGCAACGGCCGGGGTTGTCGTTGTCTTTCCTGGCATTGCATCGAGTGCCGATACTACACGGCAAACCAAGCCATTTTGCGCTGGCCGACGGGCGTTGACGCCCCCAACCCAGGCATTGCCCGGGCCCTCAACGTAGTGCGGTCGTTTGTGGGGCGCCCACGCAACCGACTTGAGCGCGCGGCGGCTTATACCAACACCTCTGTGCAGCCAGCGTGACCCAAGAACGCTTGCGGACTGGCGCTGGCGCCATAGGCGCCTGACTGGTATACGACCACCAGATCGCCCACCTGCGCCTGCGGCAGTGCCATGCGATCGGCCAGCAGATCAAGCGGCGTGCAAAGTGGCCCGACCACCGACACGGTTTCGGTCATACCAGAATCACAGCGATTGCCGATCGTGACCGGGTAATTCTTGCGCACTACCTGGCCGAAGTTGCCCGATGCGGCGAGGTGATGGTTCAGCCCGCCGTCGGTAATCAGGAATACTTGCCCACGCGACAGCTTGCGATCGACGATGCGGGTGACGTATATGCCCGCTTCGGCCACCAGATAACGACCCAATTCAATGACGAGACTGGCCTGCGGCATCTCGCTGCTGGCGCGCGCGGACAGCTGGGCCAGGTTATCGCCGATCGGCGCGATGTCCAGCCGCTGCTCGCCAGGAAAATACGGTACGCCGAATCCACCGCCAAGATTCAGGAAGCGGATCGGCGCCGGCGCATGCTCGGCCAGGCGCAAGGCCAGCTCATAGGACTTGAGCTGCGCCTCGCAGATCGACTCGGGGCGCAGGTTCTGCGAACCGGCAAACAGGTGGAAGCCTTCGAAATCTAGTCCGGCACGCGCGATGTCGGCCAGCAACTGCGGCATCTGCTCGACGTCGACACCGAACTGCTTGGGCCCGCCCCCCATCTTCATGCCCGAGCCCTTGAGCTCGAAATCCGGGTTGACCCGCACCGCGACGCGCGCTGGCAGGCCCAGTTGCTGCGAAATCTCGCCAAGTGCCACCACCTCGCGCGCAGACTCCAGATTGACCAGCACCCGCGACGCCACCGCCTGGCGCAACTCGGACAAGCGCTTGCCCGGCCCGGCAAAGCTCACCTCCTGCGGATCGGCGCCGGCGTCCAGTGCGACCTTGAGTTCGCCACCCGAAGCCACATCGATGCCGTCGACCAAAGTGGCCATGAAGCCCACAACAGCCGGCATCGGATTGGCCTTCATCGCGTAATGCAGCTTGACGCCCGGCGGCAGCACTGCCCGCAAACCGGCAACGCGCAACCGCAATGCGGCCCGGTCGTAAGCGTAAAACGGGGTCTGTCCCACCCGCTCAGCCAGCAGGCTCAACTTTTGGCCGCCAACACACAACTCGCCCGCCTCGACAGGAAACTGTTCCAGCGGCGCGTGTACCGGCAGGGCGCGGGGGATTTGCGACATGTTGAGATTTGCTGTTTGCGGGTTCAGGGCGGCACTATCAAGCACCATGGCGCTCCGCCCAGTTCGTCGATAAGGTTTTGCGGTCGATCTTGCCGTTCGGGTTGCGCGGCAAGGGCCCGGCAACAAATTCGATGCCGGCGGGGACCATGTAGGCAGGCATGCGCGCCTTGCACTGTGCCAGCAGGTCCTTGACCTGCGCTTGTCCGTCCTGCAATCGGGCACTATCGGCCGATTCCGGCGCGGTCGCGATGACCTGGATCGCCTGCCCCAGCGCAGGATGATCGACTCCAAAGGCGACGCATTCGCCCACCAGCCTGGTGGCATACAGAATTTCCTCTACCTCGGTCGGACTGACCCGATAGCCCGAGGTCTTCATCATTTCGTCGCGCCGGCCGATGAAATACAGATAGCCCTCCTCGTCCATGCGCACCGTATCGCCCGAGAAAACCGCGTACTCGGGTAGTTGCAGTCCGGCCTCTCGCCCAGCCACGCCCGGCACCAGCAATTTGTAGCGTTCCGCGGTTTTGGCAGCGTCATTCCAGTAGCCCTGGCCGACCAGTGCGCCGCGATGTACCAGTTCGCCCGGCTCATTAGGCCCGCAAGTTGAACCATCTTCGCGCAGCACCAGGATCTCGGCGTTGGGAATCGCCTTGCCGATCGAGTCCGGCCGACGGTCCACCTCGTCGGGTGGTAAATAGGTCGATCGAAACGCTTCGGTGAGCCCGTACATCAGGAATGGCTTGGCGGCCGGCGCGCGTTGCCGCAACAGGTCCAGGGTTTCGCGCGGCATGCGCCCGCCAGTATTGGCGAAATAGCGCAGATGCTGGTTGATCGCCGCTGGCCATTCGAGCTGCGTCAACTGTATATATAGAGGCGGCACCGCCGTAAGGCCGGTCACCTGCTCGCGCTCCATCGCCTTGATGACGTCGCGCGGCAACAGGTAGTTCAACAGCACGACGCGTGCACCGACATGAAACGCGGTCGTCAGCTGGCTGAAACCGGCATCGAAAGACAGAGGCAGGGCCGCCAGCAAGGTGTCCTGCGCGGCGTTTTCCAGATAGGCGGCGACGCTCTTGGCGCCTGCGACCATATTGCGATGCGACAACACAACACCCTTTGGCTTGCCGGTGCTGCCCGAGGTGTAGAGGATGGCCGCCATGTCGGTGTCGATGACGCGATGGGCCGCACAATCCGGACTGGCAAGCAGGTCGCCCCAGGACACCAGCGCCGGCCCTGTCTGCAAGGCGCCTGGCAAGGAACCCTTGCTGGCAGCAGACTCGGTGACAACCACATGCCGAAGATCCGGGCAGTGCGCCAGCACACTGTCGAGCAGGGCCAACCGGTCGGGCGATGTCAGCAGGACCCGCACATTGCAGTCCTGCAAGATGAATGCGACCTGCTCGGCCTTGAGCAAGGGATTGATCGGCACGAACACACCACCTGCTGCCGGGGCAGCAAAACTGGCGATCACGGTTTCAAGGCGCTTTTCCAGGTAGATGCCGACGCGCTCACCACGCGCCAGCCCCAGGGCCATCAGCCCATTGGCGAACTGGCGCATGGCCAGATCCAGTTGCGCATAGGAAACGTCTTTGTCGCCGCTGCGCAACGCGATGCTGTCCTGGCTCCGTTGGGCGGACAGGGACACCAGTTGCGGCAACAGCGTGGATTCGATCATGAGGATTGGGAACTGGCTTGTGCCTTTGCGGCATACCGAGGGAGAGGGGCAAAAAAGTATCGCATACGCGTGCCCATCTACCGGCCACCTAGAATGCGCGATTCAGGCACTTTGCCCTGTCGGAGCCAGAATTGAGCGTCAACCAAGAAGTCCTTCGCATACTTGATGAAACCCTGAGCCTGGGCGGCCGGGCCCTTGCTTTCAGCGCTGATACGCCTTTGCTCGGCGCAATCCCGGAACTTGACTCGATGGCCGTGGTCTCCTTGATCACCAGCCTGGAAGAGCAGTTGGGCATCGTGGTCGATGATGACGACATCGACGGCGCGACCTTTGCTACGGTCGGCTCGCTGAGCGAATTCGTCAACGCCAAACTGGCAGATTGAGGCAGGGCGAGCAGCCCCAGCATGAAAATCACCGTTGTCGGAACCGGTTATGTCGGCCTTGTCAGCGGCGCCTGCATGGCCGAAGTTGGCAACGATGTGCTGTGCCTGGACCTGAACGCGAAAAAGATACAAATACTGCAGTCGGGCGGCATTCCTATTCATGAGCCTCGGTTGCAGGAAATGGTGGCGCGCAACGTCGCTGCGGGCCGGCTTCAATTTACCACCCGCATCGAGCAGGCGGTCGAACACGGCACCATACAGTTCATAGCGGTGGGCACCCCACCGGACGAAGACGGATCGGCCGATTGATGACCGACTACAAGGTCATCGTAGACAAGAGCACGGTGCCAGTGGGTACAGCCGATCGGGTCAAGACTGCGATTGCCCAGGAACTGGCTCTGCGTGGCGTCAAAACGCCATTCAGCGTGGTGTCGAATCCCGAGTTCCTCAAGGAAGGCGCCGCAGTCGACGATTTCATGCGGCCCGACCGCATCGTCGTCGGAGCCGACAGCGAGCGTGCCATATTGCAGATGCGCGCCCTGTACGCGCCCTTTCAGCGCAACCACGAACGCCTGATCGCTACCGACCTGCGCAGCGCCGAGTTGACTAAATACGCCGCCAATGCCATGCTGGCCACCCGCATCAGCTTCATGAACGAACTGGCCAACCTGGCCGTGAAATTGGGCGCCGACATCGAGATGGTGCGCCAGGGCATCGGCTCGGACCCGCGCATTGGCTACAACTTCCTGTACCCGGGTTGTGGCTATGGCGGCTCCTGTTTCCCAAAGGACGTCAAGGCGCTGATCAATACCGCCTCCGACGCAGCCGGCATCGATCTCAAGGTGCTTAGCGCCGTTGAAGCAGCCAATGATGTGCAAAAGCACGTGATGGGCAACAAGGTCAAGGCCCATTTCGGTACTGACCTGACGGGCAAGCACTTTGCACTGTGGGGCCTGGCCTTCAAACCCAATACCGACGACATGCGCGACGCGCCCAGCCGCACCCTGCTGGCCGATCTGTTTGCTGCGGGCGCGACGGTCACCGCCTATGACCCGGTCGCGATGCAGGAAGCGCGCCGAATATTTGGGGACGAGCCGCGACTGCGCTATGCGGACAAGGCAATGGACGCTTTGCACCAAGCCGATGCGCTATTGATCGTCACCGAGTGGAAGGAATTTCGCAGTGCCGACCTGGACGCCGTGAAGCGCCAGTTGAAGTCGCCTGTCATCGTCGATGGCTGCAATTTGTATGACCCGAAGTTCGTGCGCGAACAGGGCATTCGCTATCTGGCGGTGGGGCGTTAAGCCCGCCTCCATTGCAACGTTCGACTTGCAACGGGCTTGATCCGACCGCCGTCCATGCAAGCTCCATTCAATGCCTTTTTCCTGACGGTCGACGGCGCCACACCCGGCCAGCGCTTTTGTATTTACCACCCGGCACGCGGAGACACCGTGCGCGGTGCTGTGGTGTATGTGCACCCGCTTGCAGAAGAAATGAACAAATCCAGGCGGATGGCTGCACTGCAATCGCGCGCTCTGGCTCAGGCCGGCTACGCGGTACTGCAGATCGACCTGCTGGGCTGTGGCGACAGCTCGGGCGACTTCGGCGACGCATCCTGGCAATGCTGGGTCGATGACGTCGTGCGTGGTTGCGCCTGGTTGGGCGAGCGGGTGCAGGCGCCTCTTTGGCTATGGGGTTTGCGGGTTGGCTGCCTGCTGGCGACCGACGCTGCCAAACTGCTTGCACACGTGCCCAACTTCCTTTTCTGGGCGCCGGTGGCGTCCGGCAAACAGGCCTTGCAACAATTCATGCGCTTGAAGACAGCCTCTGAAATTGCAAGCGGAAACGCCAAGGGCGTGCTCGATGCCTTGCGGGCCGACTGGGCACAAGGAAAGGCCGCTGAAATTTCTGGCTATTGGGTAGCCCCGTCCCTGGCTGAAGGCCTGGAACGCGCAAACCTGCTGGCGCCAGCAACCGACGCGTCCGCGCAGCGCAAGCTGCTGTGGTTCGAAATTTCAACCCGTGCCGACGCAGTCATCAGCCCGATTGGCAGCAAGAACCTGGCACTTTGGCAAGTGGCGGGCTTTGGCGACGCGCACGCACAGGTAACGCAAGGGCCATCGTTCTGGCAAACCACCGAGATCGAGGATGCACCCGCGTTGATCACGGCCACCGTCGCGGCAATGATGGAAAGGTCCACGGCGTGACATGTGTGGAACAAACCCTGGCGTTCGAATGCCGGGGTGACATGCTGACCGGAATTCTGACGCACCCAGCCGAGGCCACCAATGTCAATGGCTCGAGACAAGAAATCGGGATGGTTGTCGTGGTCGGCGGCCCGCAATACCGGATCGGAAGCCATCGCCAATTTCTGCTGTTGGCCCGTAGCCTGGCCGCGACCGGCATTGCGGTATTGCGCTTTGACGTGCGCGGAATGGGCGACAGCACCGGCGCCCCGCAGCCGTTTGATCAGATCGCGCCGGATATCGCGGCCGCCATTGACGCGCTCCAGCAGCACGCGCCGCAGGTTCGTCGTGTCGCCCTGTGGGGCTTGTGTGACGGAGCCTCGGCGGCGCTGTTGTATTGCCAAGAGTCGGGTGATCCGCGTGTGGCGGGTTTGTGTTTGCTCAACCCATGGGTCCGCTCTGAAGTGAGCCTGGCGCGCGCACATGTGAAGTATTACTACTTTCAGCGTCTTCAGCAGCGAGAGTTCTGGGCAAAACTTCTGAGCGGTCAAGTAGCATGGGCAGCTTTGACGTCGCTTGCACGCAATATCCACCATGCGTTCTCACCCAGAAAACCCCCAGCAACCCAAAGCAGCCTGCCGTTTCAAGAGCGCATGGCGCTGGCCTGGCAGAGTTTTGAGTCGCCCATGCTGCTGATGCTCAGTGGCAACGACCTCACCGCCCAGGAGTTCCTGGAATATGTCAGCGCCACTCCGGCCTGGAATGGCGCGCTGCGCAAGGCTCAACTGACGCGTCATGACGAACCGCAAGCGGATCACACTTTTTCACAGCGTCGCTTTGACCCCATCGTTGCGGCATGCACGCGCGGGCTGATTGATCGCATGGTGCAAAGCGCAAACCAGGTCCGAGCGCAGTGAATATGCATCCGGCGTCAACCGCTTCAACCCAGCAGGCGCTTCCCAGAGGCCCGGTATTTGGCTGGTCCAGCCTTGTGCGCGAGGAGTTGCCGGAGATTCCCAGCGTGGAGGATTTGGCCCACACGGCGTTCACCACCAGTGGCAGGGCGGCAATCTTCCAGGCCTTGCTTCAGATGCAGTTGCCAGCGAACAGCGTTGTCCTGGTGCCGACATACCACTGCCCCACCATGGTGGCGCCCATACTGCTGGCGGGCCATACGCCGGCGTATTTCGGAATCCGCAGCGACAGACTGCCCGATCTGCACAGCATCCCGCCATCAACAGGCGGCCAGGCCCGGGCCATGATCGTGTCGCACTACTTCGGCTTGGCACAGTCCTTGCGCGACGTGCGCCAATGGTGCGATGAACGCGGTATTGCCTTGATCGAAGATTGCGCCCATTGCTATTTTGGAACCGCTGGCGAACGCCCGATCGGCGCCTGGGGCGACTACTGCGCGGCCAGTTTGTCGAAGTTTTTCCCGCTGCCAGAAGCGGGGTTGCTGGGTTCCGCCATGCATGCCCTCAAGCCACACAACATGATTCGGCAGGGCCTGCGTGCGCAGACAAAGGGCTGGGTCGATGTGCTGGAAACAGCCGCCAAGTACGAGCGAATGGCTGGCCTGAATCAGATTTTGGGCGCGGTTTTCAACCTCAAACGAAAATCCCGGTCGCTTGCCACAACTCGTGGTCCGGCACCAGCGCCGTCGGCTGACGCCATGATGCGCACCTGCGACATGGCCCGCATCCGACAACAACCACTGGGCGCGTCGATGTTCTTGCGCAAAGTACTGCCGCGCGGGCGCATCGTCTTGCAGCGGCAGCGCAATTTCAACATCTACTCGCAACTGCTGTCCAATGTGGGTGGCGCCGATGCCATGGTGGAGTTGCCGAAAGCAAACGTTGCTCCTTACGTCTATCCCCTGTGGGTCGACGATGCTGATCGCATTTATCATCAATTGCGCAAGGAAGGCATGCCCGTGTTTCGCTGGGATACGCTGTGGCCCGGCACGCCAACCCTGAAGAATGACCGCGGCCTTGCATGGAGCCGTCATGTGATCCAGTTGCTATGCCACCAGGACCTGACCGAAGAAGACGTCTGCTATGCCGCAGGGCGCCTGGTCTCGCTGTTGGACGGCGAAGCAAGCGCGCCAGCAAACTAACCCGCACCACAAGAAGAAGATGGCATGCTCAAACTGAATTGGCGAGAACTTTCGGCACTGGCTCTGGCGCACGACGCCGATGTCAGCGCCAAATGGGATCGGCTCAATGCGATGCGCGGCGACCTTCCGTTCTTGAGCTGCAATGCGCTGATTCCGGCGTTACAAGCTTTTGGCCAGGGCGACGAGCGATTGTTGCTGGGCGAGTCAGCGGGAATCGTGGTGGCCATGCTGTTGATCACGGGCGATGGCAAACTGCGCTGGCAAACGTTCCAGCCATCACAGCTTCCACTGGGTGCGTGGGTGGCCGAAGCCGGGTTGCCCCTGCAACAAATCGCCGACAGCGCGCTGCAAGATGGCCCTCTGACGCTGTGCCTTGGCCTGTCGATCACGCAAGTGGACCCGCTGTACTCACCGCGCGAGGACGACAGTGGAGTCAACCGGCACGACGACTATATTGATACTGCCTGGGTCGACATAGTCGGAAGCTTCGACGACTACTGGGCCGCGCGCGGCAAGAACCTGCGCCAGAACATGCGAAAGCAAAGGAACAAGCTGCAGACCGAAGGCGTCAAGGTCGATATGCGGGTATGGCGTGAGGGCGCGGACATGGCGGGCGTGATTGGCCGCTACGGCGTTCTGGAGGGCAAGGGCTGGAAGGCACAAAAGGGAACCGCCATACTGCCAGACAACGCGCAAGGCCGGTTTTACACCGCTCTCATGGTCAATGCCGCTGCCAGGCAGGAGGCGCTGGCGTACGAGTATCTTTTCGACGACCAGACGGTTGCCATCAATCTGTGCGTCAAGCGCGGACACACACTGACGATCCTCAAAACCACTTACGACGAATCCATCAAGACTTATTCGCCTGCGTTCCTGCTCAACGAAGAAATTGTCCAGACCTTGTTCGCCGAACAGCAAATTGAGCGGCTGGAATACTACGGCAGCCTGATGGAGTGGCATACGCGCTGGACCGACAATCGGCGCACCCTGTACCACCTGACGACATTTCGCAACAGCCTGGTCAAACGCATGGCCCAAACGCTATCCTCACGCGAGGTGACGGCATGAATCCGCACCGCATAGCGTCGTGCCGCGCCCCTCGTTTATTTTTTACCGGCCCCAAGCATGTCTGAACTCCCACAAGCTGCAGCACCGGCGATCGAGCCGGAATTCTCGAACCAGAAACTGATCGAGCTTGGCCGGGACGTATTGCGGATCGAGGCCGAAGCCGTGCTCGGTTTGGTGGACAGGCTGGACGCGGAATTCGCTGACGCCGTGCGAATGGTACTTACCTGCCGTGGCCGGGTCGTCGTCAGCGGCATGGGCAAATCAGGCCATGTTGCACGAAAAATCGCGGCAACCCTGGCCAGCACCGGCACACCCGCATTTTTCGTGCACCCGGCCGAAGCCAGCCATGGCGACCTGGGCATGATTACCAATGACGACGTGATGATCGCGTTGTCCAATTCCGGCGAAAGCTCAGAACTGGTAGCCATTGTTCCGCTCCTCAAGCGCCACGGCACGCGGATGATCGCGATCACCGGAGCCGCCAGTTCGACCTTGGCCACTTTGGCTGACGTGCATCTTGATGGTGCCGTTGAGAAGGAGGCCTGCCCGTTGGGCCTTGCGCCCACATCCAGCACCACGGCTGCGCTGGCGCTGGGCGATGCCCTCGCGGTGGCATTGCTGCAGGCACGCGGTTTCAGCGCCCAGGATTTCGCCCGATCGCACCCGGGCGGAAAGCTCGGCCGCCGTCTGCTGGTTCGGGTCAGCGACGTCATGCACAAAGGCAAAGAACTGCCAACTGTGCGCGACAACAGTAGCCTCGTCGATGCCCTGCTGGAGATGAGCGCCAAGGGATTGGGCATGACTGCGGTGATCGACAGCGACGACAGAATCCTGGGCATATTCACAGACGGCGACTTGCGGCGCGTATTGGCGGCCGGAGTTGACTTGGCCAGTGCCCGCATAGCCGACTTGATGAAGCGCAATCCACGCACCATCGATCCGGACAAATTGGCAGCCGAAGCCGTGCAGCAAATGGAAGCCATGCGCATCAATGGTCTGCTGGTAGCCGACGAGAACAATCACCTGGTGGGCGTATTCAATATGCACGACCTGCTGCGGGCTGGCGTGCTTTGAATATTTGTTTGCCAACCAAGCTTTCGCCCAAGCACGCCGGTCATGACTGATAGCGCTGGCCGCAGCACGGTGGGCTGGTTCACATGGGTCAAATGGGGCCTGTTTCGCGCGCTCGAATGGCTGAGCGATTGGCGGGGCAATAGTGCCGGCGGCCATCTGGAGCTTGGACTGCCACCCAAACCTTTAGCGTCGCTATGGGTGTTCGTCTCAACCATTGGTGAGCTCAATGCCATCGACCCTCTGTTGCTCGAAATCGTCGCCAGGCGATCCGCGCTCAAGCTGGTGCTCATCACCGACCATCCCCATTACCGGGCCAGCTATCTAGCCCGCTATCCGACAGCCGAGGTCTGCGTCACACGCGGCCATAGTCGCGACGCGAAGTCGCTGGCGGAGCACTATCCGCCGCAATTGCTGGTGGTGGCTGAAATCCCATGTTGGCCTTCCGACGCGCCATGCCGGTTTTCGTTCGCATTTTTGTTGGCCGCGAAACAGTCCGGAGCCGCGGTAGTACTAGTCAACGGATGGCTCTACCACTACAACACGTCGAGTCGCATGGATGCGATCGAACGCCGGCTGTTCCAGCGCGACTACCTGCGAGCGTTTGACGCGATCGGGACGCAGACAGAAGAGGCACGGCAGCACCTGCTTGCCGCCGGGGCCGATGCGCAACGGGTTGCCATTGCCGGCAACATCAAGTTCGATGCCGTCCAGAAGCCAGACTGGTCACCAGCAAAGGCGCGCAGCCCCATGATGCTAGGCGCGCTGATCAGTGCCGCGCGCCCGGTCATCGTGTCGGGTTGTGTGACCAATCTGGCCGAGCAGCAAATGGTGCTGGACGCATTTATTACCGTGCGCGCGAGCCATCCTGATGCGCTGCTTGTACTGGCCCCGCGCCACCCGGAAGTGCTTGAACGCATGCAAACCCTGCGCGGATACCTCGACCAACGTGGCCTGCCGTCCGTATTTCGATCATCTTTGGCGGATGTGCCGATCGAACCCACGACCGCCTGCCTGGTCCTTGACACTATGGGTGAACTGCGCGACTTCTATGCAGCGGCCAGCGTGACGCATGTGGGTGTCGACCACAATGTCCTGGAGCCGCTGGCCTTCGGCAAGCCGGTGACGGTGCTGCCGGGATGGGATAAGACCTATCCGTCATATCCGGTTTATCGATTACTGATGGACACGCAGACGCTGATCGAAGTCATCGCATCGGACCAGCTAGCACAATCTTGGCTTGGCCTGCTGGATGACCCGGACCAGTATCGGGCGCGCATCAGCACCATCGACAAGGCCTTAGGCAATGCGGGCGGTGCTGTCGAACGGAATCTGGCCATGTTGGCACCGTGGATCAGCATTGCTGAGTAGCCCAAGAACTGCGTCCAATCCGAATCCAGTACATCTGGGAGGTTCATGTGATCCGTATCAACGACAACATCCAGGTCTCCAATAGCGGTCGCTTCGTGCTGTTTGGCGGAATCAACGTCCTGGAGTCCCTCGATCTTGCACTGACTGCGTGTGCAGAGTACGTGCGCGTCACCCAGAAGCTCGGCATTCCCTACGTTTTCAAAGCCAGCTTCGACAAGGCCAACCGCTCTTCGATCCATTCCTATCGAGGGCCCGGGATGGAAGAAGGCTTGCGAATATTTGAAGCAGTCAAGGCCGAGTTCGGCGTTCCTTTGATCACCGATGTGCACGAGCCATCGCAGGCGCAAGCGGTGGCCGAAGTGGTCGACGTACTGCAACTGCCGGCCTTTCTGGCACGGCAGACCGATCTTGTAGTCGCGCTGGCCAAGACCGGGCGCGTCATTAATATCAAGAAGCCACAATTCCTGAGCCCGTCCCAGGTGCTCAACATCGTCGATAAATTCAGGGAGGCGGGGAACGACCAGCTCATCCTGTGTGACCGCGGCACCTGCTTTGGTTATGACAACCTGGTGGTCGACATGCTGGGGTTCGGTGTCATGCGCAAGGCCTGCGGCGACCTGCCGATCATCTTTGACGTAACCCACGCGCTGCAACAACGTGACCCGGGCGGCGCTGCATCAGGCGGCCGACGTCAGCAGGTGGCCGAATTGGCCCGCTCCGGCCTGGCCTTGGGGCTGGCGGGCTTATTCCTGGAGGCACATCCTGACCCGGACAAGGCCAAATGCGACGGCCCAAGCGCACTGCCACTTGCCCAGTTGGAGCCCTTTCTGGAGCAGCTAAAGGCATTGGACGACCTGGTGAAATCCTTCCCCGCTCTGAATATTTCCTGAGGGCAGCTCTTGCAAAGTCAAGAACCAGGCGAGCGACTCGCCATCGTGATCCCGGCGCGTTACGCTTCTACGCGCCTGCCAGGCAAGCCTCTGGCCGACATACTGGGCAAGCCGATGGTGCAACACGTGTACGAACGCGCAATGCAGGTGCCCGGCGTGCACACGGTGCTGGTGGCTACCGATGACGAACGCGTCAACCAGGCGGTGCAAGCCTTCGGCGGCCGCTGTGTCATGACATCTGCAGCACATCCGTCCGGTACCGATCGGCTCACGGAAGTCATGACGCAGGTCAAGGCCGATATCTACATCAATCTGCAAGGCGACGAGCCGCTGGTGCGCCCCGACGACATTGCGAAACTGGCAGCAGGCATGCGAGCCGATCCAGCGCTGCAAGTGGGAACGCTGTGCCATCTGATCAGTGCGGCAGAGGCAGTCAACCCGAACACGGTCAAAGTGGTGCTTGCCACGAACGGCGACGCCTTGTACTTCAGTCGATCACCCATCCCCTATGTGCGCGACGGCGGCGGCGACGCCGCCCGCTACCTCAAGCATGTGGGCGTCTATGCCTATCGCCGGGACATGCTGGCAGCCTATGCCAGTTTGCCGCAGCCAATGATCGAGCAGGCAGAAAAGCTCGAGCAGTTGCGGCTGATGGCTGCTGGAGTGCGCATTCGCGCGTTTGAAGTCGTGCCGACGGGCCCGGGTGTGGACACGCCAGAGTGTCTGGAACGCGTACGTGCGCTGATGGCTGGGCGCGAACCTGAGCCGCAACCCACACTCGCCGACATCCAACTGGTCATCACCGATGTCGATGGTGTGCTCACCGATGGCGACATTTACTACGATGCAAGCGGCGAATGCCTGAAGCGCTTTCATGTCCGCGACGGTCTAGTGTAGTGTTTCATATATATTGAACTTTACTTCAATATTCATCTCCCAAGCTGATGATCTCAGTTTCGAGGAGCCCGGGATGATTAACCGCAGAGTAGTTGTCGAGTTTGGCCCAGACGATCTGGATACCCTGCTTGTGTGGAGTACATCGAGCTTGGCGAGTGTTCGTTGCGCTGTGCGAGCCAATATGGTATTGATGGCGGCAGCGGGTTTTTCCGATAGTGCCATTGCGCAGGAACTCGATGTTGGCGCCCCGCGCGTTCGGCGCTGGGTGGCGCGGTATGTCAGGCTTGGACTCCAAGGGATAGAGAAAGACGCCCCTCGCGGCGGACGCCCGCGCCAGGTGAGTGCCCAGCGGATTGTGGAATTGACCACGCAAACCCAGCCTGAAGCGGCAACGCAATGGAGCACGCGCACGATGGCCAAACAAGCTGGTGCCAGTGCAGCGACGATATCGCGTATCTGGCGCTCGCACGGCCTCAAGCCACATTTGAGCAAGACGTTCAAAGTCTCCAATGACATCCGGTTCGAGGAGAAGCTCACCGACATCGTGGGGCTGTACATGAGTCCGCCCGAGCGCGCCGTGGTGTTGTGTTGCGACGAGAAGAGCCAAGTGCAGGCACTGGACCGCACGCAGCCAGGGTTACCGCTCAAGCGTGGACGAGCTCAGACCATGACCCACGATTACAAACGCCATGGCACGACCACACTGTTCGCGGCGCTCAACATTCTCGATGGCAGCGTCATCTCGCAATGCCAGCAGCGCCACCGGCATATTGAGTGGCTGAAATTTCTCAAGCAAATCGACAGCACCGTCGCGCCTGATTTGCAAATCCATGTGGTGCTGGACAACTACGCTACCCACAAACATGCCAAGGTATTGAAGTGGCTGGCCAAGCGTCCTCGCTTTCATATGCACTTCACCGCAACCAGCGCGTCTTGGATGAACATGGTGGAGCGATTTTTCAGAAATCTCAGCGAGGACCGGCTCAAGCGCGGCGTTTTCAAAAGTGTGGACGAGTTGATCACCGCAATCGAGCTCTTTGTGCTCGCCCACAACGAGGCTCCAAAGCCTTTCATCTGGAC
>JBBKVW010000139.1:0-6704 GCA_037968655.1 Burkholderiaceae bacterium
ATCATGTTGCGCATCGCGCGCGCCGTCTCCTGCAGCACCGGCAGCACGCGCCGCACAGCGTCTTCGCTGCTTTCATGGCCCATTGGCATCGACACATTCAGGCCGCCGACCAGATCGCCGTGGCGGTCCAACAGGGGCACCGCGATGCCGCGGTAGTTCAGTTCGAGCTGTTGTTCGGAGATCGCCCAGCCATTGGCGCGAATACGCGCAAACTCGATCTGTATGCGCTCCTTGTTGGTGATGGTGTGCGAGGTATAGGCCTTGAGCACCACAGCGTCCAGCCATTGCTGCAACTGTTGCGGATCGGTCATTGACAACATCAGCATGCCGGCGGCGGTGACTTGGGCCGGCACGCGTGCGCCCAGCACGAATCCGGTGTTCATGCTGCGATTGGAACCGTTGCGCGCGATGTAGACAGACTCGTCGCCGTCGAGCACGCTGACATAGGCGATTTCCTGGGTGCCGGCCGTGACGCGCTGCAGGAATGGCTGCACGATGCGCGGCAGCCGCGCCGATTCGAGGTAGCTCTGGCCCAGGCGCAGCACGCGTGGCGTGAGCCAGAACAGCTTGCCGTCGCTTGCGACATAACCCAGATGCTGCAGCGTCAGCAGGTAGCGCCGAGCGGCAGTGCGTGTCATGCCGCAGCGTTCGCCGGCCTGGCTGGGCGTCATGCGTGCATTGGCGTCGTCGAAGCTCTCGATGATCGACAGCCCTTTTTCCAGGCCGGCGATCCAGTCGCGCTTGTCCAGTGGGCTTGCGGAAATTGCGGGCATGGGCCGATTCTGAAGTCGCGGGCATCGGTTTCGGATTCGGGAAAACCCGTATTTCGATCGATAAGCGATTATTTATGATCGTTTATCGATCATAACAATGAATATTGGCTTCCATTTTTAGGCCGTGTCGCCTAAATTCGAATCAGCGAAAGCCGATTAGAGCGATTAGCGAACATTTCAACTTCTGTACACGAACCCTGGAGACACCATCATGCACAAACGCAATAGCCTCAAACTGCTTGCCGCCTGCGCCATCCTGACCTGCGCCGGCACCACATTCGCGCAGGACGTGATCAAGATCGCCAACATCGTCGAGTTGTCCGGTGGCGGTGCTACGGCCGGCACCAATTTCAAGAACGGTGTCGAACTGGCGGTCAAGGAGATCAATGCCGCCGGCGGCATCATGGGCAAGAAGATCCAGTCCACGACCTCGGACACCCAGACCAATCCGGGCGTGGCCAAGGGCCTGACGCAAAAGGCGGCCGATGACAGTGTGTTCGCGATCTTCGGCCCGGTTTTTTCCGGCTCCATCATGGTCAGCATGGCCGAAAGCCAGCGCGCCGAGATACCCAACTTCACCGGTGGCGAAGCCGCGTCGGTGACGGCCCAGGGCAATCCCTTCGTTTTTCGCACCAGCTTTGGCCAGTCCACCAGCTTTCCGAAAGTGGCGCGCTACATCCAGGGCAAGGCCAAGACCCTGGCGGTGATTTATGTGAACAACGACTTCGGCAAGGGTGGCCGCGACGCCATCACCAAGCTGCTGGAAACCGGCCCGACCAAGATCGTCGCCGACATCTCGACCGATGCCGGTCAGGTGGATTTTTCTGCCGCTGTGCTCAAGGCCAAGCAGAGCAATGCCGACGCCGTGTTCGTCTACACCAACGAGGAAGAGTCGGCCCGCGCACTGCGCGAACTGCGCAAGCAGGGCTGGACCAAGCCCATCATCGGCGAGACCACGCTGACCGGCCAGAAGGTGATCGAGCTGGCCGCTGAGGCTGCCAATGGCGCGCTGGCCCATGTCGGCCTGACGGTCGACGCGCCCCAGTTCAAGGCCTTCGGTGCCAAGTACCAGCAGGAATACAAGTCGGTGTCGGACCACAACGGCATCAAGGGCTACACCGGCATGTACCTGCTCAAGGCCGCCATTGAAAAGGCTGGCAAGCTGGACCGCAAGGCGGTTGCCTCGGCATTGCGCGGTGGCAGCTTCAGCGCCAAGCAGCATCCGGGCATCCTGCTCGACGTCACGTTCGACGACAAGGGCGACATGGACCGTGAGAGCTTCCTGGTTGAGGTCAAGGGTGGCCATCAGGTCGTGATCGACACCTTGCCGGCGCTGGGCAAGAAGTAATCCTGCGTGCCCGGCCGCTCGGCCGGGTTGTCTTCCTGCTTGATGGCTGCCCGCTGCTTTGCTGGAGCGGGCCGGCCTGGGGATTTCCATGACCGATTTTCTGCAACTCCTGTTCAGCGGCATGGCCACCGGCGCGATCTATGCGCTGGCGGCCCTGGGTTTCACGCTGCTGTGGCAGGCCAGTGGCACCATCAATTTTGCCCAGGGCGAGTTCGTGATGCTGCCGGCCTTCATCATGATTGCATTCGTCTCAAGCGGCCTGCCGTTGATGGCGGCGTTCCTGGCCGCCTGCGTGGTCGCCGTCTTCCTGCTGGGCTGGGTCTTCAAGCGCGGTGTGGTCGACCCGCTGTTCAAGTACGGCATGATGCCGATCGTCGTGGCCACCATCGGCCTGTCGATCGCAATGCGCAATGGCGTGCGCGCCGGCTACAGCGCCGAGGCGCATCCGTTTCCGGCGCTGTTTCCCTATGAACTGTTCAAGGTGGCCGGCGTCACGGTCACCCTGTCGGACGTGGGAACCTTTGCACTGGCACTGGTGCTGGTGCTGGTGACCCAGGCCTTCCTGGCCAAGACCGTCACCGGGCGCGCAATGCAGGCGGTGGCGCAGAACACCGAGAGCGCCGCGGTGCTGGGCATCAACGTGCCGCGCATGATCTTCTACACCTTTGCGATCAATGCGGTGCTTGCCGTGTCGGCCGCACTGCTGGTGGCACCTACCTACCTGGCCAAGTTCGACATGGGCGAGTCGCTCGGCACCAAGGCATTCTTCGCGGCCATCATCGGCGGCTTCAACAATTCGCGCGGCGCGCTGCTGGGTGGACTGATCGTCGGGGTCAGCGAGAACCTCGCAGCGGCCTACATCTCGCCCTCGTACAAGGACGCGGTGGCGCTGATCATCTTCATGGTCGTGATCCTGTTCAAGCCGCAGGGCTTGCTGGGCCGCAAGGAGGAGAGGAAGGTATGAAAAAGTCGACCATCGCCCTGGGCCTGGGCCTGGGACTGCTGGTGCTGCTGGTGGCGCCCCAGTTCCTCAAGAACTACGGCATCTACCTGTTCACTTACTGGCTGGTGTTCGTCATCGCCACGATGGGGCTGAACCTGACGGTGGGGTATGCAGGGCAGAAGTCGCTCGGGCACGCCGCGTTCTTCGGCATCGGCGCCTACACCGTGGCGATCCTGATGAAAGCGGGCGTCAGCTTCTGGCTCGGCCTGCCGGCGGCTGCGCTGATCTGCTTCATCGTCGGCATCATCCTGGGCTTCCCGGCCCTGCGCGTGCAAACGATCTACCTGGCATTTGCGACATTGGGTTTCAACACCGCGGTCTGGCTGGTGATGCGCAATGAAGAGTGGCTGACTGGCGGCACCTTCGGCATCAACAATATTCCCCGGCCCAGCGTGGCGGGCCTGAGCCTTAACGGCAACCTGGCCTACTACTACTTCACGCTGGTGGTGACGCTGCTGCTGGCCGGGTTGTTGTGGGGCCTGCTGCGCAGTCCCTGGGGCAAGGCGTTCACCGCGCTGCGCGACAACCCGATCAGGGCCGAGAGCCTGGGCGTGGACACCCGTGCCTACACCCTGCTCAGTTTTGCCATCGGCGCGGCCTACGCCGGCATCGCGGGCGCCTTGTTCGCCAGCCTGGTCCAGTACATCGAGCCCGGCCCGTTCGCGGTCGGTTCGTCGATCATGATGTACCTGATGGTCGTGGTCGGCGGCCCGGGCTATTTCTTCGGCCCGGTGGTCGGCGCGGCGGTCGGCGTCCTGCTGCCCGAATGGCTACGCTTCGCGCAGGCCTGGTACCTGTTCGTGTTTGGCGCCTCGGTGGTGTTGCTGATGATCTGGCTGCCGGACGGGCTGCTCAGCATTCCGGACCGGATCCGGGCCCGCAAGCAATCGCGTGACGCGTCGGCCGCGCGTGCGCTGGCGGCGCAGAGCGCTGCGGCAAAGACAGGGGTATCGATATGACGCACCCCCACCACCACAACCGGCCCACGGGCCAGCCGCTGCTCAAGGTCACCGGCTTGAAGAAAGCCTATGGCGCGATCCAGGCGGTTGGCGGCGTCAGTTTCGAAGTCCAACCCGGCGAGATCTTCGGCGTCATCGGGCCCAACGGATCGGGCAAGACGACGCTGTTCAACAGCATGCTGGGGCAGATCACGCCGGACGCCGGCAAGATCGAACTCAATGGCGAGGATGTCACGAAGCTGGGGCCGCTCGAGCTGAACCGGCGCGGCGTCGGCCGCACCTTCCAGACGCTGCAGGTATTTGGCAAGATGAGCGTGCGCGACAACCTGATCGTGGCCGCGCAGGAACACAGGGGTTCGATGTTCGGGCGCATGTTCGCGCCGACCGATTCGGGCCTGGGCGACAAGGCCGACGCGCTGATCGACCAGTTCCGCATTCGCCATGTGGCGCACCAGAAGGCCGGCGAACTGAGCTACGGGCAACAGAAGCTGGTCGACATTGCGATGGCGTTCATGAGCCAGCCCGACCTGGTACTGCTCGACGAACCCTGCGCGGGTGTCAACCCGAGCCTGGTCGGCGGGATCTCCCGCCTGCTCAAGGAGCTGAACAAGAATCCGGCCATCGGCAGCAAGAGCTCCTTCGTCGTGATCGAGCACAACATGGATTTCGTGATGGACCTGTGCCACCGCATCATGGTGATGGTCGAAGGCACGGTGATGGCGATCGGCACGCCGGCCGAGATCCGCGCCAACAAGCAGGTGCTCGACGCCTATCTGGGGGACTGATATGTCACATGACACCTGCATTGAATTTGACGACGTGGTGGCGGGCTACAAGGACTTCATGATCCTGAACAACCTGTCGTTCAAGGTCCGTACGGGCAGCATCACGCTGCTGCTGGGGCCCAATGGCGCCGGCAAGTCGACCGTGCTCAAGACCCTGTTCGGCCTGCTCAAGCCACGCCAGGGGCGCATCTTGCTCGACGGAGTGAGCGTCGTTGGCGCCAGCCAGAAGCAACTGCTGGACAAGGGCATCGCATTCGTGCCGCAAGGACGCAATCTGTTCGGCCAGCTGACGGTGTTCCAGAACCTGGAACTGGGCGGTATCACGCTGGGCATGAAGACCACGCATGAACGCATTCCCGGTGTGCTGGAATTTTTCCCGCGCATCCAGGAGCGCTTGCACAGCCAGGCCTCGGCCCTGTCGGGTGGCGAACAAAAGCAGCTGGAAATCGGTCGCGCGCTGCTGCTGCGGCCCAAGGTGCTGCTGATCGACGAGCCGTCGATCGGTTTGTCGCCGCTGCTGGTGCAGGATGTATTTCGCCTGCTGCGCAAGCTGGCCGGCCAGGGTACGACGGTGCTGATGGTGGAGCAGAATGTCAAGAGCGCCCTGAAGATATCGGACGACGCCATCGCGCTGGAGTCGGGTCGCCTGGTGCTGCACAAGCCGGCGGCCGAACTGCTGGCCGACCCCAATATCGAGCGACTTTTCCTTGGCGGTGCGGCAGTGACCGAGCCGACCCAGGACGACGCCACGACGCAAGTCTGAATTGCAACAGGAGCCCGCCATGCAACAACATCAACCCAGCGCGATCGAACGTGAGTCGGTCGACGAAGGTCCGAATCCCCTGGGGCTCGACGGCATCGAGTTCATCGAATACGCAACGTCCAAGCCGCAGGCCCTGGGCCAGGTGCTCGAACGCATGGGCTTTCGGCCGGTCTCGCGCCATCGCTCGCGCGAGGTGCTGTTGTACCGGCAGGGCGACATCAACGTCATCGTCAATGCGCACAGCAACGGTTCGGCGTTGACCGAGCAGCCGGTGATCACGGCGATTGCCTTGCGCGTGCGCGATGCCAGCGCCTCCTATCGACGGGCGCTCGAACGCGGCGCCTGGGCGGTACCGGCGCGCGTGGAGGTGATGGAGCTCAATATTCCGGCGGTGCACGGCGTGGGAACCAGCCGCATTTATTTTGTCGATCGCTACAAGGAATTCTCGATCTACGACGTCGATTTCACGCCGATTCCGACCGTCGACAAGCGACCGCCGGCGCTGGCTGGACTGCACTTTTTTGGCATCGTGCAATACATCGGCAACGACCGCACCGAGGACTGGACCGAGTTCTATGGCGCGCTGTTCGGCTTTCATGCGCTGCCCGATGCGCAGCGCTTCGGCATTCTGCCCAAGGGCCGGATATTGCAGAGCCCGTGCCAGAGCTTCTTTTTGCAGCTGATCGAGCCCGAACCCGGCGTGCTGGACGTCAAGGACGACGAATGCCTGCAGCGCATCGGACTGGGCGCGCCGGACGTGCCTGCGGCGGCCGAAGCGCTGCGTGCGCGCGGCGTCGAGTTCGTGGCCTCCAGCAGCGCGCCGCACGAAGCGCGTGGTGCATTGACGCGCACTGTAATGGGCAGCGTCACCTTCGAGCTGGTGCACAACGAAGCTGCCGTGGCGCGGGGCTGAGCATCATGAGCCAGTTTGAAGGCAATTTCGACGACTTCGGGATGGACACCATCTCGCTGGCCGGGCCGCTGGAAGCCAAGCTCGACGCCATCCGCGATGCCGGCTTTGGGCAGGTGATGCTGGCCGCGCGCGACCTGGTCGGGCACGCGGGTGGCTGGCG
>JBBKVW010000140.1:0-16706 GCA_037968655.1 Burkholderiaceae bacterium
GTCCTGGCGCGCGCCACGGGCGCCGGCGCCGGGGCGGGGCGGGTTGTCTCTGGCACCGCTGCTGCAGCTTGCGCTGGCGGCAGAGCCACCGGTGCCTTGATCTGTACGCTGCGCGTGGAGAACACGCGGGTCGTCAGCCGGGTCGGCGCATCCAGGCTTTGGGCGACGTTGTGCAGCACCAACGTGTGGGCCGCCATGACGGCCGTTCCCAGGACCAGAACGGTGCGCAAGCCGGGTGTCACGGGCGTCAAGGGTCTTGTTGCCGCGGCCATGGCATCAGTCCTTGATGGCCAGCTCAGTCGACCGTGGCCGCGCAGCCAGTGTCAACGCGCACCGCAACGCATGGCGGGCTTCGAACCTGGGGATGCCGGCGCGGGCCTTGTGCATAATCTGGGCGCTCGGTGTTTCGACTGGTTGAACCAGTTTAACAATGCGACATGCGCGAGCACGTTGCGCTGGGCAAGCCACCGGACACCACCACAGCGACACGACCCCACACCCATGAAATTTGCCACCATCAAAGACGGATCGCGCGACGGCCAGTTGCTGGTCGTCGCGCGCGATCTCGGCACGGCGCACTTTGCCAGCGGCGTTGCCGATCGATTGCAGACGGTGCTGGACGACTGGAACTTCATCTCGCCGCAGCTGCAGGACCTGTACGACACGCTGAACCAGGGCAAGGCCCGGCACGCCTTCCCGTTCGATCCGCGCCAGTGCATGGCGCCGCTGCCGCGCGCCTACCAGTGGGCCGACGGCTCGGCCTACCTCAACCATGTGGAGCTGGTACGGGCCGCACGTGACGCCAAGGTGCCTGAGTCCTACTACACCGAGCCGCTGATGTACCAGGGCGGCAGCGACGATTTTCTGGGCCCCTGTGACGAGGTGATCTGCCGATCGGAAGACTACGGCATCGATTTCGAGGCCGAGATCGCCGTCATCACAAGCGACGTTCCCATGGCCGCAACGCCGGAGCGCGCGCTGGACGGCATTCGCCTGGTGATGCTGGCCAATGACGTCAGCCTGCGCAACCTGGTCCCGGATGAATTGGCCAAGAATTTCGGCTTTTTGCAGAGCAAGCCTGCCACCGCCTTCAGCCCGGTCGCGGTGACGCTGGACGAACTGGGCGAGGCCTGGACCAAGGGCCGGCTCAACCTGGTGCTGCAATCGCGCTGGAACGGACGCAAGGTCGGCATGTGCGAGGCCGGCCCCGAAATGGGCTTTCATTTCGGCCAGCTGATCGCGCATCTGTGCAAGACGCGCAATGTGCGATCAGGCTCCATCATCGGCAGCGGCACCGTGAGCAACAAGGGCATCGAGGCCAATGGCCGCACCGAGTGGCCCAAGGGTTACAGCTGCATCGCCGAAAAGCGCGCCATCGAGATGATCCAGGATGGCCGGTCGAGCACCGAGTACATGCGCTACGGCGACACCATCCGGATCGAGATGAAGGGCCGCGACGGGCAGAGCATATTTGGCGCGATCGACCAGACGATTGCCGCGCCGCGCTGAGGCCCTGGCGCGCCCCGCTGTCAGGCGGCCGCTCGGTTGTGTTCGAGCTTTTCCTGGCAGCTGATGCAGCGCAGCGCCTGGGGCGAGGCCTCCAGCCGCGCCAGCGGAATCTCGTCGCCGCAGTCCATGCAATCGCCATACACGCCCGCCTCCAGGCGCTTGAGCGCAAGGTCGATGGTGCGCACCGCGGCTGTCTCGTGTTCATCGAGCGCGAAGTCCATTTCACGGTCGGTCGCGCCCAGGGAACTCGCGACTTCGTTCTGGCCGAACGTGTCTGCCGATGTCGCGCTGCTGTCCTTGTCGCCGCCACGCAGCCGGCTCAGTTGGTCGCGCAGTACCTGGCGCTGTTCTTCCAGCTTTTTCTTGAACTCCTGGGTCTGGGTCTTGTTCATGGCATGCCTCACTGCTTGGGTTTATTGCACTGTACGACGCCCCTGCATGGATGCAGGGGCGCGGGGCGACCGGACAATTTGGCGACCCGCAATTCACGGGCGCATAGTCGACGATCAACCGACCATGGCTTGGTGCCAGGGCGATGCGTTCACTATACGCGGGCCAGGTTCGCGCCAGCGGCGTGGAGGGCCTTTAGCGGCGCAGGCAGACCCGGGCATCGATAATTGCGGGCCTGCATGTTGCAGGCGGTACGCAGCATGCACCGCGCGCAAGCCGACCGGCGCCAATGGCCCCTGGCCAAGGCTGAAACTTATCTCGAGGGAGTTCCTGGATGCAATTGAAATCGCGCTGGCGCCTGGCCAAAGCCATGTTGACCCTGGCCGTATATTGGGGCGCCAATTCGGCCCTTGCGCAGGCGGTGGACATCCGCGACGCCTGGGTGCGCACCACCGTGCCAGGCCAAAGGGCGACCGGCGCTTTCATGAAGATCACTGCGCGCGAGAACCTGCGCCTGGTGTCGCTGTCCTCGCCCTTGGCAGGTGTTGCGCAAATTCACAGCATGTCGATGGATGGCGGCGTCATGAAGATGCGCGCGCTGGACGAGGGTATTGAACTGCCGGCCGGCAAGGCAGTGGAGCTCAAACCCGGCGCAAACCACATCATGTTGATGGACCTCAAGGCGGCGCTTCCCAACAACAGCAGCATGCCCCTGACACTGGTTTTCAAGGACGCCAAGGGTGTGCAAAGCCAGGTGGAACTCAAGCTCCCTGTTTCGGCGTCGGGTGTGGTCCACAAACACTGAACGCGGGTGCGCGCCCGACACTGCGCGCCCGTGCGAAAGTGACGTCGCGCGTCGCAGGGCCATTGTCGAGTGCGCCCCCTTGCGCCCACGGCGTTGCTGCGGGTCGTCATGCGCGGCGCATTGCGGTAAGCTGTGGCTGGGTCAATCATGGCCGGACACTCTGGAGACAACATGAGCGAAACAGTCAACAACGGCTTTGGCAAGTTTGTTCCGGGCTTCGACTTTCTGCAGAACCTGGCCAAGGGCGCCAGCCAATCGATTCCGCAAATACCCAATCTTGCGAACTGGGTCTCGCCCTCGCTGAACGTGGAGGAGCTGGAAAAGCGGATCGAGGAACTGCGTGCGGTGCATTTCTGGCTGGAGCAGAATTCGCGCGCATTGGGCGCGACGATTCAGGCGCTGGAGGTGCAGAAGATGACCCTGGCCACGCTCAAGGGCATGAATTTCAATATCGGAGATGTCGCCAATGCCTTCAAGCTCAAGGCGGCCGATTCGGTCGCCAGCGGCGTGCAGATGGCGACCGAGCGCGCGACCAGCACCGCCAAGACACTGTCGGGTGCTGCAACGGCAGTGTCGGACGCAGCAATATCCAGCAGCAAGAAGTCCAGGTCCAAGGCGGCGCCAGGTGTTGGCAGCTTGATAGATCCAATGCAGCTATGGGGCTCGCTGACCCAGCAGTTCCAGCAGATCGCTGCCAGTGCGGTGCAGGAAGCCAGCCGCAAGACCGCCGTCGATGCGACCCGCAACATGGGCACCGGCCTGGCCAAGGAAGCAGTCAAGGCCGGCAAGAAGGCTGCCGCGGCGCGCAAGACGCGCCGCAAGCCCAGCGCGCGGGGCAAGTCCTGATCCTGGCGCATGTGACCTGGCCCAAGCTGGTTCCTGCCTGATGCAACTTTTCGCCCATGCCCACGCGACGCATCCGCAATGGAACATGGCGGCGGGGCTGGTGCTGGCACAGTTGCGTGCGCAAATGGCCCGGCCAGAGTACGCGAACGCGCCTACGCTGGCGCTGCTGTACATCACCGATCACTACGCTGCATCAGCCCAGGACATCCTGGACCACCTGAGCGCCGAGTTGCCGGGCGTGACCGACTGGTCAGGCACGGTGGGCGTGGGCGTGGCGTCCAACAATGTCGAATATTTCGACGAGCCGGCCATGGCGGTGATGCTGTGTGACCTGCCGAGCGACCAGTACCGGGTGTTTTCCGGCGTGGCGCCGCTGGGCCTGGGTTTTGAGGCCTATACCGCGCTGGTACATGCCGACCCCGCCACCCACGACCTGGCCGAACTGGTGCAGGAGATGGCTGCCCGCACCGCCTCGGGCTACCTGTTTGGCGGTCTGTCGGCCAGCCGCAGCCAGACCGTGCAGTTCGCCGCCAGCGGCGACGGCAATATCCGCGGCCATGGCGCTGCGCGCGGGGTGTTCAGTGGTGGTCTCAGCGGCGTGGCGTTTGGACCGGATGTGCATCTGATCTCGCGCGTCACCCAGGGCTGCCAGCCGGTATCGGCCTTTCGCCGCGTGACCGAGGCCGATCAGAACCTGGTGGTGGCGATCGACGGCGAGCCGGCGCTCGACGTATTGCTGCGCGAACTCGACGTCTCGCTGGACCGCCCGCAGGAGGCGCTCGACGCTATCCGCGCGACCCTGGTCGGCCTGGTGCGCGGCACTGCTGACGACGGCGCGCAGGCGCTCGGGCGGGGCGGCAATTTCGGCAACGACGTGATCGTGCGCCACATCATCGGCCTGGACCCGGCCCGGCGTGGCATCGCCATTGCCGAGCAGGCCAGCGTCGGCATGCAACTGGCTTTTTGCCAGCGCAACATGCAGGCGGCGCGCGCCGACCTGATCCGTATCTGCGCCGAAATCCGCGAAGAGTTCGAGCCGCTGGAGCTGACCATGGAAACGGCTACGGCGCTGGCGGCATCCGAGGCCGACGCCGCAGCGCACCCGGCACGCGGCATTGCCGGCGCGGTCTACGTCAGTTGCTCGGGTCGAGGCGGGCCACATTTCGGTGCGCCCAGTGCCGAACTGCAGATCGTGCGCCGTGCGCTGGGCGATGTGCCCCTGGTCGGCTTTTTCGCCGGTGGCGAGATTGCGCGCCATCATCTGTATGGCTACACCGGCGTGTTGACGGTGTTTGCGCAACGCGCGTAGCGCGCCGGCTCCCGCTGCTGCCTTCTCCCGCCGCCGGCCAGGACTGCGCGGCTTGTCGCTCTGGCGACAAAAGCTGACGCTTGGTGCGACAGTCTGGCGGACTTTTCGCCATTTACTGTCAGAATACGACCAATTCCACAACAAATCCGACGAAGTCGGGATTGTTGCTGTTCCGTATAGCTGTCGATCCATTGGCGCCAGACTCTGGCGAAGCAGCATGAGCGATCACGGTCGGGTTCCCGTCACGCAGTTGCCGAAACACCGCTTCGTGTTTCTCACCTTGCCCAGTTACACCATGATCGCGCTGGCGAGCGCCGTCGATGCGCTGCGCATGGCGAACCGGGTCAGCAAGCGTGAACTCTATGAGTGGTCGATCGCCACGCTGGACGGCATACCCGCCGTGGCCAGCAATGGCCTGTCGATGTCGCCTACGGTGATGCTGGACGAGGCCGGGCCGGCCAATATCGTCTTTGTCGTGGGCGGCGTGCAGGTCGAGCGCGCCACCACGTCGGCCGTTCTGGGCGCGCTGCGCCGGCTGGCGCAGCGGCATGTGTCGCTGGGTTCGCTGTGCACCGGCGGCTATGCACTGGCCAAGGCCGGGCTGCTGGACAAATACCGGGCCGTCATCCACTGGGAGAACATGACCGCGCTGCGCGAGGAGTTTCCGCGCGTGATCTTCTCCGACCAGCTGTTCGCGATCGACCGCGACCGCTACACCTGCACCGGCGGCGTCGCGCCACTGGACCTGATGCTGCACATCATCAAGCAGCACCAGGGCCGCGACATCGCGCCGCTGATCTCCGAGCAGTTCATCCTGGACCGGATCCGCAACGACCAGGACCGCCAGCACATACCGCTGCAGGCGCGCGTCGGCCTGTTTCACGAGAACCTGATCGAAGCCGCCGCGCTGATGGAGGCCAATATCGAGGAGCCGCTGTCGCTGGACGAGATCGCCTCGCTGGTGGGCGTGTCGCGGCGCCAGATCGAGCGCCTGTTCAAGCGCTACGTCGGCCAGGTGCCGACCAAGTACTACCTGGACATGCGGCTGCGCCGCGCGCGCGAACTGCTGTTGCAGACCGCGATGTCCATCATGCAGGTGGCGGTTGCCTGCGGCTTCCAGTCGCCGCCGCATTTCTCCAAGTGCTACCGCATGCTGTTCGGCTACACGCCCAGCGCCGAGCGCCAGGCCAGCCGGGCCGGCATGATGGCTTCGGGCATAGTGCAGGGCAGGGTTGAGTCGCCCGTGGTCTGAGCCGCACCGGGTCTCAGTCGGCCAGGCCGTAGATCCTGCGGAACTTGTCTTCCAGGTAGTCCAGCAGCGGCTCTTCGTTCGGCTCGAAGCCGCAGGCCCGGGCCACGGTTTGGGCTGGTGTGAACAACGCGCCATGGCAGTGCAGGTTGTCGCGCAGCCAGGCCACGGCGGCGCGCGCATCGCCCTGCGCCAGACTGGCGTCCAGTTCCGGCAACGCGGCGCGCAGGCTCTGGTTCAGGCAGCCGGCATAGACATTGCCCAGCGTGTAGGTCGGGAAATAGCCGAACAGGCCGATCGACCAGTGCACATCCTGCAACATGCCGTTGGCCGGGCGATCCACCGCGATGCCGAAGTCCGATTCGAAGCGCGCGTTCCAGGCTGCTTCCAGATCACCGGGGGCCAGGCTGCCGGCGATCAGCCGGCGCTCCAGGTCAAAACGCAACATCACATGCAGGTTGTAGTGCACCTCGTCCGATTCGGTGCGGATGAAGCCCGGGCGCACCCGGTTCACGCTGGCATGGAAGGCGTCGGCGTCGCCTGGCGTGAGCTCGCCAAAATTGGCCTGCATGCGCTGCAGCAGCCAGCCGCAGAAGGCGCGCGAGCGTCCCAGCTGGTTTTCGCACAGGCGGCTCTGGCTTTCATGCACGCCGGACGAGACGCCGTGACCCAGCGGGCTCAGGCGATGGCTCTCGGCAACACCTTGTTCGTAGACCGCATGGCCGACTTCGTGGATGGTGGAATAGATGCAGTTGAGCGGGTCGGACTCGACCACCCGCGTCGTGATGCGCACGTCCTGACCGGAGCCGGACGAAAACGGATGCACGGCCTGATCCATGCGCCCACGCGTCCAGTCATAGCCGAATGCGTCGGCCAGTTCACGTGCCAGCGCCATCTGCCCGTCGGCCGGGAACTGGCCCTCAAGCGCCTGCGGCTGGCGCGCCGCACCCAGCAACACTTCGCGCAATGCCACCAGGCGTGGCCGCATGCGCGCGAACATCGCCTCGAGTTGGACCGCTGTCATGCCGGGTTCATGTTCTTCGAGCAGCGCGTCATAGGCGTCGGCGCCAAAGCCACCTGCCACCAGCGCCGCGGCCTGTTCGCGCTTGAGCGCCACCACTTGCTCCAGCGCGGGCAGGAAATGCGCCACGTCGTCGCGCTTGCGGGCCTCGGCCCATGTGCCTTGGGCGAGGCTGGCGGCACGCGCAATCTCGGTCGCCAGCCGCGCCGGCACGCAGGCGCTGCGCTGGAAGTCGCGCGTGATCAGCGCCAGTGCGCGCAGCCCTTGTGCGTCCTGCGGCCGAGCCGCCTCAAGCCAGGTCGCGACCTGTGGATCGGTGCGCCGCGCATGCAGCACGGCCTCGATGGCCGCCATCTCGTCGCCGCGTTGCCGCGCAGCGCCACTGGGCATCATGGTTTCGCGGTCCCATCCCAGGCGGCCGGAGATTTCGGCCAGAGCCTCGGTGTCGCGTTGAAAGGCCATCAGCTGAGCAAAGTCGGTCATGGCGTTGCATTCGAAGTAATTTGGCCCGAGTATGCCGGCAACGACGCCGGTGCCGAGCGACGGCGTTTGCGAAACGATCGCGGATGGGCGGGGCCGCCAGCGCTTCGGCATCGGCATTCAAAGGGCGCTTTGGCGAGGGCTTCGCGCGTGGCCGTCAATGTCGTGCCGCGACAACCCCGGGTCGCGATTCAGTCAGCTGTTGCAAGTGCCCGACCCTACCATCTGGTGCCGGACGAAAGCGTCCGCGACCCGCTAAACCCTAGGACTTGACCATGGCTGACGATTTCGACGACGACCTGGACCTGAACACCCTCAACGACGAGGATCTGACCGAACAGGTGCACGACGACCTGTACAACGGCCTGCGCGAAGAAGTCGTTGAAGCCACCAACATTTTGCTGGGCCGCGGCTGGTCGGCCGACCGGGTGCTCAACGACGCGCTGGTCGAGGGCATGCGCATCGTCGGCGTCGATTTCCGCGACGGCATCCTGTTCGTTCCCGAGGTGCTGCTGGCCGCCAACGCGATGAAGGGCGGCATGGAAATTCTGCGTCCGCTGCTGGCCGAGACCGGCGTTCCGCCGATCGGCAAGATGGTGATCGGCACCGTCAAGGGCGACATCCACGACATCGGCAAGAACCTGGTCGGCATGATGATGGAAGGCGCCGGCTTCGAGGTGATCGACCTGGGCATCAACAACCCGGTGGACAAGTACCTTGCCGCGCTGGAAGAGCACAAGCCCGACATCCTGGGCCTGTCGGCGCTGCTGACCACCACCATGCCCTATATGAAGGTGGTGATCGACACGCTCAAGGAAAAAGGCCTGCGCGACGACTTCATCGTGCTGGTCGGCGGTGCGCCGCTGAACGAAGAGTTCGGCAAGGCCGTGGGCGCCGACGCCTATTGCCGCGATGCCGGCATTGCGGTCGAGACCGCCAAGACGCTGATCGCGGCCCGGCGCGCTGCGGCCGCCTGAGCCGCCTGCTCAGTCAGCACGGACCAGGCCATGGGCGAACGTCCTGCAACCCTGGTCATCGCCTGCGGCGCTTTGGCGCACGAGATCGTGGCGCTGCGCCGGCTCAACGACTGGCCGCATCTGGACGTGCAGTGCCTGCCGGCCGAGTTGCACAACCGGCCCGAGAAGATTCCGGCGGCCGTGCGCGAAAAAATCCAGGCCAACCGGGTCCGCTATACCCAGATCTTTGTTGCCTATGCCGATTGCGGCACCGGCGGGCTGCTCGACGCGGTATTGCAGCAAGAAGGCGTCGAGCGCATTCCCGGCGCCCATTGCTATGAATTCTTTGCAGGTAGCCAGGCCTTTGCCGAGCTTGCCGACGCCGAGCCGGGCAGCTTTTACCTGACCGATTTCTTGTTGCGCCATTTCGACCGGCTCATCATCAAGGGCCTGGGTCTGGATCGCCACCCCGAGCTGATGCCGATGTACTTCGGCAACTACCGGCGTGTGGTCTATCTGGCCCAGCTCGAACAGCCCGGCCTGCGCGAGGCCGGCCAGCGTGCCGCCGACCGGCTGGGCCTTGCATATGAATACCGTGTGACCGGTTACGGCGAGCTGCAGGGCAGCCTGCGCCGGGCCAGTGAAGGAGTAGTAGTGTGGCGAAACTGATCGTGATCTCGTGGCGTGATGTTCCGGCCCAGGTGCTGGTCAAGTCGGGCCGTGAAACAGCCAAGGTGCAGTTGTCGCATCGCTTCCAGGAAGCGGTCGACCGCGCCGCCATGCGCGCCGGCAAGTCCGGCTCGGATGCCTACCTGGCCGACTGGAAGCGCGCCGAGCCGCGCCGCTGTGGCGACAACCTGCAGGCCGAGGCACAGGCCGAAGCCGACCGCATCGAGGCGCGCTACAGCGACGCCGACCTGCTGCGCATCATCCGCGCCCATGGCGTGGACGAGACCCTGGCCGCAGTGCAGCTGGCTGACCCGGCGCCGCCGGTCGACACGAACGGAGCCACCTGATGTACGCGGTGCGACGCTGGTCGGTGCGCCATGCACGCGGCCTGGAGACTTTCTACAACGGCTTCGAATGGCTGCTGGTCACGCTGCACCCGCTGTGGAAGCGCATCGGCTACGAGCGCCTGGAAAAGCCGGTGGCAACGATCGAGAAGCTGACCAAGGGCCTGCTGTTCGACTGCCAGATGTGCGGCCAGTGCGCCCTCAGTTCGACCGGCATGTCGTGCCCGATGAACTGCCCCAAAAGCCTGCGCAATGGTCCTTGCGGCGGCGTGCGCGCCAACGGCAACTGCGAGGTCAAGCCCGAGATGCGCTGCGTCTGGGTCGAGGCCTTCGAAGGCAGCCAGCGCATGGCCGATGGTGCCAAGGCGATCCGGATCGTGCAGATCGCGGTCGATCGGCGCCTGGAGGGCCGCTCCTCCTGGCTCAAGGTGGCGCGCGACAAGGCTGCGGCCGCAGACAACGTGGGGCAGAAGCCGTGAAATTCGACGACGAACCGGTTCCCGGTTATCCGCTGCCCATCCTGCCCGGCCATACCTCGCCGGGCCGGCTCGAACGCGTGTTGCGCAGCGGCGCCTTTGCCGTCACCACCGAACTGGATCCGCCCGATTCAGCAGACCCGCAAGACGTATTCCGGCGCGCCCATATCTTTGACGGCTACGTCGACGCCATCAATGCCACCGACGGCAGTGGCGCCAACTGCCATATGTCCAGCCTGGCGGTGTGCTCGCTGCTGGCGCGCATGGGCTATGCGATCGTGATGCAGATATCCTGCCGCGACAAGAACCGGATCGCGATCCAGGGCGACATCCTGGGCGGCGCGGCGATGGGCGTGACCAACATGCTGTGCCTGACGGGCGACGGCGTGCAGTCGGGCGACCACCCGCAGGCCAAGCCGGTGTTCGACCTCGATTGCATGTCGCTGCTTGAGCTGGCGCGCAATATGCGCGACAACCACCAGTTCCAGAGCGGACGCAAGATCACCTATGCACCCCGCGTGTTCCTGGGCGCGGCCGCCAATCCGTTTGTCCAGCCCTTCGAGTGGCGCGCCGACCGGCTGGCCAAGAAGGTGGCCGCCGGTGCGCAGTTCGTGCAGACCCAGTACTGCTATGACGTGCCGCGCCTGGTCACCTTCATGAAGCGGGTCGAAGACCTCGGCTTGCTGGGCAAGGTCTTCATCCTGATCGGCGTCGGGCCGCTGCGCTCGGCCAAGGCGGCCGAGTGGATGCGCAGCAATGTGCCTGGCATCCATATTCCGGACGCCATCATCAAGCGCATGGCCGGCGCCGAGAAGCCGGCCCTGGAAGGGCGCCAGGTCTGCATTGACATCATCAACGAAGTGCGCGAGATCAAGGGCATCTCGGGCGTGCATGTGATGGCCTACCGGCAGGAAGAGACGGTGGCCGAGATCATCCAGAAATCCGGCGTGCTGGCCGGCCGTGTGCCCTGGCACCCCAAGCGCGACACACCCGTTCAATTCGAAAAGGAAGCATAGTGACCGATACCGTAATCAGCTCCGCCACCCGCGAGGTCGTGATCGGCTTTGACCGGCCCTTCGTGATCATTGGCGAGCGCATCAACCCGACCGGTCGCAAGATCCTGGCCGCCGAAATGCTGGCCGGCGACTACAGCCGCGTCATCGCCGATGCGCTGGCCCAGGTCGAGGCGGGTGCCCACATGCTGGACGTCAACGCCGGCATTCCGCTGGCCGACGAGCCGGCCTTGCTGGCCAAGGCGATCCAACTGGTGCAGTCGGTCACCGACGTGCCGCTGTCGATCGACTCGTCCATCGTTGCCGCGCTGGAAGCGGGGCTGGCGGTCTACAAGGGCAAGCCACTGGTCAATTCGGTCACCGGCGAGGAAGACCGGCTGGAAACCGTGCTGCCGCTGGTGGCCAAGTACGGCGCTGCCGTGGTGGCGATCTCGAACGACGAGACCGGCATTTCGCAGGACCCGAATGTGCGTTTTGCAGTGGCCAAGAAGATCGTCGAGCGCGCCGCCGACTACGGCATTCCGGCTTGCGACATCGTCGTCGACCCGCTGGTGATGCCGATCGGCGCCATCAACCAGGCCGGCGTGCAGGTGATGGCGCTGGTGCACCGCCTGCGCACCGAACTCAAGGTCAACACCACCTGTGGCGCGTCCAATGTCAGCTTCGGCCTGCCCGAGCGCAATGGCATCAATGCCGGCTTCCTGACCATGGCGATCGCCTCGGGCATGACATCGGCCATCACCAATCCGCTGCACGCCGAAGTCGTCAAGGCCTGCATGGCAGCCGACGTGATGATGGGCCATGACCCGGACTGCATGCGCTGGATCCGCAAGTTCCGCGAGGCGCCCACCATGGGTGCGGACGGCGAGATGGGTCGCGGCCGGCGCGAAGCCGGCAAGCGCCGTCGCGTCTGATTGGCCGTCAGGCCGTTCCCAGGACACACAACACCGCAGCGCGTTGCGCGAAAGTCAGCTTATGAGCGCCAAGGATCCACTGGTTGTATTCACGCCCTCGGGCCGGCGCGGCCGCTTCCCGGTCGGCACCATGGTGTTGCAGGCGGCGCGTTCGCTGGGCGTGGACATCGACTCGGTCTGTGGCGGGCGCGGCATCTGCGGGCGCTGCCAGGTCACCCAGGCGGTGGGCGAGTTCGCCAAGCACGGTGTGCATTCGCGCGCCGAGCATCTGTCGCCGTTTGGCGCGGTTGAGCAGGAATACAGCGAGAGCCAGCCGATTCCCGAGGGCATGCGCCTGTCGTGCTCGACCCAGGTGCTGGGTGATGTGGTGATCGACGTGCCATCGGCCAGCCAGCTGCACCGCCAGGTGGTGCGCAAGGACGCCGAGGCGCACGACATCGAGCTCAGCCCGGTGGTGCGATTGCATTTCGTCGAGGTGCAGCAGCCCGATATGCACGACCCGTCGGGCGACCTGCGCCGGCTCGAGGACGCGCTGGAATTCGAATGGCGCCTGACCGACCTCAAATGCGATGTGCTGGTGCTGCACCGGCTGCAGCAGGCGCTGCGCGAAGGCGACTGGAAGGTCACCGTGGCGGTGCATGGCGGCAACCAGATTGTCGCGGTCTGGCCGGGTTTTCGCGAACATACCTATGGCATCGCGATCGACGTGGGCTCCACCACCATCGCGGCCCATCTGTGCAACCTGTCCACCGGCGATGTGGTGGCGGCCTCGGGCATCATGAACCCGCAGATCCGTTTTGGCGAAGACCTGATGAGCCGGGTCTCCTACCTGATGATGAACCCGGGCGGCGAAAAAGAGATGACCCAGGCCGTACGCCTGGCCATCAACAAGCTGGCGGCCGATGTGGCGTTTCAGGTCGGCATCGACCCGACCGACATCCTGGAGGCGACCTTCGTCGGCAATCCCATCATGCACCACCTACTGCTGGGCATTTCGCCGATCGAACTCGGTGGCGCGCCGTTTGCGCTGGCCACCGACCGCGCCATCACGATCTGGGCGGTGGAGATCGATTTCGCGATTCACCGCAATGCGCGCATCTATGTGCTGCCCTGCATTGCCGGCCATGTCGGTGCCGATACCGCCGGTGTGATCCTGGCCGAGCGCCCGGATCTGTCGGACGAGATCACGCTGCTTGTTGATGTGGGCACCAATGCCGAGATCGTGCTGGGCAACCGCAAGCGCCTGCTGGCCTGCTCCAGTCCGACCGGACCGGCCTTCGAGGGCGCGCAGATCAGCTGCGGCCAGCGCGCCGCGCCCGGCGCGATCGAGCGGGTGCGCATCGACCCGACAACGCTGGAGCCGCGCTACAAGGTGATCGGCTGCGATCTGTGGTCCGACGATGCGGACTTCGCGCAGGCGGTCGCCAGCACCGGCGTCACCGGCATCTGCGGCTCGGGCATCATCGAAGTGCTGGCCGAGCTCTACCTGGCCGGCGTGATCCGCCATGACGGCGTCATCAATGGTGAACTGGCGCCGCGCAGCCCGCGCATCCAGAGCGATGCCCGCACTTTTTCCTATGAGCTGTGCGCCGCCACCGGCAGCGCCAGCGCCATCAAGGTGACGCAGAACGATGTGCGTGCGATCCAGCTCGGTAAGGCCGCGCTGTATGCCGGCGTGCGCCTGCTGATGGAGCGCATGGGCGTCGAGAAGGTCGACAAGATCCGCCTGGCGGGCGCCTTTGGCAGCCATATCGACGTCAAGTACGCGATGGTGCTGGGCATGATTCCCGACTGCGCGCTCGACAAGGTCAGTTCGGCCGGCAATGCGGCCGGCACCGGCGCGCGCATCGCGCTGCTGGACCAGCGCGCGCGGCCCGAGATCGAGGCCCTGGTGCGCCGGGTTGAAAAGATCGAGACCGCGGTGGAGCCACGCTTTCAGGAGTTCTTCGTCGAGGCGATGGCAATACCGCACCTGAACGCGCCCTACGAGCGGCTGCGCGAATCGGTGCGCCTGCCTGAGCGCACGGCCATCAATACCGAATCGGCCGGACGCGGACGGCGCGGTGTCAGGCGTGAAGCGCGTCCCGAGGTGGCCTCATAGAATGACCGGTTGCGCCGGCCGGTATTGCCGGCCGTATTGTGCGCAACCGCGCCAGGCGGTCCACGCGCATCCGGCCATCGGCGTCGGATGGGCCTCAAGCACGCAGGAGATCAATTGCATTTCCCACTGAAAACCCTGTTCCTTTCGGTATCCATGGCCCTGTCAGGCGTTTGCGCGCAGGCGGCCGAAGACGCCAGCTGCAGGACGGTGCGTTTTGCCGATGTCGGCTGGAGTGATATTGCCGCTACCACCGGCATGGCCAGTGTGGTGCTCGAAGGCCTGGGCTACAAGCCCGCTGTCACCATCGCGTCGATCCCGATCGCTTTTGCCGGCATGAAGAACAAGCGGATCGATGTGTTCCTGGGTTACTGGAAGCCGTCCATGACGCCGGTGATCGATCCGTTCGTCAAGGCCGGGCAGATCAAGGTGCTCGATACGCCCAATCTGGCCGGAGCCAAGTACACGCTGGCGGTGCCGCACTACCTCTACGACAAGGGCCTGAAGAGCTTTGCCGACATCGCCAGATTCCACCGGGAACTGGACGGCAAGATCCACGGCATCGAGCCCGGCAATGACGGCAATGCGCTGGTCATGGGCATGATCAAGGACAACACGTTCGGGCTCGGTAAATTCAAGCTGGTCGCGTCGTCGGAGGCCGTCATGCTGGTCAATGTGCAGGGCGCCGTGCGCAGAAAAAGAGCAACCGTATTTCTGGGCTGGGAGCCGCACCCGATGAACGTGCAGATGAAGCTGAACTACCTCGCTGGTGGCGACGATGTGTTCGGCCCCAACTTTGGCGAAGCCAAGGTCTATACGGCTGTGTCATCGGGCTACGAGGAAAAATGCGCCAATGTCGCGGCCTTTCTGAGAAATCTGCAGTTCACGACCGACATGGAAAGCCAGGTCATGGGCCCGATCCTGGACAAGGTCAAGCCGGCCACCGCGGCGCGCAATTTCCTGAAGAAGAATCCGGCTGTGCTCGGGCCCTGGCTCCAGGGCGTGACCACCGTTGACGGCAAGGACGGCCTGGCCGCAGTGACGGCGGCACTGAAGAAATGACAGGCAGCCCGTCGCGCACACGCATTCCGGACGCAGCAACGATGAAGCCCGTCGCCACCCGAACCGATCAGGCTCCCGCCGTGCCGGCAGCTGCCACGCCATCAGGCGCCGCTGCCCTGCTGCGCCATTGGCCACCCGATGCCGCACGCCAGCTCGGCGCCTTGATCGACAGCCATGCGCACAACGGCGCCTTTGCCGTGTTCGACGCCGACAACACCAGCTATCACCACGACCTGGTCGGTGCGCTGCTGCCCTTCATGGAAATGCGCGGCCTGCTGACGCGCGACAGCATGCACCCGGCGCTGGCCGTCATTCCGTTTCGCGACAGCACCGAGCGCCGCGAGAGCCTGCACAGCTACTACATGCGCCTGGGCGAGATCGACGACCAGGTCGGCTACCCCTGGGCCTCGCAGATATTTGCCGGCTTCACGCTGCGCGAACTCAAGCACCAGCTTGACGACATGCTGGCCTGGGGCAAGCCGATACCGGCCTGGCAGTTCGACGGTGAGCGCATCGAGAACGTAGCCATCGAGGCACCGCGGCTGCAGCGCGGCCAGCAGGAGCTCTACCAGGCGCTGCGCGCCCATGGCATCGCGGTGTATGTCGTCAGTGCAGCCAGCGAGGAACTGGTGCGCATGGTGGTCAGCGATCCGCGCTATGGCTACGACGTGCCGCCCGAGAACGTGATTGGCGTCTCGCTGTTGCTGCGTGACCGGGTGACGGGCGATGTGACGACAGCGCGCAAGCGCATCAGCGAGGGCCACTATGCGCCGCAGGATCTGCTGGACCATGAGCTCACGCCCACGCTGTGGGCACCGCTGCCCTGGTACGAGGGCAAGCAAGCCGCCATTCACACCTATATCCACCCCTGGAAGAAGCCGATCCTGGTGGCCGGCGATACGCCGGCCAGCGACGGCCCGATGTTTTTGCGCGCGCCCGACATCGCGCGCGGCGCGCTGCGCCTGTTCGTGGCGCGCAAGGACAGCTACCACCAGCGCATTCATGCGCTGCAGGCCGAGCATGTGGCGGGACAGGCCGAGCACGGCCATGAAGTCACGGCGGACCGCAACTGGGTGATCGTCACGCCCGACGAAATCCGCTGAGCGACTGCCAGGCCACAGCAACATGCGCGGCTTCACTTTTTTTCGACGTTTCTGATTCATGACCAACGCAACCGCCACCGCCAAACCGCAGACCACTCCCGCAGCAAGCGCCGATCGCGTGCCCGCTGCTGCTGCCAGCAACCGTTTTACCCGTCTGTTGGCCAGCCGCCTCTGGTTGCTGGCTGATGGCGCCACTGGCAGCAATCTTTTTGACGTCGGCCTGGTCTCGGGCGACGCGCCCGAGCTGTGGAATTTCGAGCATCCCGATCGCATCGGCGCCCTGCACCAGAGCTTTGTCGATGCCGGTGCCGACATCATCCTGAGCAACAGCTTTGGCGGCACCCGTTACCGGCTCAAGCTGCACCAGGCGCAGGACAAGGTGCTGGAAATCAACCAGCGCGCCGCGCAATTGGCGCGCGCCGTGGCCGACGCATGCGGGCGCGAGGTCGTGGTGGCCGGCAG
>JBBKVW010000141.1:0-9219 GCA_037968655.1 Burkholderiaceae bacterium
TCACCTTCAGCGCCAGGTCGATCGGGATCGCAAACGACAGGCCCTGGTAGCCGCCGGTATGGCGGTAGATCTGCGCGTTGATGCCGACCACCTCGCCACGGCCATTGAACAGGGGTCCGCCCGAGTTGCCCGGATTCACCGCGACATCGGTCTGTATGAAGGGCACGGCGCTGTCGTCGGGCAGCGAGCGCCCCTTGGCACTGACGACGCCGGCCGTGACCGTGTTTTCGAAACCGAACGGCGAACCGATTGCCAGCACCCATTCACCTACCTGCAGATCGGCGATGCGGCCGGTCGTCACGGTGGGCAAATTCTTGGCGTCGATCTTGAGCACGGCCACGTCGGTCTTGGGGTCTGAGCCCAGCACCTTGGCAATGAACTCGCGCCGGTCGGTCAACTTGACGCTGACCTCGCTGGCGTCACGCACCACGTGGGCATTGGTCAGGATGATGCCGTCGGCGCTGACGATAAAGCCCGAGCCCTGGCCACGGGTCGGCATCTCGCGTGGCGTCTGCGTGCCGGGCCCTTGCTGGAAACGGCGGAAGAACTCCTGGAAGGGGTCGTTGCCGAACTGTTGGGCATCAGGCGCGCCACGACCGCCGCGGGCCGCGGGGGCCTTATCAGCGACCTTGCTTGTTCCAGTGACGCTGATGTTCACCACGGCGGGGCCGTTTTCACGCGTGATGCGTGAGAAATCGGGTACGGCCATCGGCGTACCGGCCTGCGTTGGCGCTGCCACTGCGGCAACTGTAGCCACCGGCGTTGCAGCATGGGCCATGCCCATTTTTTGCGCAACGGTAACCCCGGCGCCACCGAGTACGCCGGCGGTAACCAGTGCCAGCACCAGGCGGGACGATTTGAGCGAAAGCTGATTCATGCGGGACTCCTTGCATATGACGTTGGAATGCACCAACTATGCGGTCCCGGTCTTAGACCAGTCTTAAAGCTTAAAGCGCGAGGCTAGGCCCTGAAGCCCAGGACAACCGCGAGGCCTCCGAGCTCCTGCGATTGCTCCAGCCGCAGCGTGGCTTCATGACGCCGGGCGATGGCACTGGCGATCGACAGGCCCAGGCCGCTGCCGTCGGCCTGCAGGTCCGGACCGCGGGCAAAGCGCTCGAACATCTTGTCGCGCAATGGCGGTGCGATGCCAGGGCCGGAATCCTCGACCGTGAGCTGCACTGCGTGGGCGCTCGTGTGCAGGCACACGCGCACCCGGCCCTGCGCGGGCGTGTACTTGATCGCGTTGTCCAGCAAATTGCGCAGCAGGATCAGCAGGCTGTCGCCATTGCCGTTGATCGGGCAGCCATCGGCATGCACGAACTCGAGTGCAATCGATTTCTCCAGTGCCTGCGGCATCGACTCCTGCACCGCCTGTGCCAATAGCGGTGCCAGGTCGATGCGCTGCGCTGCGTCGGCCTGGGGCCCGGCCGATTCGTGGCGCGCCAGTTCCAGTAATTGCTGCATCAGGCGGATCGCCCGGTCCACGCCCTGGTTCAAGCGGGTCACGGCCAGCTCCCGGGCCTGCGGGTCCGACGTGCGGCCGAGCACCTGGGCCTGCAGCTTGAGCGCGGTCAATGGCGAGCGCAATTCATGGGCGGCGTTGGCGACGAAGGCGCGCTGCGCGTCAAAGCTGGCGTGCAGACGGCCGAACAACAGGTTGATCTCCTGCACCAGTGGCTGCACTTCTTCGGGCAGGCCGTCATCGGGCAATGGCGTGAGGTCTTCGGCCGCACGGGCCGCCACTTGCTGGCGCGTGCGTTCGAGCGGGCGCAACGAGCGGCTGATGATCCACCACAGGGCCAGTACCAGCAGCGGCGCGATCAGCGCCAGCGGCAACAGAGATCGCAGCGCCAGCCCGCGCGCCCGTGCCAGCCGGTCGTCCATGTTCTGGGCAATCTGAATCGTCTGCAGCGGCGTTTGCAGCGAGAACACCCGGTAGCGCACATTGTTCTGCGTGACATCGGCAAAGCCGAGCACGGCGCGCGGCGGCAACACGATGCGGCTGGACTGGAATACATGGCGTCCGTCGGCCGACCAGATCTGGATCACATAGTCGGTGTCATCGGCTGCAAGGTTGTCGCGCGGACTGCTGGGCAAGGCCGGGCCGCCGAGCAGGCTGTTGGCCATTTGCCGCAGGTGGTAGTCGAACAGCGTGTCGGCCTGCGCCAGCGCGGCCCGGTAGGCCGAGAAGCCCTGCAGCAAGGCTCCCAGCAGGATCGCCACCGTGACCGACACCAGCAGGCGCCGGCGCAGCGAATGGGACGCGGCGCTGCGCATCAGGCGTCCTCCATGCTGCGCATTGCGGTATTCGCGCTTGGGAGCGGCCCGGCGCTGGTCACTGGACTACCCTGCGTGCTGCGCACTGCGGGACCATTCGCCTTGGCAGCGGCCCGGCGGCTCATGCGCTGCTGTCCCTGGGCATGGTGTAGCCCAGACCGCGCACGGTCTCGATCACGCCATTACCCAGCTTCTTGCGCAGGCCGTGCACATAGACCTCGACTGCATTGCTGCTGACCTCGTCCTTCCAGCCATAGAGCTTGTCCTCGATCTGGCTGCGCGAGAACACGGCGCCGGGGCGCGCCATCAGTGCCTCGAGCACCGCCCATTCGCGCGCCGACAGCATCACCGGTGACGGCGGGCCGCCATCGTCCGACAGGCGCAGCGCTTCGCGGGTGATGGGATTGAGCCGCAGGCCGTGGATTTCCAGCACCGAATCGGCCTGTCCGCTGCTGCGCCGGATCAGCGCCCGGATGCGGGCCAGCAATTCGTCCAGGTCGTAGGGTTTGAGCACGTAGTCGTCGCCACCGGCGTCCAGTCCTGCGATCCGGTCCTGCACCGCATCGCGTGCGGTGACGATCAATACCGGTGTCGCGTCCTTGCGCGCGCGCAGGCGGCGCAGCACCTCGATGCCGTCAAGCCGGGGCAGGCCCAGGTCCAGCAGCACCAGGTCGAATGCTTCGCTCGCAAGTGTGGAGTCTGCGGCAGCGCCGTCGCGCACCCAGTCCACCGCGAAGGACTCCGCGCGCAGCGCATCGCGCACGGACTCTCCGATCATGGTGTCGTCTTCGACCAGCAGCAATCGCACGCGATGCACTCCTTGCAGATACAGGTCTGCTGATTGTGCGGTGGACCGACAGCGAACGGCTTAGGCGATGCTTAAGAGCGCCCCGGTTCCCGATTGACGTACAACCGGGCGCCGCGGACGCAAAAAGGTTCGCTCCGCGCGGTCGGTCAGAGGCCGGCTCAGGGGGCGTCGATGCCGATCAGCTCTGCCAGTGCGGCGGTTTCCATGGCGCCGCCCCGTGTCACGCTCTGGTTGGTGCGGGCATTGAGAACGATGGTGAACGGCACGCCTTCAAGCCCCAGGTTGTTGAACAGGGCGGTATTGCTGGCGACCGCCTGCTTGGCTTCCTCGGTGACATTGGCGCCGGAGCCGATGCCGCCCTGCTTGGCCAGCAGCGAGGTCTCGTGTTCGGTCATGGTCGCCACCGGGTCGGCGGCCGACAGCAGCGTGGCGCCCTGGGCCGAGCTGGTCGGGTTCATCAGGCCGACCGGAATCCAGACAAAGCGCACCTTCTTCTGCAGCGGGATGGAGGCGTTCCACAGGCGGCCACAGTGCGGGCACTGGGGGTCGAAGAACACATAGGCCACCTGGGCGCTCATCATCGAGCCCACGGTAAAGCCCTTGGCTTCGGCGGCGACGATCTCCAGCGATATGGTGCGCCGTGGTTTGTCTGTCGCCGCTGCCGGCGCGGAAGTGGCTTTTTCCTCTGATTTGGAACAGGCGGCAAGGCCCAGGACGGCGGCCGAAAGGCCGGCCAGCATGAATTGTTTGCGGTTCATCGTGAAGTTGGTCATTGTTGTCATGGTGTTGATGGAGTTTTCTCCTGTTGGGATGCTGGCAGGCGTAAAAAGTTCTCAGGCAAGGCGCCGGCGGTGCCGTTCGACCTGGCTGCGCACCTGTTGCGGCGCGGTTCCGCCAAGGGTATTGCGTGACTGCAAGGACCCGCGCAGGCTCAGCACCGCATACACATCGTCCTGGATGCTGGCATTGAAGCCCTGCAATTCGGCCAGCGGCAGTTCGGACAGGTCGACTCTCTTGGCAATGGCCGACTTGACCGCATGCGCCACGGTTTCATGCGCGTCGCGAAACGGCAGGCCCTTTCGGGTCAGGTAGTCGGCCAGGTCGGTGGCGGTGGCATAGCCCTTGCTGGCGGCGCGCTCCATGGCCTGCGGGTGCACCCGGATGCCCGGCACCATGTCGGCGAATATGCGCAAGGTGTCTTTCAGCGTGTCCACGGTGTCGAACAGCGGTTCCTTGTCTTCCTGGTTGTCCTTGTTGTAGGCCAGCGGCTGGCCCTTCATCAACGTGATCAGGGCCATCAGGTGGCCGACCACGCGCCCGGTCTTGCCACGGGCCAGCTCGGGCACGTCCGGGTTCTTTTTTTGCGGCATGATGGAACTGCCGGTGCAAAAGCGGTCGGCGATGTCGATGAAGCCAAAGCTCTGGCTCATCCACAGCACCAGTTCCTCGCTCATGCGGCTGAAGTGGATCATGCACAGGCTGGCGGCGGCGGTGAACTCGATCGCGAAATCGCGGTCACTGACCGCGTCCAGGCTGTTTTCGCAGATGCCCTCCATGCCCAGGCTGTCGGCCACGCGCTGGCGGTCCAGCGGGTAGCTGGTGCCAGCCAGTGCGGCGGCGCCCAGCGGCAGCCGGTTCACGCGCCGGCGCAGGTCAACCATGCGTTCGGCGTCGCGCGCAAACATCTCCACGTAGGCCAGCATGTGGTGGCCAAACGCCACCGGCTGGGCCACCTGCAGATGCGTGAATCCGGGCAGGATGACATCGGTGTTCTGGTCGGCCAGTTCGACCAGCGCCTTTTGCAGGTCTACCAGCAGGCCCAGGATCAGGTCGATCTCGCCGCGCAACCACAGCCGCACGTCGGTGGCCACCTGGTCATTGCGCGAGCGGCCGGTGTGCAGACGCTTGCCGGCATCACCGACAAGTTGGGTCAGGCGCGCTTCGATGTTCAGGTGCACGTCTTCCAGGTCGAGCTTCCACTCGAACGTGCCGGCTTCGATCTCGGTGCGGATGGTCTGCAGGCCGCCTTCGATGGCCTGCAGGTCGGCCGGGCTGATGATGCCCTGGTGGCACAGCATGTCCGCGTGCGCCAGCGAGCCAGCGATGTCGACCTGCCACAGGCGCTGGTCGAAAAACACGCTGGAGGTATAGCGCTTGACCAGGTCGCTCATGGGTTCGGAAAACAGCGCTGACCACGCGGCCGATTTATTGTCGAGTTGATTCTGGGACATGGAGTGCGGGGTGTAGCGTGCAGGTGTCCGGCCCGCCAGGGGCAAGATCACCAATAATCGGGCAACAAACCGACAGAAGATGAAAGACACCGAGATTTTATCGACCTTTCACGAGCTCGATCCGCAGGCTCGGGTCACGCAGCGACAGCGTGTGCTGGTATTCGATGCCTGCCAGCTGGGCGTGGTGCTGCGCGCGGTGCTGTTCGTGGAGATGGTGATGGCGGTGGGTGCCCTGTTTGGCGTTGCATCGCTTTCGCAGTGGTGGTTGCGGCTGGCACTGTTGACGGGCGCGGCGCTGCCTGCCACCTTGATCTGGCTGGTGGTGGCATGCGGTCTCAAACGTGTGCTGGCACGGATACCGACGCGCGCGCAGGTGTTCGCCGGCATCGTGCTGGGTGCGCTGGCCGGCATCTACGGATGTGCGACCCTGGTGCTTGCGGGACTGGTGGATCGCCCGCCCTGGGTGGCCAGTGCCGCCAGCGGCGCCGCGCTGGCGGCGACATTGGTCGCGGCACTGATGATGCGCGCCCGAGCCCGGGCGCCGGCGGCAACCACCGCACGGCTGACGGAGTTACAAGCGCGGATCCGGCCGCATTTTCTGTTCAACACGCTCAACAGCGCCATCGCGTTGGTGCGCGCCGAACCGGCCAAGGCCGAAGCCTTGCTGGAGGATTTGAGCGATCTGTTTCGCCATGCCCTGGTGGATCAGGGCGAGTCGGTCTCGCTGGCCGACGAGATTGAACTGGCCCGGCGCTATCTGGCGATCGAACAGGTGCGCTTTGGCCATCGCCTGCAACAGGAATGGGACATCGACGCCACCGCGGATCGCGCCACCTTGCCGCCGCTGATATTGCAGCCACTGGTCGAAAACGCGGTGCGCCATGGTGTGGAACCCAGCGAGTCGGGCGCGACGGTGCGGGTGTCGACCCAGCGCCGTGGTTCGGTCGTCGTCATCAAGGTGACCAATACGGTGCCGGCTGGCGTCGGGGCGCCCGGCCACGGCCTGGCGCTGGACAACGTGCGTGATCGCCTGCGCCTGCTGCACGATGTGCAGGGGCGCTTTCGCAGTGGTCTGGTGGACGGCGTCTATCAGGTGCGCATGGAGGTACCGCTGTGACGCGCTTGGGGGTGGATCATGGTGCTTAGGGCACTGATCGTGGATGACGAATCGCTGGCGCGCGCGCGCATGCGCAGCCTGCTCACCCAATGCGCTACGCCGCCAGTGCAGATCGATGGCGAGGCGGCCAACGCCGGGCAGGCGCTGGAACTGCTGGCACGCCAGTCGTTCGACGTCGCCTTGCTCGATATCCACATGCCGGGCAGTGACGGCCTGGCGCTGGCCCAGCAGCTTTCCACGATGGCTGATGCGCCGGCGGTGGTGTTCGTGACGGCCCATGCGGCGCATGCGCTGGCGGCATTTGAGCTTGAGGCGGTGGACTATCTGACCAAGCCGGTGCGGCTTGAGCGCTTGGCCCAGGCACTGCAAAAGGTCGAACGCCGCATGCTGGCTGCCGCGGCCCTGCAGCCGGAATCCGGCGCAAGCTACCTGACGATCCAGGATCGGGGGCGCACCGAGCGCATCGCGCTGGCCGACGTGGTCTATCTCAAGGCCGAGCTCAAGTACATCACGGTGCGCACGGCAGAGCGCAGTCTGATCCTGGATGCGTCCTTGAGCGAACTCGAGGAGCGCCATGGCGCGCACTTCCTGCGCATCCACCGCAATGCGCTGGTAGCGCGCGACCGGGTGCGCGCGCTGGAAAAGCACTTTGACGACGAGGAGGGCGAGGGCTGGGCGGTACGCCTGCAGGGTATCGACGAGTTGCTGATGGTGTCGCGGCGCCAGATTGCGGCCGTGCGGGAACTGCTGAGTTCGCCCGAATGAACGTGCTGCGACGTTCGCCACTGGCTTGCCAGCAAGTAGGCTGATGGCCACAGCCAGTTCCGATTGCGAGCAGATGATTCGCGCCTTGCCGTGCTGGCGCGGCGCGATCCGGATCGCCGCGCTCGATGGGGGCATGACCAATCGCAATTTCCGGATCGACGACGCCGGCCTGACATATGCCGTGCGATTGGGTCGGGACCTGCCGGAACACGGCATCGTGCGCTGGCATGAGCTGGCGGCGGCGCGCGCCGCCCATGCGGCAGGCCTGTCGCCGCAAGTGGTGTATGCGGCCCCTGGTGTGATGGTCAGCCACTTCATCGTGGGTCGCACGCTTGGTGCCGAGGATGTCCGGGCGCCGGCGCGGCGGGACGCGCTGGTGCGCTTGCTGCGTACCTGCCATCACACCCTGGCTTTGCATCTGCATGGGCCGGTGCTGATGTTCTGGGTATTTCAGGTCATCCGCAACTACCTGGCGCTGCTGCGCGAACAGCCCGGCGCGCTGACCGGGCAGCAACTGGATGAATGGTCCAGGCTGTCGGACGATCTGGCGCGCGCAGTCGGGCCGGTCGATATTGTTTTCGGACACAACGACCTGCTGGCGGCCAACCTGATCGATGACGGACACCGCCTGTGGCTGATCGACTGGGACTATGCCGGCTTCAACAGCCCGCTGTTTGACCTGGCCAATCTGTCGGCCAACAATGGATTCGACACTGACCAGGACCGGGATTTGCTGGCGTGCTATTTCGAAATGGCCCCCGACGCCGCACGCTGGCGCGCATTTGTCGCGATGCGCTGCGCGTCGGTGCTGCGCGAGACCCTGTGGGGCCAGGTGTCGCACCGAAGCGCGCAGATCGATTTCGACTTTGCGGCCTATGCGCGCCAGTGGCAGGACACGCTGCAAGGCACGATCGACGCCTTTCGGGCCTGCGCCGCGCCGCACTGAGCCGCATTGACGCAGGCGCGCATTGCTGCGCGGGATTTATCCGGTATTGCGCAAGCCCGCTGCAATGCCGTTGATCGAAATATGGATGCCCCGGCGCAAGCGTTCATCGATATTGCCGGCCCGGTGGCGCCGTATCAATTCGACCTGCAGGTGGTGCAACGGGTCGATGTAGGGAAAGCGGTGGCGGATCGAGCGCTGCAGCGCGGCATTGTTGGCCAGCCGGTGCTTGTCGCCGGTGATCTGCGCCAACGCGTCGGAGGTCAGATGCCATTCGGCTTCGATCGCGCCCAGGATCTTCTTGCGCAGCCTGGCGTTGGCCACCAGCTCTGCATAACGCGAGGCCAGCGCCAGGTCGCTCTTGGCCATCACCATGTCCATGTTGGACAGCAGGGCGCGAAAGAACGGCCAGTTGCGCTCCATCCTCTGTAGCAGCGCCATGCGTTCCTTGCGTGGCAGCGGCCCCGGTGCGTGCAGGAAGGCATGGATGGCCGAGCCGAAGCCGAACCAGCCCGGCAGGGTCAGGCGGCACTGGCCCCAGCTGAAACCCCAGGGAATGGCGCGCAGGTCTTCGATTGCCTGTGTGGGCTTGCGCGAGGCCGGCCGTGAGCCGATGTGCAGTTCGGTGATCTCGCGGATCGGCGTTGCACCAAAGAAGTACTCGGTGAATCCGGGCGTCTGATAGACCAGCTTGCGGTAGGCCGCCATGCTGGCCTGCGACAGTTCGGCGGCGACGTGCAGAAACTGCGCGCTGACCGGCTTGGCGGCTGGCAACAGCGTTGCCTCGAGCGTGGCGGCGACCAGGGTTTCCAGGTTGCGCCGGCCGATTTCCGGATTGGCGTATTTGGAGCCGATCACCTCGCCCTGCTCGGTCAGGCGGATCTGGCCGCGCACGGTGCCCGCCGGTAGCGCCAGGATGGCCTGGTAGCTCGGCCCGCCGCCGCGGCCCACCGTGCCACCGCGGCCGTGGAACATGCGCAGGCGGATCAGCGGCGCGCCGGCGTCGCTGTCGGCCACTTCGTCAAACAGCGCCACCAGCGCGACCTCGGCCAGGTACAACTCCCAGTTGCTGGTGAAG
>JBBKVW010000142.1:0-8656 GCA_037968655.1 Burkholderiaceae bacterium
GCGCCGCGCGACCCGGCCCAGAACCGTGTACTCCGGGTCCATGCCATTGGAGAAGAAGAAGCTCAGGTTGGGCGCGAAATCATCGATATGCATGCCGCGCGCCAGATAGGCCTCCACAAACGTGAAGCCGTTGGACAAGGTGAACGCCAGCTGGCTGATCGGGTTGGCGCCGGCCTCGGCGATGTGGTAGCCGCTGATCGACACGCTGTAGAAGTTGCGCACATCGTGGTGCACGAAATATTCGGCGATATCGCCCATGACCTTGAGGCTGAACTCGGTCGAGAAGATGCAGGTATTCTGGCCCTGGTCTTCCTTCAGGATGTCGGCCTGCACCGTGCCGCGCACATTGGCCACTGCCCAGGCACGGATCTTGGCGACCTCGGTTGCCGTCGGGTCGCGGCCGTTATCGCTCACGAACTTGTCCAGTTGCTGGTCGATCGCGGTGTTCATGAACATCGCCAGGATCGTTGGCGCGGGGCCGTTGATGGTCATTGACACCGAGGTGGTCGGGCTGCACAGGTCGAAACCGCCGTACAGCACCTTCATGTCGTCGAGCGTGGCAATGCTGACACCGGAGTTTCCGACCTTGCCGTAGATATCGGGGCGCAGGTGCGGATCATTGCCATACAGCGTGACCGAGTCGAACGCGGTCGACAGGCGCTTGGCCGGCATGCCTTCGGACACCAGCTTGAAGCGCCGATTGGTGCGAAAGGCATCGCCCTCGCCTGCAAACATGCGGGTCGGATCCTCGCCTTCACGCTTGAACGCGAATGTGCCGGCGGTATACGGAAACGAACCCGGAACGTTGTCCAGCATCAGCCATTTCAGGATCTCGCCATGGTCCTCGTACTGCGGCAGCGCCACCTTGCGAATCGACGTGCCCGAGAGCGACTTGTGCACCAGTGTGGTCCGGATCTCCTTGTCGCGGATCTTCACGACATAGGTTTCGCCGGAATACGCCTTCTGCATCTCGGGCCACTGCGCGAGCAGACCCCTGGGCTCCGCATCGAGCCGCTTCTCGCGGCCCAACGCCAGTTCAAGCAGGGTTTCGTCCAGTGCCAGCTTCTGCTCGCCGGCCACGTGGTCCCGGACCATGCGCGCGCTGGCGCGCAGCTGCTGGACTTCCCGCGCCAGCGCGGACTGTGCCCGGGCGCGCTTCTTGTACCCGCGCACCGTGTCACTGATCTCGGCCAGGTAGCGCACCCGCGCCGCCGCAATCACCGGGGTCTGCTGCGTGCTGTGGCGCGTTGCGACCAACGGCAGTCGGCCACTGGCAAGGTTCAGGCCGAGTTCGCCCAGACGGCCCTTCAAGGCCTGGTACAAACCGGTCACGCCGTCATCGTTGAAGCGGCTGGCCATGGTGCCGAACACCGGCATCTGGTCGGACGCAACGGTGAACGCCTCGCGGTTGCGCTGCACCTGCTTGCTGACGTCGCGCAACGCGTCCAGGGCGCCTTTGCGATCGAACTTGTTGATCACGACAAATTCGGCGAAGTCGAGCATGTCGATCTTCTCGAGCTGGCTGGCGGCACCGAACTCCGGCGTCATGACGTACACCGGCACATCCACCAGCGGCACGATGGCCGCATCACCTTGGCCGATGCCCGAGGTCTCGACGATGATCAGGTCAAATCCGGCCTGTCGGGTCGCGGCCAGCACATCGGGCAGCGCCGCGCTGATCTCGCTGCCGGTATCGCGTGTGGCCAGGCTGCGCACGAATACCCGCGGCCCGCGCGACCATGGGCCGATCGCGTTCATCCGGATCCGGTCGCCGAGCAAGGCACCTCCGCTCTTGCGTCGGCTCGGATCGATGCTGATCACGGCGATGCGCAGGCTGTCGTCCTGGTCGAGCCGGATGCGGCGAATCAGTTCGTCGGTCAGGCTGGACTTCCCGGCGCCACCGGTGCCGGTGATACCCAGCACCGGCGCCCGGTTTGCCAATGCGCGTGTACGCAGCTCCGCCACAACGCCGGGGGCGGCCTTGTCGTTCTCGAGCGCCGTGATCAGCTGCGCCAGCGCGCGCCATGCGGCGTCAGTGTGGCCGGTGACGGCGTCGAGCGTCTGGGGCGCGTGGCTCGACAGGTCGTGGTCGCACATCATGAGCATCTCGCCGATCATGCCGGCCAGGCCCATGCGCTGGCCATCCTCGGGGCTGTACAGGCGGGTGACACCATAACTTTGCAGCTCGCGGATCTCGGCCGGCACGATAACGCCGCCGCCGCCGCCAAACACGCGGATATGTTCGCCACCGCGCTGCTTGAGCAGGTCGACGACGTATTTGAAGTACTCGGTATGCCCGCCCTGGTAGGAGCTGATGGCAATGCCCTGCACGTCCTCCTGCAACGCGGCGGTTACCACCTCATCGACGCTGCGGTTGTGACCCAGGTGGATCACCTCGGCGCCCATGCCCTGCAGGATGCGGCGCATGATGTTGATCGCGGCATCGTGCCCGTCGAACAGCGCGGCGGCCGTGACGAATCGCACCTTGTTGACGGGTCGGTACTGGGCCAGGGCCTTAAACTCAGCGGCTAGGTCGGTCATGAATCTCTCCTGTGCCCCGACCTTATCCGCACGGGGGCTCCCGGGCAAGCGCAAAAGCTGCCGAAATCGGTGGCGTTTTTTGCCACCACTGGCGTTTGCGACGCATGCCATGGAGGCGCAGTCATGGATTCGGTCAGGTGATGCAGAAAGACACGATTGCCATCTATTTCATACGCGCCGCGGTTGCCCGGCTCGCGCCACACGCGCGCGAGCGGGTGTTGCGCGACGCCGCCATTCCGGCCGAGTTGCTGTCGCTGACGCAGGCGCGGGTTCCGGCGGAGAGCTTCGCCGCATTGTGGATCGCCGTCGCACGCGAACTGGACGACGAGTTCTTCGGCCTGGACAGCCGGCGCATGAAGGTCGGCAGTTTTGCGCTGCTATGCCACGCGCTGCTCGATTGCGCCACGCTTGAATCGGCTGTCAAGGCCATTGGCCGTGGTTTCGCGCTGTTCCTCGATGATGTCCATCTGCGCCTGCAGGTGCTGGACAAGCAGGCCGCGATCGTGATCGACAACCAGATCGCGTCGCCACCGGACCGTCTGTTCGCCGACGAGACGCTGCTGGTCATGGTGCACGGGCTGATGTGCTGGCTGATCGGCAAACGCATTGCGCTCGGCCTGGCCGAGTTCGCCGCGCCCCGGCCACACCATGCGACCGAGTACACGCTGATGTTCTCGCAACAGCTTCAGTTCGACGCACCCAGGTCGGCCATCCACTTCGACGCCCGGCTACTTCAGTCGCAGGTCGTACAAGATGGCACGTCGGTGCGCTCTTTCCTGCGCGATGCGCCGCAATCGGTGTTCCTGAAATACCGCAACACGCACAGTTGGACGGCGCGCCTGCGCCGACGACTGCGCGGATGTATCGGAGGCCACGACTGGCCGGTGCTCGAACAGGTCGCCAGCGAACTGCGCATCACGCCGACCACGCTGCGCCGCCGACTGGAAGCCGAGGGCACCAGCTACCAGCATCTCAAGGACGATCTGCGCCGCGACGCCGCTGTGCACTACCTGTGCGCCACACAAAAGAGTGTGACCGAGGTTGCCAGCCTGCTGTGCTTTCAGGACACCAGCGCGTTTCGCCGGGCATTCAAGAACTGGACCGGTGTGCAGCCATCGCACTATCGGCTTGTCGGCGCAGGCACGCCCGCGCCGCAATCGCGCTGAACAAGACAAGAGCCGCCTGCGTTCAGCCCTCGGTTCGCGGCCGCCCGGCCAGGTGGGTCTGGACCGAATCGAGCAGACCGCCGTCGACCAGCAGGTTGTGCCCGGTCATGTAGGCCGCGTCCGGGCCGAGCAGAAATGCCACGCTGCCAGCAATGTCCGGGCCGGCCTCGGCGATGCGATGCAAGGGCACCAGGGCCTCGCGCGCGCGCCGCGCCTCAGCCTGGTCGTAGACCCGCTGCGTCAGCGGCGTACGCACCAGTCCGGGCGACACGCAGTTGACGCGAATGCCATCGGGGGCCCATTCCTGGGCCAGTTGGCGGGTCAGCATGATCAGCGCTGCCTTGGTGGCGCTGTAGGCACCGATGCCGGCATACGGCTGCACACCGGACATCGACGCGACCGTGACCAGGCTGCCGCGGGTCTGCTGCAACCAGGGGTAGGCGGCGCGCGCCAGCAGCCACTGCGCTCGCACGTTGACCGCAAATACCTTGTCCCAGTCAGCCACGTCGAGCGTCGCCAACGCGCCGGGGACCGAAATGCCGGCATTGCCGACGACCGCGTCCAGCCCGCCCAATGCCGCGGCGGCCTCGGCCACCAGGCGCTCCGGCGTGGCGACGTCCTGCAGATCACCGAGCAATGGAACCGCGGTGCCGCCGGCAGCGCGAATCTGCGTGACCAACTGCTCCAGTTCGCCGCCATGCGCCGAGGCGCACGCGGCCACTTGGGCGCCGTCCAATGCCAGGCGCTCACACACGGCGCGCCCGATACCGCGGCTGGCACCGGTAATCAACACCCGCAAACCATTGCTCGTCGTCATCATCTGCTCCTTTACGGATCAAGGTATCTCGCCTGCGCTGACCGGACGGCCCACGATTCGTGCAAAGCGCTCAGCGAAGGCCGGCCAGACCTGCGGATTCACCAGCCGCGGTGGGCGCGTGCCGAGCGCCAGGCCCAGGATCTGGCTGGCGGCCATGGTCGCCATCTGGCGTCGCGAATCGTGCGTCACTCCTGCGGTATGCACGGTCGCCAGTACGTTGTCCAGCGCCAGCAGCGGATGGTCGGACGTGGGTGGTTCGAGCGCCCAGACATCCAGTCCGGCGCCACCCAGGTGGCCGCGCACCAGGGCGTGCAATAGTGCCTCCTCATCGTGGATGCCACCGCGCGCAGTGGTGATGAACAATGCGCCCTGCTTCATCGCTGCAAATTCCGGAGCCCCGAACATGCCCGCGGTATGTCGATCGCGCGGGCAATGCAGCGACACCACGTCCGACCGCCGCAGCAGTTCTGCCAGCAGCACCGGCGCGGCTCCACGCTGGACGATCTCCTGCGGCGCGAGATAGGGATCCGTCGCCAGCACCGTCATGCCGAATGCGCGACCCAGTTGCGCGACGCGACGCCCGGCATGTCCTATTCCGACCAGGCCGAGCGTGCGGCCAGCGAGGTCGAAGCCGACGACATCCTGTCGGGTCAGGCGTTCGCCACGGCGCAATCTGCGGTCCGACTCGCCGATGCGCTTGGACAATCCGAGCATCAATCCCAGTGTGTGCTCGGCCACGGCACCGGCGTTGCTGCCGGCCTGGTTCATGACACAGACGCCGGCCTTCGTACAGGCGTCGACATCCACGGTGTCGTAGCCCGCACCGTAGCTCGATACCGCAAGCAAGTCGGGACAGCGATCGAGCAAAGCCTGCTCCGCGTACCAATGCTGCGCCATGTCGTCCCGGGCCGATGCAACGTGGTAGACGTGGGCCTGCGACAGTGCCTGCCAGGCTGCAGCGTCCTGGCCCGTGGCCGGCTCGACCGTCAGTGCAAGCGACGGTGCGGCAGAAATCATCGCGTCGAACGCGGCGGCGTCCATCGGCAAATCGAGTCGCACCACGCGCAATCGGGCATCAGGGGTGGACATATAGAGCACCCGTTTTGTTCCAATAGGTACTGTTCATTATCGTCTGGTAGTAAAATAATACCCGTCAGTATATTGACAATCCGCCAACCCTGCCGGCCGCACATGCTGGCCATGCCATCCCATGAACGTACAAGGCGCCAGACCAGCCACGCCGCAGAACACACCGACGGGCACTGCGCCGGCCGCCGGTGTCGACGCACCGACGTGTGGCCCATTGCAGAAGACCTACGTTCTGGTGCATGGCGGCTTTCACGGCGGATGGTGCTGGCGCGCGGTCGCCGACCTCCTGCGCGGCGTCGGTCATGTCGTCTACACGCCGACCCAGACCGGTTGCGGCGAGCGATCGCACCTGCTCAGCGCCGCGATCACGCTCGACACTTTCGTCGACGACATTGCCAACGTGCTGCAGTGGGAAGACCTGCACGACGTGGTGCTGGTCGGGCACAGCTTCGGCGGCAGTTCCATCTCCGGCGTGGCTGATCGCATGCCCGGGCGCATCGGCCTGCTGATATATCTGGACGCGGTCGTGCTGGAAAACGGCCAGTCGATGTTCGATCTGCTCGATGCAGACGTCATCGCCAGGCGAATACGCTCTGCCCAGCCCTACGGCGGGCTGGCCATCGGTCCGCCGCCCACGCGCATCTTCGGCATCACGGACCCGGATCAGGCACGGTACGTCCGCGAACGCCTGACACCCCACCCTCTGGGCACATTCACCTCTGCGTTGAAGCTTGCGCATCCGGTGGCCAATGGCCTGCCCGCCGTGTATGTGCAGTGCACCGAGCCGGTTTACGCCGGCGTGCAGTCATCGCGCGACTGGGTCAAGGCCAACGGCATGAAAAGCATCGAACTGCGCAGCGGACACGATGCGATGGTCATGGCTCCGCGCTTGCTGGCCGATCTGCTGCTGGAACTGGCTGCGTGATGCGCGAGCACCGGTCGGCTATCAAGAAAACACCGGGCCGCTCCCAAGTTTTCTTGCACGCCCTCGGGGGGCCTGGCGCAGCCAGGTCTGGGGGCGCTCAGTAGCTGCCCGGCACCAGGATGCCCGTGTCCACCTGGTCGATGTCGGTCTGTCCACACATCGCCATCGACAGGTCGAGCTCCTTGTGGATGATCTCCAGCGCCCGGGTGACGCCCGCTTCGCCCAGCGCCCCCAGACCGTAGACAAACGCGCGCCCGATGTAGGTTCCGGTGGCACCCAGTGCCCGCGCCCGCAGCACATCCTGCCCGCTGCGGATGCCGCTGTCCATGTGCACCTCAATGCGGCCATCGAGCGCGCGCACGATCCGGGGCAGTGCGCGAATCGCCGACTCCGCGCCGTCGAGCTGGCGTCCGCCATGGTTGGAAACTATCAGGGCATCGGCGCCGCTGTCGGCCGCGAGCCGGGCATCGCGCTCGTCCATGATGCCCTTGATGATCAGCTTGCCGCGCCAGTATTTCCGGATCCAGGCGATATCGCCCCAGTTCAGGTCGGCGTTGTACTGGCGCGCGGCCCACTCGGCCATGGCGCCGATGTCGTCGACGCCCTTGGCATGCCCGACGATGTTGCCGAACGAGCGCCGCGGCGTGCGCAACATGCCCATGGCCCAGCGCGGCTTGGTCATCATGTTCAGGATGTTCGCCAACGTCAGCCTGGGCGGGGCACTCAGGCCGTTCTTCAGGTCCCGGTGCCGCTGGCCGACGATCTGCGCGTCGAGCGTGACGATCAAGGCCGGGCAGCCTGCCGTGCGGGCGCGGTCCATCAAGCGCTCGATGAAGTCGCGGTCCTTCATCACATACAACTGGAACCAGAACGGATGGCCGTTGGTGGCCCGCGCCACGTCCTCGATCGAACAGATGCTCATGGTCGAGAGCGCGAACGGAACACCAAAGCGCATCGCGGCGCGCGCAGCCAGAATCTCGCCGTCCGCGTGCTGCATGCCGGTGAGGCCGGTCGGTGCCAGTGCGACCGGCATCGCAACCTCCTGCCCGACCATGCGGCTGCGCGTGGAGCGCGCCCCGATATCGATCGCCACCCGCTGGCGCAGCTTGATGCGCTGCAGGTCGCGCGCGTTGGCGCGGTAGGTGCCCTCGGTCCAGGAGCCCGCGTCGAGATACTCATAGAACATGCGCGGCACTCGGCGCCGGGCCAGCAGCCTGAGATCCTCGATATCGGTGATCACACCCACACACGCCCTTTGCCCCCGGATTGCACGCCGGAAAAAATTGATATACCCGCCGGTAGATAAATGATACTATTGCGCATATGATTGATCTTACCGGTCAAATCGGCGTGCGGCAAGGGCCGGGCGTCGAGGGTCTGGCAGGCCGGTCACGCCGAAGCCGTTTCGCCCCGGGGCGGCGCAGGTCGATGCAACGAGGCGGGAAATCAACAGGAGCATGTGTGTGGCCAAGATAACGTCCCGGAACCCCTCGGATGAAGCCCGCGTTGTGCAGGACCAAGCCAACCCGGTGCAAGCGCCGGATCGCACCGCAGCGGGTGGCCGCGGCCCGAAAGACGATCGCGCCATGGCGGACCCAGGCGCGGCGCAATCCCACCCGGGTTGGGGCCGCTGGGGCCCCGACGATGAGCGCGGCACGCTCAACCACATCGGGCCGGACGAAGTGCGCCGCGCCAGCGCACTGGTGCGCACCGGCGAGGTGCTCCGGCTGGCGCAGTTGTTGTCGGCCAAGACGCCGGTTCCGTCGCACCGTTGCGGCCTGCAGCATTTCATGACCCGTGACGGCGGTGACTATGCCGCCGGCGCCGGCCGGCCGGACGGCTTCCAGTTCGCCGAAGACGCGGTCATGATGCCGCTGCATATCGGCACCCACATGGACGCCCTGTGCCACGCCTGGTACGACGACAAGCTGTACAACGGCTACCTGGGTGACACCATCCGCAGCACCACTGGCGCGGCGCGACTCGGGATCGAGAAGATGCCGCCGATCGTGACCCGCGGCATCCTGCTCGACCTGGTCCGGCTCAAGGGCCGGTTGCTGGCCGACATCGCGGATCAGGAACTTGTGCACCGGGAACACGCGTGGGGCGGGGAAGGGC
>JBBKVW010000143.1:0-3823 GCA_037968655.1 Burkholderiaceae bacterium
TGCTGGCATCGCTCGATCCGATTTGGTACGTGATGTTGTTCTGTACCCAGTCGCTGATCGCCTGCACGCGCTGCAAGCCCGGGGCCATGGCGCCGAACAGCGCCTGCGCATCCGCACTGAGTTCGTCCGATTCACAGTAGCGACTCGGTGTGAGGTAATGCAGTACGTCGGCCGGGATGTCGTGTACCGCCACTTCCGGTGTGTCGGGCGCCATCGTCTCGACACTGCGATCGACGATGGCGCGGTACACCACCTTGAACTTTCCGGCTGCGGCCTGCAGGCGCAGGAAGCGGTTGCCGGTAGCGGCGTCGGTATAGCAGCGGTACGGGATGCGCGGCTCTATCAGCAGCGACTCCTGGATCAATATCTGCCCCGGCAGGTCCGCCACGTGGATAAGGAAGACAAACTCGCTCGTGGCGGCGACGTCGTACTCGAGCACGCTGTCGATGGCGATGCGTGTCCGGCCGGGCGGCGGGCGGCTCATGGTGCGCGCCGCGATGGGCGCAATCAGCCGGATGTTGGCTCGGCTGGAGGTAACTGGCATTTGGAGCTTCCTTGCATCATGGGTATAGGTTGACCATGCGGTCGACGCGCTGTGAAGCTATTTGATCCGCGTTGGCGCCTGGCTGCTATCGGCGCAGTAGAGCAAGCCGTGTCGGACGAGACGCCGCGTACGCAGACACAGCGAGAAGTCGACTACCGGGTGTTGCGGCCTCGGCGGCTTGCCAGAAGGGCACGCGGCACGACGCCGGTGCCGTCGATCAGAGTGCCCTGGGCGTGCTACGGCACGCCAGCCTGGTGTGTCAAGGCGGACTCGATTGATCCGCTGCCAGCATCGAACCAATCCGGCTGGCCAGCTCGTCGATCACGAAGGGCTTGTTGATCATCTGCATGCCGGCGCTCAGGAAGCCTTGGCGCACAGCCGCCTGCTCGGCGTAGCCGGTGACGAACAGCACCTTGAGGCCTGGCTGGAGCGCCGTGGCGATCTCTGACAGCTGCCGGCCGTTCATCCCCGGCAGGCCAACGTCGGTGACCAGCAAATCGATGTGGGTTCCCGTGTCGAAGACCGCCAGCGCAGCGTCGGCATTGGCTGCTTCCATGAAGCGGTAGCCCAGGTCTTGCAGCACGGCCACGATCACCGAACGCACGCTCTCTTCGTCTTCGACGACGAGGATGGTCTCGCCAGTCTGGATATGCGTCGTCGGCGCGGCGCTTGCTGCCGGGTCGGCGATCGCGCCGCCAGAGAGGTCGCGCGGCAGGAACAGGCTCACCGCTGTGCCGCGACCGACCTCACTGTGAATGCGGATGTGCCCGCCCGCCTGTTTCACGAATCCGTAGACCATCGACAGCCCCAGGCCGGTTCCCTGGCCGATGGGCTTGGTGGTGAAAAACGGATCGAACACCCGGGCGATGACTTTCGCAGGCATGCCGGCGCCGTCATCCGTGACGCGCACAGCGACGTATTCGCCGGCGTTCACTTCAACCTGACCGGCCGCATGGGCCGCGTCAATCTCGACGTTCTCGGCCTCGATGCGCAGGTGCCCGCCTTCGGGCATCGCATCACGCGCATTGATCACCAGGTTCAAAAGCGCGTTCTCGAGCTGGCCGGCGTCGATCCTGGCCGACCACAGGTCGTCGGCGAGTTCGATCTTCAATGACATCGTCGGTCCGATCGTGCGAACGAACATCTCTTCGAGTGATTCGACCAGCTGCACGACATCGACAGGTCGGATGTCAAGCGATTGCCGGCGTGCAAACGCAAGCAGGCGCTGCGTCAGCGAGCTCGCCCGTTGCGTGCTCGCCGAGGCCCGTTCAAGCAGGGTTTCGATGCCCTCCAGTTTGCCGGTTTTTGTCTTGCGCTGGATCAGCTGGATCGACCCGTATATGCTGGCCAGCATGTTGTTGAAGTCGTGCGCGATGCCACCGGTCAGCTGGCCAATGGCTTCCATCTTCTGCGACTGGCGGAGTTGTTCCTCGGCCAGTGCCAATGCCTTCTTCTGTTCCTTGTCGGGCGTGATGTCGCGGCCGAAGGCAAAGATCGCATCGCCCTCCGGCGCCGCTGTCCAGGCAAGGCTGCGATAGCTGCCATCCGAATGAAGCACCCGGCACTCGAAAGTCGGCAAGATGCCGACGCTGGCGCGCACCAGCGCGTTCTCGGCGTTCGCGCGATCGTCCGGGTGCACCAGCGCATCGATCCGCTTGCCGACCACGTCGGCGGGGGCCCAGCCGAGAATGCTGGCCCATGCCGGGTTCACTTCGCTGAACACACCATCGGATCCCAGCACGGCCATCAGGTCGGGGGAATTGCGCCAGATGCGGTCGCGCTCACGCGTTCGCTCATCAACCCGGCGCTCCAGGTCCATATTGATTTGCTGCAGGGCTTCGCGGTCGGCGCGCTGCTGTTCGATGTCGGTATTCGTTCCGACCCATCGCACAACCTCGCCCGCCGCGCTGCGGATCGGCAATGCGCGCACCAGGTGCCAACGATAGACACCGTCGGCGCGCCGGATGCGGAATTCGATCTCGTAGTCTGTTCCGTGGGCCAGTGCCTCACGCCAGGCAGCGGAGGCCGCAGCTAGGTCATCGGCATGGACCAATTTCGCCCAGCCGTTTCCGGCCAGGTCTTTCAGCGATAGCCCGCTGTAGGTCAGGGTCTGTTCGTTGACCCAGTCGAGTTGACCATCGGCAGGTGACGTCCACACATGGTTCGGAACGGCTTGTGCAAAGGTTCGAAACTTCTCTTCGCTTTCGCGAAGTACCTGGGCTTGTTTGTGCGAGATCGTGAGGTCCTGACCTTCGACAAAGATGCCCGTTACCGTGCCAAGACGATCGCGCAGGGGTTGGAAAATGAAGTCGATATAACGCGCAATCGGCACCTCGCCCATCGTGCGTGCTACCTTGATCGGCATGGCCTCGCTTTTGACGCGCCGGTTGCTCGCGAAGACCTTGTCGAGCTGTTCGAAGAACCCCTGCCCATCGAGTTCGGGCAGCGCGTCGCGCGCCGGCTTGCCGATCACGTCGCGCTGTGCGGTGAACTGCATGAAGGCCTTGTTGGTCAACTCGAAACGGTGACTCGACCCGCGCAGCACGGCCACCCAGCTGGGGGACTGCTCGAACATCTCGCGCAGGCGCTCCATTTCTTCCACCCGGTCGCGCTGGGCCGCCACTTGCGGTGTTGTTTCGGTGCAGGCGCAAAAGACGCCAAGAACGCTGCCCGTTTCGCTGCGCACGGGCGTATAGAAAAAAGAAAAATGCGCTTCTTCTGGCCGGGCATGGCGTTGCAGGACGAGTTCGATGTCGTCCATGTAGGTCGACTTGCCGTCATAGGCGCGCGCCATGATCGGGCCGACTCGATCGGCAATCTCTGCCCACACCTGCAGAAACGGTTTGCCCAGTGCGGGGTGATGGCCTCCGAGTATCTCGACGTAGCCGTCGTTGTAGAGCATCAACTGGTCCTGGCCCCAGGCGAGAAACATCGGTTGTGGCGCGCTCAGCATGATGCCGACCAAAGTGCGCAACTGGACCGGCCAATGCGTCGGGTCGCCAAGTGGCGAGTTCGAATCATCCAGGGCGCGAAGCATCGCGCCCATCAAACCGCCGCCTTCAAGGACTCTCAATGTCATGGCAGTCCCGGGCTAGAGGTCGGACAGTGTGGCCGCAGCGATGCCGGGCCTTGTTCAAGAGGCCGCCGGGGCTGCCTGCAGAGGTGCCTCACGTCGCTTGAACGCCGGGCAAGGCCAAGGCGATCTCGCTCAACAACGCGTCCATGTCGTCGCAGTCGAAGGCCTTCGGAATCGATCGGACATGCGGTCCCAGCGCGCTC
>JBBKVW010000144.1:0-5342 GCA_037968655.1 Burkholderiaceae bacterium
GAACCGTCAGCGCACTGCTCGACTTTGGCGCCGGCCGTCGCCTGGTGTTCACCGCCTCGACCCAGAGCGTGCCCTACCAGCGGGTGCAGATCGTCGGCGACAAAAAGCGCATCGAAGTGCAGATTCCGTTCAATGCGCCGGCCGGCAAGAGCACCGAGGTCTGGACCGACGACGGATCGGCACTGGACGGCAGTGGCATCCACCAACACACCATCGCCGCCTGCGATCAGTACGGCCTGCAGGGCGACGCCTTTGCGCTGACGGTTCGGTCGGTGCCGAACTGCGGGTCGCGGTCGATCAGCGCAATCACGCGCTGCGGCTCGCAGCCGAACAGGTAGCGCGCCGTCACGATGGCATAGCAGCCAATGTCGTACAGCGCGCTACCTGTTCGGCTGCGAGCCGCAGCGCGTGATTGCGCTGATCGACCGCGACCCGCAGTTCGGCACCGACCGAACCGTCAGCGCACTGCTCGACTTTGGCGCCGGCCGTCGCCTGGTGTTCACCGCCTCGACCCAGAGCGTGCCCTACCAGCGGGTGCAGATCGTGGGCGAAAAAAAGCGCATCGAAGTGCAGATTCCGTTCAATGCACCGGCCGGCAAGACCACCGAGGTCTGGACCGACGACGGATCGGCTCTGGACGGCAGTGGCATCCACCGACACACCATGGCCGCCTGCGACCAGTACGGCCTGCAGGGCGACGCCTTTGCGCTGGCGGTGCGCGAGCAGACGCCGCTGCCCTGGGGCATCGACGATGCGCTGGCCAACATGCGGGTGATTGATGCACTGTTCGCGTCCGAAAAAACCGGCGCCTGGGTGGCGCTCTGAAATGAGACACGCTCCACGCGCACGTCGTTCGGTGCCCTCCGAGGGGGCCATCAGCACCTTTGGACCGGCCGGGCGGGTCTGACATGGCATTTGCGAGAAGCATCCGTCGAGCAACCGGCCTGCTTGCGGCTGCCGCCTTTTTCACCGTCAACCCAGCCGGCAGCGCCGAAGGCGATCCGACCCTGGTGCGCTTTATCGAGGAGACCGACAGCGCTGGCCTGCAGAGCCGATTTGAAGGGGACTTCGAATTCCAGGTTGGCGGCGGTGTGGCGGCCTTCGATTGCGATGGCGACGACCTGCCCGAGGTCTATGTCACCGGCGGCGTCACCAAGGCCAAGTTCTACCGCAACCGCAGCAGCCGGGGCGGGCCGGTCAAGCTGGCCGAGGAACGCTCGGGCCTGGAAATGACCGGCGCCAACGGGGCCTATCCGATCGACATCGACGGCGACGGCCATAGCGACCTGACGGTGCTGCGCGTGGGCGAAGTACAGCTGTTTCGCGGCCTGGGCGGCTGCCGCTTTGAGCGCGCCAACGAACGCTGGAACGTGCGCGCCGACAACGCCTGGCACAGCGCCTTCAGCGCCACCTGGGAGAAGGGCAAGGACTGGCCGACCCTGGCCATCGGCAGCTATGTCGACCGTGGCAAGCATGATTTTCCCTGGGGCAGCTGCACGCCCGGCAGCCTGCTGCGCCCTGCTCCCAACGGCCGTGGCTTTGCCGAACCGCTGGCACTGGCGCCCGGCCACTGCGCGCTGTCGATGCTGTTTGCCGACTGGAGCGGGCGTGGCACGGTGGCGCTGCGTGTCAGCAATGACCGCGAGTATTTCAAGGGCGGCCAGGAGCAGCTGTGGGAGCTGCCACCCAACCAGCCGCCCCGGCTGTTCACCGAAGCCCAGGGCTGGAAGCCGCTGCAGGTCTGGGGCATGGGCATTGCCAGCGCCGACCTGGACGGTACGGGCCGGCCGGCGGTGTTCCTGACCAGCATGGCCGACAACAAGCTGCAGGTGCTCGACGGCAACGGCGAGAAGCCCAGCTACAGCGACATCGCGTTCAAGCGCGGCGCCACCGCGCATCGACCCTACGTCGGTGGCGATATCCACCCGTCCACTGCCTGGCATGCGCAATTTGCCGACGTCAACCACGATGGACTGCTCGATCTGTTCATCGTCAAGGGCAATGTGGCCAGCATGGCCGACTTCGCGACGCTGGACCCGAACAACCTGCTGTTGCAGCGCGCCGACGGACAGTTCGTCGAGACCGGGCAGCAGGCCGGCATTGCCAGCTACAAACGCGGCCGCGGCGGGCTGCTGGTCGACCTCAACGGCGACGGCATGCTCGACATGCTGGTGGTCAATCGCTGGGACAAGGCGCAGCTGTGGCGCAACGTGGGCACCGGCACGGCCGAGCGGCCGGTCGTGCCCGGCCAATGGCTACAACTGCGCTTGCGCCAGAGCGGAGGCAATCGCGACGCGATCGGCGCGTGGGTCGAAGTCGACCTTGGGCAGCGCACGCTGCGCCAGGAGCTGACCATCGGTGGCGGCCACGCCAGCGGACAGCTGGGCTTCATGCATTTCGGCCTGGGCAAGGTGGACAAGGTCCGTCTGCGGGTGCGCTGGCCGCATGGCGACTGGAGCCAGTGGTACCCGGCCGCCGCCGGCAGCAACTATCTGGTGGACCGCACGGCCGGAATCAGCCCCTGGAAGTCGCAGTGAATCCAGCCCGCGTACTGCGCCACCATGTCGTCACGATGCTGCTGGCAGCGCTGCTGGCCAGCAACGCCCTCGCCCAGTCGCCAGCACCGCTCGCGCGGCCGGCCAGCAGCTATAGCGCGGCACTGGTCAACGACTGGTTCAGCCTGGCGCTGCAACTGACCCAGCAATCGCCCGGCTTCAGCGCGCCGGTGGCCTCGCGCGCGCTGGCCTACCTGTCGCTGGCGCTATATGAATCCATCATTCCCGGCATGCCGCAGCACCAGAGCCTGGCCGGGCAACTGAACGAATTGAGCTCGCTGCCACTGGCCCAGCCTGACGAAGTACTGCATTGGCCCACTGTGGCCAACGCCGCGATGGCAACGATGACACGCATGATGTACAGCAACGCCAGCGCCGAAAACAAGGCCCGAATCGACCTGCTGGAACGCAACATGGTGCTGCGCCATGGCCAGGATTTCGACCCCGCAGGGCTGAACCCGGAAATCGCCAACCGCTCCGAGAGCCGGGGACGGTTGATCGCCATGGCATTGATGACCTGGGCCCGCACCGACGGCGGCCATGAGGCCTGGGGCCCGGTGCGGCGTGGCATTCCAAACTATGTACCGCCCAGCGGTGCCGGCCAGTGGAGCGCAACGCCGCCCGGTTTTGCCCAGGCCCTGTTGCCACGCTGGGGTGAGAACCGCCCTTTCGCGCTCAAGAGCGCGAAAGAATGCCCGGCACCACCGCCGCCGGCGTTTGACGAAGGCAAGACGTCAGCCTTCTACCAGGATGCGCAGGATGTCTACCGGATCGCCCAGGCAGCGACACAGGAGCAGCGCCAGATTGCGCTGTACTGGGCCGACGATCCGGGCAAGACGCCCACGCCCGCCGGCCACTGGGTGTTCATCGCCAACGACCTGCTCGCGCTGCGCAAGGCCAGCCTGGCCGAGGCGGCGCGCACGTTGGCGCAGCTCAACCTGGCAATGGCCGATGCCTTCATCGCCGCCTGGTCGGCCAAATACAGCCACAGCCTGCTGCGCCCGGTGACCTATGTGCAACTGGTGATAGACAGCAACTGGGTACCCACGATGATGGACACGCCGCCGTTTCCGGAATATCCGTCGGCGCATTCGGTGCAGTCCAGCGCGGCGGCCGGCGTGCTGGCCCAGCTGTTTGGCGCACAGACACGCTTCACCGACAACACCCACAACGACCGCGGCTGGGGACCACGCGACTTTGCCAGCTTCGAGAGCGCCGCCGACGAGGCCTCGCGCTCGCGCTTGTATGCCGGCATCCACTTCGGCTTTGGCGTGCGCGGCGGCCAGGCCCAGGGGCGCTGCATTGCCGGCAAGGTGCTGGCGCTGACGTTGCGCAAGGAATAGGTTCAGCCGCGCAATCTGCGCGCTGCAGGCTCAGGCCACCAGGGCCAGCGCGGCGTAGTCGCCCACCTTGTCGCCCAAGCCGGCGCTGGTCAGCACTACGCCCTGGGTCAACGCCGGCAACTTGCCCTCGATATGCCTGCGCAGGCGGGGCAGCAGGTAGTCCTGGTGGTGCGAGAACACACTGCCGCCCATGCTGATGGCTTGCAGGTCCAGCGTTGCGACGAGGTTGTACAGCATGCGGCCCATCACCAGGCACAGCGCATCGACGATGCCCGAAGCCGCAAGGTCGCCGCCACGCGCCGCCGCCATCAAGGCCGCCGCATCGGCGTAGCCATGTGAGGCAAAGCGCCGCGCCACTGCATTGCCGGCCACCTGGCCCTCGACGTCGCCGATATTGCCGCAGCCGCACAGCGCATCCAGGTTGTCGTTGACGAACATGTGGCCGGCATGCCCGGCATTGCCGTTCTTGCCCTGCAGCACATGGCCATCGACACACAGGCCGATGCCGATGCCGGTGCTCCAGGTGACATAGGCGCAATGGTCCATACCGCGCAGCGCACCCCAGCGGCGTTCGGCGATCAGGGCCGCGATCGCGTCATTGGCCACCGTGACACCGGCAAAGCGCTGGCGCAGCGGCGCCTCGAGCAGCGCACTGGTCCAGTCGTTGGGCAGACCACGCGCCTTGCCGGCCAGTCCACCACAGATATTGGGCGCCGCCAGTTCGACGCAGCCGTCGCGGATCACGAACGGACCGCAAGACGACACGCCGACCGCCACCGCATCGTCTGGTGCAACACCGGCTTGTGCGCAACTGGCCTCGACCATCCGGATGATCTGCTGCGCCAGCGCGTCGTTGGGGCCCTGCTTGGCCGTCGGCTCGGCGATGCGTCCCTGCAGTCCACGGTGGTCGGCTACGCTGACCGCAACCTTGGTTCCGCCCACGTCGACGCACACCCGCACGCCTTGCAGGTCGCCAAAAATCGCAGCGTCGGTGCGCTGCAGGTCTACTGGTGAATTCAATTCGCAATCCTGGTGAAACAAATGATTTGCGACGCCGTTTGACGGGACGGCCAAAGTACGGCCGCGCACAGCGTCGCTGTGGCATCGAAGCGATTCAGGAATCCTACCAGCGCATCGGCGGGTAACCCAGTTGTAACCCGGCCTGCGTCAAAAAAGAATGATCCAGTGCATGCGCCGGATGCCATTCAGGCCGGCGCTTCATCTATGGCCCGCCACCATCCATCCACTGTGTCGGGTGCCAGTGAAAACCCGAAGTAATTGCCACCTCCGTTGGCCGGCTGGTCCCAACGCCGGTCGATCGGTTTACCACTGAGATGGCAATACAGCAATGTGCCCACCGCGCCGTGCGAGACGATGGCGATCACGCCCTCGCTGCGGTCATTCCTGACCAAGTCCCGCACCGCCTGCACGATGCGCGCCTGCG
>JBBKVW010000145.1:0-51163 GCA_037968655.1 Burkholderiaceae bacterium
TCTCGGTGCCTGGCAACAAAATGGCAAACTCCTCGCCGCCATAGCGCGCCACGATCTCGCCGGAGCGCTTGGCACACATGACAAGAATCCGCGCCACCTGGCGCAGGCATTCGTCCCCGGTCTGATGCCCGTACTGCTCGTTGTAGTGCTTGAAATGATCGATATCGATCATCAGCAAGGACAAGCTGCTGTGGTTGCGGGCACAACGCTGCCATTCGGTCTGCAAGGTCTGGTCGAACATGCGCCGATTGGCAATGCCGGTCAGCCCATCGGTGGTCGACAAGCGCAGGATCTGCTCGTTGGCACGCTCCAGCGCCAGTCCTTTTTCCACCATCGGCGTCATGTCCAGGCGGGTCATCACAAGATAACCGGATGAGGTCCTGATCTCATAGAAATGGACCCAATGCCCATCGTCAGTGTGCCGCAACAAGGGTGTATCGAGCGCGCCGCGGCCTGCAAGCCGCAAGGCAAGCCACTCCTCCTCGCGCCCAACGGCATCGGCAATGCGGCCCTCGCGCAAGGCACGGCGCATCAAGTTTTCGTAGGTTTCCCCAATCACCGGCTCCTGGCTGCGGTAGGGATACTGGCGCGAGACTTCCTGATTGAATACCAGCAGGCGATCCTGGTTGTCATAGACCGCCAAACCCGCCGGCACCGCGTCGAGCACTTCGCGCAAACGCGCTTCGTTGGCACGCAATTGGGCGCGCACGCCGTCGAGTTCCTGCCGCAGATCCTGTTCCTGCCCGCTGCCTTCAGGTACCCGGGCAAGTTGGCCGCGCAAGCGCCGCATCAGAAATGCCATGACCAGACAGCCGGATAGCCCGGCCAGGCCCAGCACCACCAACCATTCTGCAGGTTCGCTCATGCCGCGCAAACCAATCAGGACCAACGCCATGTGGCCCAGGCCCACCAGAACCAGCCAGGCGACCAGGCTCAAGCCACGCATGTCAACAGGCACTTCAGCGCGCGTCGATGGCATTCACAGACGAAATGGACCAGCCGCCAGCCCAAACGCCCGGCAGATAAAGCGCCTGGCGATTTGCCGCCACCGGTCAGGTGAGAATTGCTCCAACGCATTGATGTTTTTTTGTCGCGCATGGCAACTGATGCAGGTCGCGCGTGCCCGAGGGTAATCGATTTAACGCCCGGCGAGAAGCGGGGCATGGGGATTGGGCTCCAAGACAGGGGGCCAAACGCCCTGCATTCAACCCAATGCGTGTCAACGACGCTCGTTGCCGTGCTCTCCAGGATCGGGGCCTGAGCCAGTGGACAGCACGCGCAGATCCTTGTCAAAGATCACTGTGAAAATCTGTGCGTCTACCGCATTCGGACCATCCCGGTAACGCCAGTCGTAATGGGTCTGTCGCTTGAGTTCGAATGGTGTGACCCGCATCGGCTTACCCAGCATGCGACGCACATCCTCCATCATCATGCCCGGTAGCACGCGCGCGAAATTGTGCGGTGCAAGCACTTGGCGCAGCGCACTCATCTTGCCGTCCGGTCCGATCGTGATCATGTAGTTCTGGTAGCCCGAGGGTTGGCGGTTGTATTCAAATATGCGGCCTCCCTGCGGCGCATTCCAGATGTTCTCCGGCTCGCCAAAGCGCTCGCGAACGTCTGCCTCGGTTGACAGCCCCTCCTCAAGTTCGCGAATCCGTTGCGGATCGCAAGCAGCCAGCGCCAGCACTACCGAGCAGATCGCCCACACACCTGTCCATCGCGCCATGTCGTCCCCTGTAAAATTCAGTCCACTGAGGATTCAAGTCTATGTCCATATTTCGCCGTCCGGATTACCAATCCGATGTCACCCAGTTCATTGCCCAGCTCAAGGCGGACAAGCCCGAGCTCGAGGCGCTGCAGCGTGAGGGACGTGAACTGTTATGGGATAAACAGATAGACCGCACCGCCTGGCGGTCGTACCGCAAGGCGCAAGTTGCCCAGAATCCATACGTGTATCAAACCGATTCACATTGAGTCTTCCTGGCGCGTTGCGCCGATCCGACAATGAGGCTGCACCAGCCATCTGATTGCCAGCTCCCTGCCGCTATCACCCTCTCTGGCGCAAAAGCCTGCACCCATCGCGGCACCGCCCTGCACCCATGAGTACCTCCGCTATCGCTGACGCGTCCGACGACCTCGCCAACATGCGCGATATGCGCGACATGCCCGACGTGGTCGATCAGGTTGCGCTGGCGCGCCTGTATGGCGAGCCGCTGTTCGCGATACCGCAGGACTTGTACATCCCGCCCGACGCGCTGGAGGTGTTCCTTGAAGCGTTCGAGGGCCCGCTGGATCTGCTTCTGTACCTGATCCGCAAGCAGAACTTCAACATCCTGGATATTCCGATGGCGGGCGTGACACGCCAGTACCTTGTCTATGTGGACGAGATTCGCGGACGCAACCTGGAACTGGCGGCCGAATACCTGCTGATGGCCGCCATGCTGATCGAGATCAAGTCGCGCATGTTGCTGCCGCCGCGCAAGACTGCCGAAGGCAAGGAAGCCGAGGACCCGCGCGCAGAACTGGTACGCCGGCTGCTGGAGTACGAGCAGATCAAAATGGCGGCGGCGGCATTGAATGCGATCCCCCAGTCAGGTCGCGATTTTCTGCGCGCGCAGGTCACGATCGAGCAATCCATGCAGCCACGCTTTCCAGACGTCGATCTGGCCGACTTGCAGGAGGCCTGGCGCGACATCGTGCGGCGCGCCAAGCTGATACAGCATCACCACATTTCGCGCGAACAGTTGTCGGTGCGCGAGCATATGGGCATCGTACTGCGCCGCTTGCAGGGACAGCGCTTTGTCGAGTTTGAGAATCTGTTCGATCCGGCCAAGGGTAGCCAGGTACTTGTGGTGACATTCATCGCGTTGCTCGAGTTGGCCAAGGAAAACCTGATCGACATCACGCAGGCTGAGTCATTTGCGCCGATCTATGTGCGGCTGGCCTACAGCACAGCATCGACTGAGGCGCACTGACGTGCAGTTGAAGCGCCGCCGCCGGCCTTGCGCCGACTACAGTTCGTCGCGCGCCTGACGCGCCATCAATTCGGCGACCGCCTGGGACGGATTGAGCCGGCCGTCCAGCAGCGCATCGACGGCGCGGCAGATCGGCATGTCGACACCCATCCGCGCCGCGCGCTGGGCGAGCGCACGGGCGCAGAACACGCCTTCGGCCACATGACCCAATGATTGCACCGCCTGCTCCAGCGTCTGCCCGCCGGCCAGGGCCAGGCCGACTTTACGGTTGCGCGACAAGTCGCCAGTGGCGGTCAATACCAGGTCACCGAGGCCACTGAGCCCGGTGAAGGTCTGCGCACGGGCGCCTAGCGCTGCCCCCAACTGCGTCATTTCATGCAGGCCGCGGGTGATCAGGGCAGCGCGCGCATTGTTGCCCAGTTCCAATCCGTCGCACAGACCGGTGGCGATGGCCAGCACGTTCTTGACCGCGCCGCCGACTTCGACACCGACGATGTCCTCGCTGCCATAGATACGCATGTGCGCGCCGTGCAGGGCTTGCACCAATGCGCCACGGACCTGCGCGTCCAAGCTGGCGGCAACCAGCGCCGCAGGTTTGCCCAGCGCCACCTCGATCGCAAAACTGGGGCCACTCAGCACGCCGGAACGCAGCGCGGGCGCAACCTCTGCCTGCACCTCGTGGGCCATCAGGCCGCTTGCAGAAGCAGCGCCCTCAACTGCCGACTTGCCGGCTTGCTCGAGTCCTTTGCACAACCAAGCTACCGGCGCCGAGCAATCGTGCAACTGCGTGAGAACCGAACGCAATGCGGCCACTGGCGTGGCCACGATCACAAGGTCGGGGTTTGCAAGTGCCGCGCTGATCGATCCGTCCAATCCATTCGAGGCCCGCGCCGTATTGGGCCAATCCCGCACGCGCAAGGCGTCCGGTAGCGCAATCGTCGGCAGATATTGGCGGTTCGAACGTGTTTGGCGCATCGCGTCGGCCTGACGCGCATCACGCACCCACAGACTGACGCTGTGCCCGGCGCCAACATGCTCCAGCGCGTGGACTGCCAACGCTGTGCCCCAAGCGCCGGCACCAAGAATAGCAATATCCATCAGCGCCAGATGGAGCAGCAGCGCCCGCGATTACTGGGTCACTATGCTGGGCTGCTCGCCTGCGGCAGCCTGTGCGCGCTGCTGTTCGTACATTGCCTGGAAGTTTATTTCCGACAGATGAACAGGCGGAAACCCGCTGCGCTGGATCAAATCGGCCACGTTGCCACGCAAATAGGGATAGACGATCTGAGGGCAGGCAATGCCCATGATCTGGCTCATCTGCTCTTGTTCGATGTTGCGGATCTCGAAAATCCCGGCCTGCTTGACCTCCACCAGAAATACGGTTTTGTCCTTGATCTTGGTATGAACTGTTGCCATGACACATATTTCATACACGCCGTCGGCCGCGTTGTTGGCTTCCACGTTCAGCTGAATATCCACCGTCGGCTGCTCTTTTTCGAGCAGGATGGCCGGGGAGTTGGGTTGCTCCAGCGACGTCTCCTTCAGGTAGATGCGTTGAATCTGGAAAGTTGGGGTGTTTTCTTCTGCCATGGAAATCTTTCAGGTTAAGGGGAGCGAGCCAAGCGCGGGCTGTACTTGACGAGCAGCGCCGCAGCGACGGCGCGACTGGCGATTATCTCAGTTGCAAATGATGCCTTGGCACCGCTTATGTCGCCGCGAGCAAGGGCAGCAAGCCGCCTTGACTGTCGAGTTCCACCAGTTCGTCACAACCGCCCACATGGGTTGGCCCGATAAAAATCTGTGGAACCGTGCGCCGGCCAGTGACTTCCATCATTCTGGCGCGCAAGGATTGGTCCAGATCGACCCGGATCTCGTCAATTTGATCGACGCCGCGTTCTTTCAGCAACTGCTTGGCCCGAATGCAGTAGGGGCACACGGCAGTGGAATACATGGTGACAGCTTGCATGCTGAAGGCTTTCGAATGAGCAGTGACTATGGTAGTGGTGGCGGCAAGCACTGCGTCTGGCACGCTGTTAGGCCAGGTCAGGACTTCTGGATCGGCAAACTGGCGCTTTTCCAGGCACCCAATCCGCCCGACAAGGACTGGACCTTTTCATATCCCAGTTTCTTGGCAATGGCCACCGCACGGCCCGAACGCGCGCCGGTCTGGCATACCAGAATGAGTGGCAAAGCCTTGTTCTTCACTGCCGCAGCAAGTTTGTCTTCCAGCTGATTCAAGGGAATATTCCTGGCGCCTGCCAGGTGCCCAGCAGCATACTCTTCGCTCTCGCAGACATCGATGACGACAGCTTTGTCGCGGTTCATCATTTGCACCGCGTCGGCTGTTGTCACTCCCGCATCGGCGGCACCGCGCAAGGCCGGCATGAACAGCATGGCGCCCGAAGACACGGCAACCAGGACCAGCATCCAGTTATCAACTAAAAAATTCACGGCAATCCTTGACGTTGGCAGCAACGCGGCAAGTCCGCGCAGCGCGCCATTTTAGAATGGCAGGCAAACCATTTTCGGCGCGGTGATTTTTTCCGCCTGATTCATTGTTCTAATCCTATGCACACACTAGTACTGATACGTCACGGTGAATCCACCTGGAACCTGGAAAACCGCTTCACCGGCTGGACCGACGTCGACCTCACCGACACGGGAATCGAGCAGGCGAAAACCGCTGGGCGCCTGCTGCGCGAGCAGGGCTTCGAATTCGACCTGGCATATACGAGCGTGCTCAAGCGGGCGACCAGGACCCTGTGGCACTGCCTGGACGAACTGGATCGTACCTGGCTGCCAGTGGTGCACAGCTGGCGGTTGAACGAACGCCATTACGGCGCATTACAAGGCTTGAACAAAGCCGACATGGCGCGCAAGTACGGCGACGAACAGGTCCTGGTCTGGCGGCGCAGTTACGACACCCCGCCTCCCCCGCTGGAGCCAGAGGATCCGCGCTGCGAGCGCTCGGACATCCGATACGCGCAACTGGCGCCGGATCAGGTACCGCTGTCCGAGTGCCTGAAGGACACCGTCGATCGGGTACTGCCCTTCTGGAACGACACCATCGCACCGGCCATCCGATCTGGCAAGCGCATCGTCCTGGCAGCACACGGCAATTCGATCCGGGCCCTGGTGAAGTACCTGGACAAGGTGTCCGATACCGATATTGTCGGACTCAACATTCCCAACGGAATTCCACTGGTCTACGAGCTTGATTCGGCGCTGCTGCCGATACGGCACTACTACCTGGGCGACGCCGCTGCAGCAGACGCTGCAGCCAAGGCGGTCGCCGCTCAGGGGCGCAAGTGATCGCTGGGCGCTTGCCATGCAAGGCCTTCAATCTGTTTGGAAATGTCGGAACCAGCCGACGGTTGCCGTGTCCAAGGTGTATATTGGCTTAGCTAAGGAATCGTCATGGGTTACAAACTAAAAGTCGCTGGCTGGATATCGTTGGGCGTTGTTGCGGGCGCCCTCACCACGGTGTCGCTTCAGACCGTCGCACGCGGCACCTTGGCGCCGCTGCCATTGGAAGAACTGCAGCAACTGGCCGCTGTCTTCAGCATGGTCAAGAGTGATTATGTGGAGCCGGTTGACGAGAAGAAGTTGATCACAGACGCCATTTCAGGCATGGTGGCCAGTCTCGACCCGCACTCCCAATACTTCGACAAGAAGTCATTCAAGGAGTTTCGCGAGGGTACCAGCGGGCGCTTTGTCGGCGTCGGTATCGAGATTACCCAGGAAGACGGCCTGGTCAAGGTGGTGTCCCCGATCGAGGGCACACCGGCCTTTCGCGCTGGCCTCAAGACCAATGACTTGATCACCAAGATCGACGACACAGCAGTCAAGGGTCTGTCGCTCAACGAAGCAGTCAAGCGCATGCGCGGTGAACCCAATACAAAGGTGCTGCTGACCATTTTTCGCAAGGACGAGAATCGCAGCTTCCCGGTCACCATCGTCCGCGAGGAGATCCGGACCCAGTCGGTCCGCAGCAAGGTCCTCGAGCCGGGCTATGCCTGGATTCGCCTGAGCCAGTTCCAGGAGCGCACAGTCGACGATTTTGTGCGCAAGGTCGACGAAATCTACAAGCAGGAACCCAATCTCAAAGGATTGGTGCTTGATTTGCGCAATGATCCGGGTGGCCTGCTGGACGCAGCGGTGGCAATATCGGCCGCCTTCCTGCCCGAAAACGTCAACGTGGTTTCAACCAATGGCCAGTTGCCGGAAAGCAAGTTTGTCTATCGGGCCGCGCCCGAGTCCTACATGCGCCGCGGCAGCAGTGACCCGCTTAAGCGCCTGCCGGCTGCGCTGAAGAACGTGCCTTTGGTCGTGCTGGTCAACGAAGGCTCTGCATCGGCCAGCGAGATCGTCGCAGGCGCGCTGCAGGACCACAAGCGTGCCACCATCATGGGTCGGCAGACGTTTGGCAAGGGATCGGTCCAGACGGTGCGTCCGCTGGGTCCCGACACCGGCCTCAAGATAACAACCGCACGCTACTACACACCTAGCGGCGCGTCGATCCAGGCCAAGGGCATCGTTCCCGACGTCATGGTTGATGAGAGCGAAGAAGGCAATGTTTTTGCGGCCTTGCGCACACGCGAGGCCGACCTGGAAAAGCACCTGGGCAGTGGCCAGGGCGAAGAGAAAAAAGATGCAGCGCGCGAAAAGGCGCGCGAAACGGCGATCAAGAAGCTGGAGGAAGAAAGCAAGAAGCCGCCAGTTGATCGCAAGATGCCGGAGTTCGGCTCGGACAAGGACTTTCCGCTAATCCAGGCACTCAACAAGCTCAAGGGCCGGCCGGTCATGGTCAGCAAGACCCTGACCGAGCGCAAGGAAGACTCCAAGAGCAACTAAGCTGCGCAATCGGCCCGAAGCGCCGGTGGCCCCATGAACGACGCGCATCTGCTGCGCTATTCCCGCCATATCCTGCTCAATGAATTGGGCGTGGAGGGTCAGCAGGCCATCAGTGCCGGCCATGTGCTTGTCATCGGAGCCGGCGGGCTTGGCTCTCCGGTCGCGCTGTACCTGGGTTCGGCGGGGGTTGGGCACATCACCCTGGTCGACCATGACACAGTGGACCTCACCAATTTGCAGCGGCAGGTGGCCCATACGATGGACCGCATCGGCTCGCCCAAGGTGGATTCGGCCAGAACGGCCGTCAACGCCATCAATCCGGAGGTGACGGTAAACACCCTGCAACAACGGGCGGATGCGGACTTGCTGGACCGGCAGGTGCCGCTGGCGGACGTGGTGGTCGATTGCAGCGACAACTTTGCCACCCGCCATCTGGTCAATGCCTCGTGCGTGCGCCATCGCAAACCGCTGGTCAGTGGCGCCGCGATCCAGTTTGACGGCCAGATCAGCGTCTACGATACGCGCGACGACGCCTCGCCCTGCTATGCCTGCGTTTTCCCGCCCGCGGCTACGTTTGAAGAAACACGCTGCGCAACCATGGGCGTGTTTGCGCCGGTGGTTGGCATCATTGGCGTGATGCAGGCCGCCGAGGCCCTCAAATTGCTGGCAGGGGTCGGCACCTCGCTGGCCGGACGGCTGCAGATGCTTGACGCGCGCGCGATGGATTGGAACGAAGTGCGCGTGCCACGCAACGCTACATGCAGCGTCTGTGCGGATCGGTCCTGAAGTTCTTCGTATTGCATGGTGAGCCCCCAAGCGTCGAACATTGTTGACTGGAGCGCTGCGACGCTGCATCAGGCCATCCAGGATCGGGCGGTTTCCTGCCGTGAAGTCATGGCGGCCTTTCTAAATCAGATCGAGCGCCTGAATCCACGCTTCAATGCCATCGTCAGCCAACTTGATGCCGGCACATTGCTGGGCCAGGCCGACATATGCGACAGGGAGCTGGCGCGCGGCCTCAACCGGGGCTGGATGCACGGCTTTCCGATTGCCATCAAGGACCTCAGCGCTGTGGCGGGCATCGCGATGACCAAGGGTTCGCCTTTGTTGCACAACCACGTGCCCTTGCACGACGACCTGATGGTCCAACGCATCAAGGCGGCCGGCGCCATCGTGATCGGAAAGACCAACACACCCGAATTCGGCCTGGGCTCCCAGACCTACAACACGGTTTTCGGCGTTACGCGCAATGCCTACGACGCCGAGCGGTGCGCCGGCGGATCCAGCGGTGGCGCGGCGGTTGCGCTGGCGTTGCACATGCTACCGCTGGCCGATGGCAGCGACATGATGGGCTCGTTGCGCAATCCGGCAGCGTTCAACAATGTTTTTGGACTGCGCCCCAGCATGGGTCGGGTGCCCGACGGACCCGCTCCAGATGCCTGGCTGAGCCAGTTGAGCACGCCAGGTCCGATGGCGCGTTCGGTCGAAGATCTGGCCCATCTGTTGCTGGTGCAGGCCGGCCGCGATGACCGCCTCCCGCTGTCGATTGCAGGCAACTTTGCAGACCGTCCACTGGACTTGTCGATCGAGCTGCATCGCACGCGAATCGGCTGGCTGGGCAACCTGCAAGGCTATCTGCCGATGGAGGACGGCATCCTCGGCCTGTGCGAGCAGGCCTTGGCCCGACTGGCGTCGGATGGTTGCCAGGTCGAAGCGATCAAGCCCGGGTTTGAGCCGGCGCGAGCCTGGCAGACCTGGCTCACCTGGCGCGGCTGGCTGGTTGCCGCAAGCCTTCGCCCCTATTTGGACAACCCAGGGCAACGCGAGATGCTCAAGCCCGAGGCGCAATGGGAGGCGGCGCAGGGGGAATCGCGCAGCGCGCGGGATGTCTCCGACGCCAGCGCGGCGCGCACTCAGTTGTACCAGCAGTTGCTCGAGATGTTCGGTCAGTTCGACTTTCTGGCATTGCCCAGTGCCCAGGTCTGGCCATTTGATGCTAAAACACCGTGGCCACGCCAGATCGCCGGCCGCGACATGGATACCTATCACCGCTGGATGGAGGTCGCGATCTATGCCACTCTGGCCGGCCTGCCCGCCATCAGCGTGCCGGTCGGTTTCGGGCCCAATGGCCTGCCGATGGGCATGCAACTGATCGGCCGCCCTCATGCGGACTTGGCGGTCTTGCGCATCGCACAGGCACTAGCAGAGCGCTCGGCAGATGTGACTGCGCGCCGACCTGGCGCTCTGTGTGGCAGCTGAGCATGCGGACGTTCGCTGCGAAAGCAGCCAATTGGCAGGCAAATGCGGGCTTTCCGGTTTTCGACCGGCGCCGGCGTGCTGTTAAACTTTATTTTCAAACCCGCAACAGATAGTGACATCATCGATCGCCCCATCCGTCGTCGATATCAGTGACCTTCGCCTGGGCGATGCGCGTGCATTGCTGGAACACGGCGCCAATGTGGCTTTGCCAGATTGCGACGCCCATCCAACCGAGTTCGTGCAAGGCGTGATTGATGGACTGTGCGAGTTGTCACTCAAGGACCCCCTGACCGGGCTGGCCAACCGGCGCCAGTTTCTGTCAGTGCTGGAACGCGAGATTGACGGCGTCGCGCGCTCGGGTGAACCGGCGCTCTTGATGATGCTGGACATCGACCATTTCAAGCGCATCAACGATACACACGGACATATTGCCGGCGACCGGGTATTGCAGGCAGTTGCCAAATGTCTGTCACGCTGTATTCGTCCACTGGACTCGCTGGCGCGTTATGGCGGCGAAGAATTCGCCGTCGTTTTGCCCAATTGCCTGGTATCGGTCGGCGAGGCGGTCGCAGAACGCATCCGGCTCACGGTCGAATCGCTGACGATTGCAATTAGCCCGATAGCCAATGTGCAGGTCAGCGTCAGTGTCGGCGGCGCCTATGCGCCGGCCTGGATTCGATCCACCGCTCCATTGTGGATCGAACGTGCCGATAACCTGTTGTACCTGGCCAAATCCCAGGGGCGCAATTGCGTACGTATCGACCACCAGCAAGCCATCGCCGTAAGCGCCGAGGAGAAGAATCTTTTGTTTGGTCATTTAGCCCTGGGAGAACCAGCCTGGCTCGAACGTGCCGTAGCCGAGCCGGTTGGCAGCGCAGCGCATGGAGCAGACACATGAGCACCGCCGGGCCGTTCCCAAGGGTGATTTCCGCAATGCGCAGCATGGAGGATGTCTGATGAGCGACGATCTGCGCGACAACACTGCGGCCACCGGGCAGGAGCCAAAGGTGCCACTGGCGCCGCATGGCAAGGTCATGGCGGTCACCAGCGGCAAGGGCGGCGTCGGCAAGACCTTTGTGTCTGCCAACCTGGCGGCAGCGCTGGCCAAACGCGGCCAGAAGGTGCTGGTACTGGACGCCGACCTTGGCCTGGCCAATCTGGATGTGGTGTTGAATCTGTATCCCAAAGTCACCTTGCACGATGTTTTCAGCGGCAAGTCAAAACTGCAAGAGGCCATCATTCAGGCCCCTGGTGGATTTTCGGTTCTGCTGGCGGGGTCGGGCATGGTCGAGTACTCCCGCCTGACACCCGAGATCCGCGCCGACTTCCTGCGCATCATCGAGAGTCTGATCCCGCACTACGACGTGGTCTTGCTGGACACCGGTGCCGGCATTTCCGACGTAGTGCTGTTTGCGGTCTCGCTGGCATCGGTGATTTTGGTGGTCGCGACGCCCGAGCCCACATCGCTGACAGACGCCTACGCAACCATCAAGGTGCTGGCCAGCCAGCAACAGCGCGACACTGTGCACATGGTGATCAACCAGACCGCGCGATTGGGCGACGGACGCGCCATTACCGGCCAACTGCAACAGGTGCTGGATCGTTTCGTCGTCTCCGAACCCGGCCGCGGCGTGCGACTGGTGCATCTGGCGGATATACCGGCCGACCCCTCGGTGCGCCAGGCCGTGATGCGCCGGCAATTGCTGATGCAGACCATGCCCGGATGTCCGGCTGCCATGGCGGTCACCCAGCTGGCGCGCAAACTTGAAGAAACCGTGATGCCGGCTGAGCGCTGACATTGCAGCTACAGGGCAGTTCGACGGCTTCCCTCTGCGGCAAATCACTGCCGCCATTTCCGGCTATGGATCGATTTCCGGTAGCGCGCTGACGATCCAGCCCTCCAGCGGATCAACCGGCAAGGGCAAACCGAAACTTGGCCAGCCACGCTGGCACCCCCATGCTGCCTGCATCAGGCAAAGCACAGCGTCGAGCCTGTCTCCTCGCGGGTCTTGGACCAATGCGTCGACCTGCTCTGAGGCCAATGCCAGGCGCAGGCCAAGTCCAGACTCCCCAATCTGCAACGCGTCTGCCAACTGCGCGCGACAGGCTTGGCGCTGCGGTGTCTGTCGCGCCCGGTCATCACTCTTATAGCTGGCCCGTCCGAGGACTTCCCGCGCCAGTAACCCTGGAGACGCCTCCAGCGCAACTTTGCGCGCAACACCCCGGTCGTCCAGATTACCGTCATCGCCCGGGTTCAGGCCAGGGATGTGCACGCCGGCGTCGATCAACCGGGGAACACCTGCATGCAGCATATATGCGACCGGCGGATTGACCCATTTCATGGATGGACTAGAACCGGCCCAGCGGTCGGTGGCGCGGTGAGCGAACTTGCCTCCAACCGGCCGGCTTGCGCAAAATGCCGCAAAGGCATTTCGGATTTCCTGCCGCGACAGGCCAGCGTACATGCGCATGCCGGCAAGCCAGTCATTCGGCCATCCCAACGCATGTACCAGTTCACGCGGCAATCCGAATGGAAAGTCAAAACCGCCGACCCACGCAGGATGCCGGTGCAACCACAACGAGAAGGCGTCCAGTGACTCCAGCGACTCGAGGGCGTCGAGCGTCACCACCTTGCCCTGCAGCCGGCCGTGCGCGACGACAATCGGTTTGCGCCTGTCGGGCCGGCTGCTGAAATCACAGCCGATGATCAGCGACACAGGGGCTCAGCCTGGCAATGGTGTCCTTGATACTGGAAGTCCCGACCTGGACCGGCATTTGCGGCCAAGCACCGGGGCCGCCGCCTCGAAATCAGGCCCGACCCATGATGGACGCAGTGGCCATCAGTTCTTCGAGCAAGGCGAGCGACACCTTGCCCGAAACCCGATACGGGTCAAGTTCAGGTTTCTCGGCATACTTGAGCAGGATCGAGTGGTTGATGCGCGACATGTTGACCTGACCCATGGTCCAACCGCCAAAGCGGCGCTCCGAGATCTCCTCGTAGTGCAGCAGCACCACGTCCTTGTGCCGCTTGTCCTGCTGAATATGGCCGAACAGGTCACTTATCGCCATGCGACCGCCTTCGATTGCCTGCAGGAATATTCCCCCACCGTAACACAGGATGCCGGTGATGCCACAGGCTGGATTGGCCTGGCGCGACTGCGACAGGATGGCGTCGATTGCCTCCACGCTTGTATCCACTGCGCGACTGGCATACAAAAGTCGTACCAGCATGGTGTCAGCCCTTTCCGGGAATCAGGGACAGGAATTCACGGCGCAGGTTGGGATCCTTGAGGAACACGCCACGCATCACCGAGTTGATCATCTTGCTATCCATATCCTTGACGCCGCGCCAGGCCATGCAGTAGTGGCTCGCTTCCATCACGATGGCCAGGCCGTCAGGCTGGGTTTTGAGCTGAATCAAATCGGCCAGCTGCACCACCGCCTCTTCCTGTATCTGCGGCCGACCCATCACCCATTCGGCCAGACGCGCATATTTGGAAAGACCAATCACATTGGTGTGCTCATTGGGCATGACACCAATCCAGATCTTGCCGATCACCGGGCAGAAATGGTGGCTGCAGGCGCTGCGCACCGTGATCGGGCCGACGATCATCAATTCGTTGAGGTGTTCGGCATTCGGGAATTCGGTGATCGTTGGCGCCTTGACGTAGCGCCCGCGAAACACCTCGTTGATGTACATCTTGGCCACACGACGCGCTGTGTCGTCGGTGTTGTGGTCATTCTCGGTATCGATCACCATGCTGCTGAGCACTTCCTTCATCTTGCCCTCGACCTCGTCGAGCAAGGTCGCGAGTTCACCCGGTTCGATGAAGTCGGCAATGTTGTCATTGGCATGAAACCGCTTGCGCGCCGCGAGCAGGCGCTGACGGATCCGGACCGACATGGGAGTTCCTTCGTCCGATTCACTATCGCGCATGGGGGTGGTGGACGGCATCAACATCGCAGCATCCTACCAGCGTTTATTGTGCAGGGTCTTTCCTGGACGGACTGCGGTCAGTACCGCCTGCCGATCAGAAACAGGCCTGCGCGCATGGTCGCCAAAGCCACCCATTCCAGCAGGCGCTTGCGCCACGATCGGTTGACATAAACCGCTGCATCCACCCTTTGACCGCCATGGCAGATTGCATGCTCCAGCCGATCGCGCAGGAGGGCGGCGAATCCGGCATCGCGCACCACGACATTGGCCTCGCGCGCCAGCAACAGGCTGAGTGGATCCAGGTTGGAGGAGCCCACCGTCGCCCAACGCAGATCGACGACGGCAACCTTGGCATGCAGGAAGCTGGCTGCGTATTCATGAATCTCGATGCCGGCGTCCAGCAGGGCACCGTACACCGGCCGCGCCGCATGGAACTGCAGGAAATACTCGTAGCGACCCTGCAACAGCAAACGAACCCGGACACCACGGCGCGCAGCCAGGATCAGGGCCTTGCGCAGGCGCGCGCCCGGAAGAAAATAGGCGTTGGCGATGACGATTTCGTCGCGTGCGTTGCCGATGGCGCGCAGGTATGCGCGTTCAATCCTGCGCCGGTTGAGCAGGTTGTCGCGCAGCACCAGATCGGCCCTGGCGCCCAGGCCACCAGGCCGTCGCACGGCTGCAACGGAGCCATGCCCAGTCTTGACAGGCGCGTGACGTCGCTCGACTATGGCATGACGCAGGCGCTCCTGCAGGGCGCGCCACGCGGCGGGAATGTCACGATCACGCATGTCCGATGCGACTGTCATGCGCCACCAGAACTGGCGCATGACTTCCAGCGCATCCTGTACCAACGGGCCGGTTACACGCACAGAGAAATCCAGCCTCGGTTCCTGCAGCAGCCCGAACTCGGGATCCTGCAGATCATCCAGAATGTTGATGCCACCGCAAAAGGCGATCTCTGCATCGACGACGCAGAGCTTGCGATGCAAGCGTCGCCAGCGGCTGGGTATTACCAGGCCCAGGCGCCCCAGCGGCAGATAAATTTGCCACAGCACACCACTGGCGGAAAACCGGCGCTGCCATTCGGATGGCAATTCAGGTGTACCGACCCCATCCAGGACCAGAAATACCTGTACACCGCGCCCGGCTGCACGCTCCAGCGCCGCCGCTACCTGCCGCCCCGCGCTGTCAAAATGAAAGATGTAAGTCTCAAGACGCACTTCCATGCGCGCACCATCAATGGTGCGGATCAACTCCGGGAAAAATTCTCGACCCTCCTGCAACAGCGTGAACCGGTGTCCTGACTGCGTTTTGGGCATGGTGGCGGCAGCGTCAGTCCGGCAGCTGGAACTCGGCCACCAGCGGCAAATGGTCCGACATGCGCCACCAGATGCGCCCGCGCGGTACCTGCAAACCCAGCGGGTGCATGCCCCGCACAAATACCTGGTCCAGCTGGGCCAAGGGCAATCGCGACGGAAAGGTCGGATGCGACTGGCTCCCGAAGCAATTAAGGCCATTGGCCAGCATCGCATGCTGCACTGTCGTGCCCCAATCGTTGAAGTCGCCGGCCACAACCAGAGGCGCATGCGCAGGAACTTCACGCGCAATGAAGCGATGCAACTGGGCCAGTTGGCGCACGCGGCTGGCGCGGATCAGGCCCAGGTGCACAACCACGACATGTACCGACTGGCCGTGCAATTGGACCTGGGAATGCAGAAGTCCCCGCTGCTCGAAACGATGGTCCGACATGTCCTCATGCTGGTGGCCCAGCACCGGCCAGCGCGACAGCATGGCATTGCCATGCTCGCCGTGGCGGGTGGTCGCATTGGTGCGGTAAACAGCCTCGTAGCCCTGCGGCGCCAGAAATTCTGCCTGAGGCAGCTCCGGCCAATGCGCAAAAAAGCGCGCCTCGCCGCGATGCAATTTGCGCACCTCCTGCAGGCAGACGATATCTGCGTCGAGTTGCTCGACTGCATGACCCAGGTTGTGGATTTCCAGCCTGCGGCGCGGGCCCATCCCCTGCACGCCTTTGTGGATGTTGTAGGTTGCGATCCGTACCAGGTTCATCACGCAGATTCCTGGTCCAGCCGGCGCGGCAATTGCAGAATTGCCTCTGCATTGGACGGCGAGAAGCAAGCCAGTGCCGCATCACGCCATGGCAACCACTGGTAGGCCAGGTGCTCGAGCGGGTCGAGCGTCACGGTGGTTGCGGACGGAACGGCCAAGCCGAACAGGCGTTCGGTGTTGCGACTGACACCTGGCGCGTAGCGTTGCCGCCATTGGGGATAGATGTCGTACTGGTTTTCCAGCTGCCAATCGACCAGCCCCGCGTCGAGGGCGCTGCCGGCCCGGCAGTCGATTCCTGTTTCTTCCAGAACCTCGCGCTGCGCGGTCAGACGATAACTCTCGCGTTGGCTGTCCTTGCTGCCGGTCACCGATTGCCAGAAATCAACTGCGTCGGCCCGCTGGATCAGCAACACCTCCAACGCCGGCGTGTGGATCACCACCAGCACGGACTCAGGAATCTTGAACGCGAAGGGCATGCGACAGTTGGCTGGGCGGGCCCCGTCTCTTTTAGCAGCATCGCGCCTCAACTACCTGCTCATGCAGGCTGTGGCGTACGCAAACGGATATGCAGTTCGCGCAGCTGCTTCTCGTCCACGGCTGAAGGCGCGTTCGTCAACAGGCATTGGGCGCGCTGGGTCTTGGGGAATGCAATCACGTCGCGGATGGATTCGGCGCCGGTCATCAGCGTCACGATGCGGTCCAGGCCGAAGGCAAGTCCGCCATGGGGAGGCGCGCCGTATTGAAGCGCATCGAGCAGAAAGCCGAATTTGAGTTTCGCCTCTGCCGGTGAGATCTTGAGCGCGTCGAACACCTTTTGCTGCACATCGGCGCGGTGGATACGGACCGATCCGCCCCCCATCTCCCAGCCATTGAGCACCATGTCATAACCCTTGGAGATGCATTTCTCGGGGGCCGTCACCATCCAGTCTTCATGGCCATCCTTTGGAGCGGTGAATGGGTGATGGGTGGCGGTGTAGCGTTGGGCTTCCTCGTCAAATTCGAACATCGGAAAGTCGACCACCCACAGGGGGCGCCAACCGGCCTGGAACAGCCCGTTCTTGCGGCCAAACTCGCTGTGCCCGATCTTCAGTCGCAGCGCGCCAATCGCATCATTGGCGATCTTGGCCTTGTCGGCGCCGAAAAATATCAGGTCGCCGTCCTGAGCGCCGGTGCGCGCGAGTATCTCGGCAAGCGCCGCGTCATGCAGGTTCTTGACAATGGGACTTTGCAATCCCGGCCAGCGGGAAGAGCCCTCGCCCGCGCCGGCCTTGGCGTCGTTGACCTTGATATAGGCCAGGCCCTTGGCCCCGTATATCTTGACGAACTCGGTATAGGCGTCGATGTCACCTCGGCTCAAACCGCCGGATTCGCGCGCGCCACCGGGAACCCGCAATCCGACCACCCGGCCGCCTTTGGCCGCCGCTGCGCTGGCAAACACCTTGAAGTCGACATCGGCCATGACGTCGGTCAACTCTGCAAATTCCATCGCGACGCGCAAATCCGGCTTGTCCGAACCGAAGCGGTGCATTGCTTCGGAATGCGCCATCACCGGGAATTGGCCCAGATCCACGTCCATGGCATTTTTGAATACCGTCGTGATCATGGCTTGCGTCAGGTCGCGGATTTCTTGCTCATCCAGGAACGACGTCTCGATGTCGATCTGGGTGAATTCGGGCTGCCGATCGGCGCGCAGGTCCTCGTCGCGAAAGCACTTGGTGATCTGGTAATAGCGGTCATAGCCAGCCACCATCAGCAATTGCTTGAACAATTGCGGCGACTGCGGCAAGGCGAAGAAATAGCCGTCATGCACGCGACTGGGAACCAGATAGTCGCGTGCGCCCTCGGGCGTGGACTTGGTCAGCATCGGCGTTTCGATGTCGATGAAACCCTGCGTATCCAGAAACTTGCGCACCTCCATCGACACCCGATAGCGCAGCGTCAGGTTGTTCTGCATGTAGGGCCGACGCAGGTCCAGCACCCGGTGCGTCAATCGCGTGGTCTCACTCAGGTTCTCGTCGTCCAATTGAAACGGCGGCGTCACCGAGGGGTTTAGCACGATCAGTTCGTGGCACAGCACCTCGACCTTGCCGCTGCGCAGACCGTCATTGACCGTTCCCGCCGGGCGCGCTCGCACCAGGCCACGTACCTGCACGCAAAACTCATTGCGCAGATCCTCGGCTACCGAGAACATTTCGGCACGGTCCGGGTCGCAGACCACTTGCACATAACCTTCGCGATCGCGCAGGTCGACAAAGATCACACCGCCGTGATCGCGGCGCCGATTGACCCAGCCGCACAGGCTCACGGTTTCACCAAGCAGGGATTCGGTCACTAGACCACAGTAATGGGAACGCATTGTCATTTGAAACTTTCTAGGGTCGGCGCGCATGCCGGCCTGGTGGCTAGGGCCGGCGCATTTCGATCTGGTTTGGTTTGAGCCCGGGCGCCACGGAGCCCATGGAGATCACATAGGTCAATGCTTCATCCACGGTCATCGACAACTCGATCACTTCGGCACGCGGCAGCATCAGGAAAAATCCGCTCGTCGGATTGGGCGTGGTCGGCACATAGACGCTGACAAAGTCGGGCCCCAGGAGCTGTTCGGCCTCGCCCTGTGGAACGCCGGTCTGGAACGCGATGGTCCACAGCCCAGCACGCGGATACTGGATCAACATGGCCGTGCGAAAGGCCTTGGTGTCATTGGAGAAAAGTGTCGTCGAAACTTTCTTGACGCTGTTGTAGATCGATTTGATGAACGGAATGTTGGCGAACAATCGGTCCCATTGGCGGACCCACCAGCGCCCAAAGACATTGGACACCAGGGCGCCGGTGAACAACAGGGTCAAGAAAACCAGAATCACGCCCAGACCGTGGATCGCACGCAAGCGGTCTATCACCAGACTCTTGCCGTCGCCGGGCAGCAAGGCTTCCAAACCCGAAAGGACGCCGCCGAAAATGCCGTCGAGCATGCCAACCAGCCACAGCATCACCCACACGGTAATGGCAAGTGGCAACCAGACCAGAAGTCCGGTGATGAGATATTTTCTGAACGGCATCGCGAAAACGAAAAGAGGGGATCAGCTACCCGAGCCTGACGTCGATGGCGTTTCCGGCTTCTTTGCAGCACTGGCCGTCGCCGCTTTGGAGTCGGTCGGCTTGGAATCGGTCGACTTTGATTCAGTCTTGCCACCCGAATCAGACTTTGCGCCGGCATCGGTCTTGGCTGTTGCGGCATCAGCCGACTTGTCGCCCGCGTCCGACGCAGCATTTTTTGCACTGCCCTTGAAGTCGGTTGCGTACCAACCCGACCCCTTCAGCTGGAAACCAGCTGCCGTGACCTGCTTGCTGAATGCCTGCGCCTGACAGGACGGGCACTCGCGGATCGGCGCGTCGGACATCCTCTGCAGAACATCCTTGGCAAACCCGCAGGAATCACATTTGTACGCGTAGATCGGCATGCTGGTGTCGCCCTGGGTTGAATGGTCGCAAAAACCTTCAATTATAAGCGCCAGCCTCCCGACGCTGACTCCAGGCACATTGCCGCTAGAACAGCCGAACCCGCACCAACAATTGCATTGCCAGCAGCCCCAGGGCAAATCCGATACCGCCATAGACCAGGCCTTGCAGCAGACGATTGGTACGCCGTTGCTCGGTCAGCAATTCCTTGACCTCGCGCCGCAGATCGCCTTGCTGTTGGCGCAAAAAGGTATCGAGCAGGCGCGGCAGGCCGGGCAGCAATTTGGCATAGCGTGGCGCCTCCTCCTTGAGTTGCTCAAGCAGCTTTTGCGGGCCGACCTGTTCGATCATCCACTTTTCAAGAAAGGGCTTGGCGCTGCTCCACAAATCGAGCTCCGGGTCCAGATCCCGCCCCAGGCCTTCGATGTTGAGCAAGGTCTTTTGCAGCAGCACCAGTTGCGGCTGGATCTCGACATGAAAGCGCCGCGAGGTCTGAAACAGGCGCATCAGCACCATGCCAAGGGATATTTCACGCAGTGGTCGATCGAAGTAGGGCTCGCAGACGGTGCGAACCGCCGCTTCCAACTCATCGACCCGGGTGCCCGCCGGTACCCAGCCCGACTCGATGTGCAGCTCTGCGACCCGCTTGTAGTCACGCCGAAAAAAAGCGGTGAAGTTTTGTGCCAGGTATTCCTTGTCGAACTCGGTCAAGGTGCCGACGATGCCGAAATCAAGCGAGATATAGCGCCCGAATGTCGCCGGATCGACGCTGACCTGAATATTGCCCGGATGCATGTCGGCATGAAAAAAGCCGTCGCGAAACACCTGGGTGAAAAAAAGCGTGACACCATCGCGCGCAAGCTTGGGAATGTCGACGCCAGCAGCGCGCAATCGGTCGACCTGGCTGATCGGTATGCCACGCATGCGCTCCATCACGATCACGTCAGGGCTGCAGTAGTCCCAATGCATTTCGGGGATCAGCACCAGGTCCAGGCCGGCCATATTGCGCCGCAACTGCGCCGCGCACGCGGCCTCTCGCACCAGATCGAGTTCGTCATGCAGGTACTTGTCAAACTCTGCCACCACTTCGCGCGGCTTGAGCCGCTTGCCGTCGCTCGACAGGCCCCCGATCCAGGAGGCCATGGTGCGCATCAGGCTGAGGTCCTTTTCGATTGCCGGCAGCATTCCCGGCCGCAATACCTTGACGGCGACGTCATGCTGCTTTCCGTGGCGATCGATCAGGACGGCAAAATGCACCTGAGCAATCGACGCGCTGGCAATCGGAATCCGCTCGAAGGAGGCAAAGATGCTGGTGATCGGCCTGCGAAAGGCCCGTTCGATCGACCGGATCGCAATGTCGGAATCAAATGGCGGAACGCTATCCTGCAACTTGGCCAGCTCATCGGCAATGTCGATTGGCAGCAGGTCGCGCCGGGTAGACAGCACCTGGCCCAATTTGACGAATATTGGACCGAGTCGCTCCAACGCCTCGCGCAATCGCACGCCACGCGGCGCGTCCAATTTGCGCCCGACAGAAACGACACGGGCCGCGACGCGCAACCAGGGCTTCTGGAAACTGCTAAGCAGCAGTTCGTCCAAGCCATAACGCAGCACCACCCAGACGATGAATGCCCCACGCCACAGGCGCGTCATGGTGTGGCACCATCCGGCGCGTTCGCCGTCGTGCCTTTGCCGGCAAATTGGCGCAAGCCCTTCGCCATGCGCTGGGCGACCTGACCGAGCGCATGTGCCGGCGCGTCGCCCAGGATTCGCGCAAGGTCATCTTCCACGTCCCAGCGTACATGATCGACCAGCCAATTCACGTCCGCCGCCAATTGCACGTCGCCGTCGATCCGGATTTCCGGCTTGTCGCCGCGCATCAGCGTCTGCGCAATGACAGCGGCCGATTCGTCAGTCGCTGTCAGGCTCAGGTCGGGTCGGGCTTCGGGCGCCGCAAGGTCCAGCAAGCCCGCGGGGGTAACGAGGAATCGAATGTAAAAGCCACGCCACTGCACCAGAACCACCGAACCCTTTTGGCGTGCCAGGCGCGTCATCGCGGCGGCTTCCTGCATCAGGATATGGTTGAGCAGCAATACGATGCGCCGCTGTGCCTCTATCACCGCCCACTGTGGCGGCGGAAATTTCGCCAACATGGATTGCGCCATGTTCTCGAACAAAAGAAAAGGGGACTGTGTTGCCATAGTCCCCGATTATTCATGCATTCTCCCCGCTGCCGGGGCAGGCAAAAGCTATTGCAATGCCTGTACGCCCGCCACCAGCCAGCCGCTTGTGCCGGACTTGGGTTTGGTCATGTTCCACACCTCGCGAAACGGGCTCGGACCGGCCGACGGCTCCTCTCGAATCATGCCGTTGAACTCGACGCTGGCCATGTAGTCGGAGCCGATATCCTCGATGCCCAACAGCTTGGCTTCGATCATGATCACATCGGTGTGGTTGACCGGCCCGCCTGTGTGGGCTTCACGCTCGGACAACTGGGTCTGGATCTCGCCCACCATTTCGTCGGTCATCATCGAGCGCAACGCCGCAATGTCCGACTTGTCCCAGGCAGCCTGCAAGGTCACGAAGTTGGCCTTGGCCGCGTCAAGGAAGCCGGAAACGTCAAATCCGGCAGGAATGCCCCAGGATTGAGCGCCGGTAAGGGCAGAACCAATCATCGAGCCACCGCTGCCACCTGACGATTCAAGCGCCATCCCATGGCTTCGTTCCCATGGCCGGGCAGACGCATCGTTTCCAACATTCTCCGGGCGGTAGGGTCTACGTTCGGTTGTTGGCGATGCACCCGCCGCACCCTGAAATGCCAGCGGGCTCGCCGCGCCACGATCGGGCGCCGTTTTTCGGCTGCGCATGAACCAGCCAATCAGCGCCATCGCCAGCATCGCGAACAGCGCCAGCATCAGGACCTGCCCAAAGGCCTCGCCGAACCCCAGTGAATGGGCCAGCCAGGCAAGCCCCAGGCCAGCGGCCAGTCCGCCCAGCATGGCGCCCCATGGGCGTTTAGGGGCAGCAGCAGCTGCCGGCGCTGCAGGTTTGGCAGCATTGGTGGCGTTTTGCGCTGGCGCCTGACGATTGGTCACATTGCCCGACTGCTTGCCGAATGATCCGCCACCGCCCATGCGGCGCGCATCGGCGTCAAAGCCGGTAAATACCAGCGCCAGTCCCAAAACCAGAGTCCAGAGTTTCATATTGCCTCCTGCAGGTCCTACTCAATTGATTGACAAATTCGATCCAAAAACACCATTCTTGCGCGCGATCAGCACTTGATTCCCACATGCAGCGCCACCACGCCAGCACTCATATTGTGATAGTCCACATGGCCAAATCCGGCAGATTGCATCATCTGCTTCAGCGCGTCCTGATCCGGGTGCATGCGGATGGATTCGGCCAAGTACTGGTAGCTGGCCGAGTCGCCAGCCACAAACTGGCCCAGCTTGGGCAGCACCTTGAAGGAATACCAGTCATAGGCCTTGCGCAGCGGCTCGGCCACGCGGGAAAACTCCAGCACCAGCAACTTGCCGCCTGGCTTGAGAATGCGCGCCATTTCAGCAAGAGCTGCATCCTTGCGCGTCATGTTGCGCAGGCCAAATGCGACGCTGATCAGGTCGAACTGCGCATCGCCGAATGGCAGACTTTCGGCATCACACACAACGCAATCGAGATTGCAGCCCGCATCAAGCAGTCGGTCACGACCAGTGCGCAGCATGGCTTCATTGATGTCCGACAGCACTACTTGGCCGTCACGCCCTACCTTCTGGGCAAAAGCCTGGGCCAGGTCGCCGGTTCCACCGGCGATGTCCAGTACCTGCTGGCCGGCTTGCACATTGGCCACCATGATGGTGTAGGCCTTCCAGGCCCTGTGCATGCCAGCCGACATCAGGTCGTTCATCAGGTCATAGCGGGGAGCGACCGAGTCAAATACGCCGCGCACACGTCCTGCCTTTGCCGTCTCGTCGACGGTTTCAAAGCCAAAATGGGTGCTGCTCATGGTTCCCAATGCTAGTGCGTGAGGCAGTTCTTGCAGCGACAACCCCGCGCCCACATGGGGAATCTGTCGCCTATTTGATGAATGCGGAGCATCGCCAACTCAATGGCTGGCGCAGCCATGTCCTGCTGCCGCCACCATTGGCGCGTCACGATTCACTCCCGCAGCAGCCAGGCGGCTGGTGTACTGGGCCCATAACTGCTCCTCTTGCGAACCCAGAAAATACAGGTAGTCCCAGGAAAAAATACCGGTGTCGTGGCCATCCGAGAACCGCGGCTGCACTGCGTAATTGCCGACTGCCTCGAGCGATTCAAGCCCGACCTCGCGCTTGCCGGTCTGCAACACTTCCTGGCCCGGGCCGTGGCCCTGCACCTCGGCCGAGGGGGAATAAATGCGCATCAATTCAAACGGGATGCGGTAATGTTCGCCGTCGGAAAAACGAACTTCCAGTACCCTGGACTGGCCATGCACTGTGATCGATTCCGGTGTCGGCGCGCCGACTTGCAATCCTGCCATTGTCAAACCCTCTGATGAAATTCCTAGCTGGGGCGCTACGCCTTGCGTACTTTAAACCCCGAATAGCTTGCCGCCCCGGGCAACTGCGACTTACGCGGGGACTGAAGTTATCACGCCTGGCATTTCCGCCTGCGCCCACGGCTGCTTGACCGGACCCCGATCATGGTTTGACCTGATTGACCGCCAGTACCAATGCAGGTGCCGAATGCGCCCCGACGGCGCGCTATACCAACACGCGCTCGATGCCCCCCGCATTGGCTCGGGCGACATATTGCTCCAGCCACTGCTCGCCCAATATCTGGCGGGCCATCTCGACGACGATGTAATCGGCCTCCAACAGGCCGTTTTGCAGGTCGTCGCCATAGCGCGAGAGGCCCTGCAGGCAGCTAGGGCAGGACGTCAGGATCTTCACGTTTGCCTGCGCCGCGACCGCGCCAGATGCACGCAGACCAGCCTCGTCGCGCCGCAATTCCTCTTCCTTGCGAAATCGGACCTGGGTCGCGATGTCGGGGCGGGTTATGCCCAGCGTGCCACTTTCGCCGCAGCAGCGCTTGCTTTCAACGACATTTTGAGGCGCATCGCCACCCACCAGCGCCTTGACGGTCTTGATCGGCTCTTGCAGCTTCATCGGACTATGGCAAGGATCGTGGTACAGGTAGCTGCCGCCGCTTTCAAGCCGGATGTTCTTCTCCAGCAGGTATTCGTGGATGTCGATGATGCGGCAACCCGGAAAGATCTCTTCGAACTTGTAGCCCTGCAACTGGTCGTAGCAGGTGCCGCAGCTGACCACAACGGTACGGATGTCCAGGTAGTTCAGGGTATTGGCCACCCGATGGAACAGCACCCGGTTGTCGGTAATGATCTTCTCGGCCTTGTCGAATTGTCCAGAGCCGCGCTGCGGGTAACCGCAACACAAATAACCCGGCGGCAGCACCGTCTGCACGCCGGCGTGCCAGAGCATGGCCTGGGTCGCCAGACCGACCTGGCTGAACAGCCGCTCGGAGCCGCAACCCGGGAAATAGAACACCGCCTCGGTCTCCGGGCTGGTCTGCACCGGGTCGCGGATGATGGGTACGTAATGCGCATCCTCGATATCGAGCAGGGCGCGGGCTGTTTTCTTGGGCAGGCCGCCCGGCATCTTCTTGTTGATGAAATGAATCACCTGCTCTTTCAGCGCCGGATTGCCGACGCTGGCCGGCGGACGTTGCGTCTGCTTGCGGGCCAGCCGCTTCAACAGATCATGGGCAATATTCTGTACCTTGAATCCGACCTGCACCATGGCCGCCCGCGCCAGCTTAATGCTCTGCGGATTGGTCGCATTGAGAAAGAACATCGCCGCCGCATTGGCCGGGCGAAACGATTTCTGCCCCATCTTGCGCAGCAAATTGCGCATGTTCATCGACACGTCGCCAAAATCAATGTCGACCGGACAAGGCGACAGGCACTTGTGGCACACCGTGCAGTGGTCGGCCACATCCTCGAACTCCTCCCAGTGCTTCAAACTGATGCCGCGCCGGGTCTGTTCCTCATACAGGAATGCCTCGACCAACAGTGACGTAGCAAGAATCTTGTTGCGCGGGCTGTAAAGAAGGTTGGCGCGCGGAACGTGGGTTGCACAGACCGGCTTGCATTTACCGCAGCGCAGGCAATCCTTGATCGAATCGGATATGGCACCGATGTCGGACTGCTGCATGATCAGCGACTCGTGGCCCATCAGCCCGAAGCTGGGGGTATAGGCAGTGCTCAGGTCGGCATAGATCAACCCGGGTTCTGCGCCGCCCTGCCCCGCATCAGCCGGATTGCGCAGCAGTTTTCCCTTGTTGAACCGACCTTGCGGATCAACTCGCTGCTTGTACTGCGCAAACGGCTGCAACTCGTCCTCGGTCAGAAACTCCAGCTTGGTGATACCGATGCCATGCTCACCCGAGATCACGCCCCCGAGTGCGCGCGCCAACGCCATCACCCGCTTGACCGCTGCGTGCGCGGTCTGCAGCATTTCATAGTCGTCGCTGTTGACCGGTATGTTGGTGTGCACATTGCCGTCGCCGGCATGCATGTGCAAGGCAATCCAGACCCGGCCCTTGAGCACCCGTTTGTGGATGGCGTTGCACTCCTGCAGGATCGGCTCGAAGGCTGCGCCGGAGAAGATCTGGCGCAAGGGCGCGCGCAACTGGCTTTTCCAGCTTGCGCGCAGGCTGTACTCCTGCAACTGGGGAAAAAGTCCGTCCAGCCCGTCGAGCCAGCCGCGCCACTGCGACTGCACCTGCACGATAAGATCGCGCGCCTGGGATACGCGGTCTTCGAGCAATTCCTCGGTCGTCACCTGCGCGTCGTCGTCATGCCGCCCAAGCGGAAGGCGTGGCTGGGCAAAAAACGACAGCAAGGCATCGCACAGCACCAGTTTGTTGCGCAAGCTCAGTTCGATGTTCATGTGCTCGATGCCATCGGTGTAGTCGGCCATGCGCGGCAGCGGAATCACGACGTCTTCATTGATCTTGAAGGCGTTGGTATGGCGCGAAATAGCCGCCGTGCGCTTGCGGTCGAGCCAGAACTTCTTGCGCGCCTCGGCACTGATGGCGACAAATCCTTCGCCGCCGCGCCGATTGGCCAGACGCACTACCTCGGACGTGACCCGGGCCACCGCATCGGCGTCGTCGCCTGCAATGTCGCCAATCAGGACCATCTTGGGCAGTCCTGAGCCCGAGAGCGTCGCCCGCTTGGACTTAGTGGCATACCCCACCGCCTTCAGATAGCGATCGTCCAGATGCTCCAATCCGGCGAGCAGCACGCCGGATCGCTTTTGCTCGGCGAACATGCAGTTGATGATGTCGACGATGCCTGGCACGGCGTCGCGTGCATTGCCAAAAAACTCCAGGCACACGGTTCTGACTTCTTGTGGCATCGTATGCACGACCCAGCGCGCGCTGGTGATCAAGCCGTCGCAGCCTTCCTTCTGTATGCCGGGCAGGCCGCTCAGAAACTTGTCGGTGACGTCCTTTCCAAGGCCTTCCTTGCGAAAGCGGTTGCCGGGAATCTCCAGGCGCTCGGTACGCTCGGGTGTCTTGCCGTCGGCCTTGAAATAGCGCAGTTCGAAGGTGGCGACCGCCGCGTCATGGATCTTGCCCAGGTTGTGGTCCATGCGCACCACTTCAAGCCAGGTGGCCTGTGGCGTGACCATGCGCCAGGACAACAGGTTGTCCAGCGCCGTACCCCACAAAACCGCCTTCTTGCCGCCGGCGTTCATCGCGACATTGCCGCCGATGCAGGAGGCCTCGGCCGACGTCGGGTCGACCGCAAATACATAGCCCGCGCGCTCGGCCGCGTCGGCCACCCGCTGCGTGACCACGCCCGCTTCGGTCCAGATCGTTGGCAACGGCTGCGCATGCCCGGGCACCGTGCACAGCTCGACCTCGGACATGGCCTCCAGTTTCTCTGTATTGATGACGGCGCTCTTCCACGTCAAAGGGCAAGCCCCGCCGGTGTAGCCGGTGCCGCCTCCACGCGGGATGATGGTCAGCCCGAGGTCGATGCAGCCCTTGACCAGTCCCGCCATCTCGGCCTCGGTATCAGGCGTCAGCACGACAAAGGGGTATTCGACGCGCCAGTCGGTGGCGTCGGTCACATGCGACACCCGACTCAGGCCGTCAAACTTGATGTTGTCGCGCGCAGTCAACCTGCGCAAAATGCGCTGCGTCCTGCGACGCAGGCTTTGCACCTCGACAAAACTGGCATCGAAGCGATCCACCGCAGCTTGCGCCGAAACCAGCAACTGGCCCACCATGGCGTCTCGTTCGGCGTCCTGATCGGGCGTCCGCCGCTTGCCGATCTCGGACAAGCGGTGCTGCAGCGCATGCACCAGCAGGCGCCTACGCTTGGGGTTGTCCAGCAGATCGTCCTGCAGGTAAGGATTGCGCTGCACCACCCAGATGTCACCCAGAACTTCGTACAGCATGCGGGCTGAGCGGCCGGTGCGGCGTTCGCCGCGCAGGCTCAACAAGGTGTCCCAGGCCGCAGTGCCCAGGAGGCGAATCACGATTTCGCGATCAGAGAACGATGTGTAGTTGTAGGGTATTTCGCGAACGCGATCGATCACGACGGCATCGGTGAGCGGCGTCAGTAGTTCGTTGCGAATTGGAGCGTTCATGGAAAAGAGGAGTGGCCGCGATCAGGAATGAATCCCTGGTCGACCTCGGATCGCCCGGAACCCTTTAGGCCGGCAGCTGAATCTTGCCGGCGCGATCGATATTACCGCAGTGCAGCATTTTTCTGATTGTCGCGGGTACAACCTATGGAAATCCCTCTATATGGGAGAGACTGCATCGTTATCTAATCTGCCTGTCATGCGACTGTGGCAGCATCTCCCAGTTATTAAAGGAAATCCAATGAAGCGCAAACTTTTCGTCGCCGCCTGCGCGGCGGCCATTTCAATCTCTGCCCAAGCGCAGACCGAAATCCAGTGGTGGCACTCGATGACAGCCGTCAACGGCGAATGGGTTAACGACCTGGCCAAGGATTTCAATGCCAGCCAGACTCAATACAAGATCGTGCCCACCTACAAGGGTAGCTATACCGACTCCATGACAGCGGCGATTGCCGCGTTCCGCGCCGGCAATTCGCCGCATATCCTGCAGGTTTTCGAGGTCGGCACCGCCACGATGATGGCCAGCAAGGGCGCGATTATTCCGGTTGGCAAGGTCATGAAGGACGCCGGCGAAAAGTTCGACCCCAAGGCCTACATTTCCGCGGTCGCCGGTTACTACACCGCGCCCAGCGGCGAGATGCTGAGTTTTCCGTTCAACAGCTCCACCACCGTGTTCTATTACAACAAGGACGCGTTCAAGGCTGCTGGCATCGACACCTCCAAGGCACCGGGAACCTGGCCCGAAGTCGCCCTGGCTGCGGCCAAACTCAAGGCCAGTGGTCACCAGTGTCCGATCTCGATCGCCTGGCAAGGCTGGACCCAGCTCGAGAGCTTCTCGACCTGGCATAACGTCGAGTTCGCCACCAAGGGCAATGGCCTGGGTGGACTGGACGCCCGCATGAAGATCAACTCGCCGCTGCATGTGCGCCATATCGAGAACCTGGCGAACATGGCCAAGCAGGGTCTGTTTGTCTACAAGGGCCGGGCCAACACCCCGGAGGCCAGTTTCATCTCGGGTGAATGCGCGATGATGACGACCAGCAGCGGCTTTTATGGCAACGTGGCCAAGAACGCCAAGTTCGCGTGGGCCATCGCGCCGCTCCCCTACTACCCTGACGTACCTGGGGCGCCGCAAAATACCGTTATCGGCGGCGCCAGCCTGTGGGTGATGTCGGGCAAAAAGGCCGAAGAGTACAAGGGCATTGCCAAGTTCTTCACCTACATCTCGCAGCCGGAAGTGCAGTCGGCCAGCCACAAGCGCACCGGTTATCTGCCAGTGACGATGGCGTCGTTCGAACTGACCGAAAAGTCGGGTTTCTACAAGCAAAATCCCGGCACCGATGTCGCGGTGAACCAGATGGTGCGCAAGACAACCGACAAATCGCGCGGCATCCGCCTGGGCAACTATGTGCAGATCCGGACCATCGAGGATGAAGAACTCGAACAGGTCTGGGGCGGCAAGAAGAGCGCCAAGGAAGCACTGGACTCCATCGTCGCGCGCGGCAATGAATTGCTGGAACGCTTCGAGGCCGCCAACAAGAACAGATAAGTGGACAAGCGGGTCGTCTTCCGTTCCCGCTGGCTGCCTTGGGTGCTGATCGCACCCCAGGTGGCCGTGATCACGGTATTTTTCTTCTGGCCTGCTGCGCAGGCCGTACTGCAATCGCTGCAGCAGTCCGATGCATTCGGCACCTACACCGAATGGGTCGGCATCGACAACTTCCGCAACCTGTGGAACGACCCGACTTACCTGGCGTCGTTCTATACGACTGCGTTCTTTTCGTTTGTGGTCGCGGTACTGGGCATCACGATCTCGCTGCTGCTGGCGGTGTTTGCGGACCGCATAGTCAAAGGCGCGCTGGCGTACAGGACACTGTTGATCTGGCCCTATGCCGTGGCTCCTGCCGTGGCCGGCGTGTTGTGGCTGTTCATGTTTGCGCCCAGCGTCGGTGTAGTGTCCTATTGGCTGCGCGCCCTGGGCATCAACTGGAACCACCTGCTCAACGGCAACCATGCGATGACACTGGTCATCATGGCGGCCGTCTGGAAGCAGATCTCGTACAACTTTCTGTTCTTCCTTGCCGGCCTGCAGAGCATTCCCAAATCGCTGATCGAGGCCGCGGCGATCGACGGCGCGCACCCCTGGCGCCGCTTCTGGACCATCGTGTTCCCGTTGCTGTCGCCGACTACCTTTTTTCTGCTGGTGATCAACATCGTCTACGCTTTTTTCGACACCTTCGCGATCATCGACGCTGCAACCCAGGGTGGTCCTGGCAAAGACACATCGATTCTTGTCTACAAGTTGTATTACGACGCCTTCAAGGCGATGGACAGCGGCAGTTCCGCAGCACAGTCGGTGGTCCTGATGGTGATCGTCGTGGTGCTGACGGTGGTGCAGTTTCGCTTCGTCGAGAAGAAAGTGAACTATTGAAATGAATCGATCTCCACGCTCACTGCGTTCGCTGCCCCCCGTGGGGGCGGTCAGCACCTTCGGAACGGCCGGGCGGTACTGACATGGTTGAACGCCGCCCTCTGCTCACCGCCTGGTCCCATGTGATTCTGGTTCTGGGTGTATTGATCGTTGCCTTTCCGCTGTATCTGACCTTCGTTGCATCGACCCACACCTCGTCCGATATCGTCCAGGCGCCAATGCCCATGCTGCCTGGCGGACATATGCTGGAAAACTACCGCGATGCCTGGAACGGCACCGGCAGCGGCAGCGGTTCCAACGCCCCGGTCGGCCGCATGATGGTGGTCAGCCTGGTCACCGCGCTGGTCATTGCCCTCGGAAAAATTGCCATCTCGCTGTTGTCGGCATTTGCGATCGTGTATTTCCGATTTCCAATGCGCATGTTCTTCTTCTGGGCGATCTTCATCACGCTGATGCTGCCGGTGGAGGTTCGGATTGGACCTACCTACAAAGTGGTGTCCGATCTGGGCATGCTCAACACCTATGCCGGACTGACCGTGCCGTTGATCGCGTCGGCAACGGCCACGTTCCTGTTTCGCCAGTTTTTTCTGACAGTGCCAGACGAACTCGTCGAGGCCGCCCGGATGGATGGCGCCGGGCCGATGCGGTTCTTCAAGGACGTACTGGTGCCACTTTCAAGTACATCGATCGCGGCGTTGTTCGTGATCCAGTTCATCTATGGCTGGAACCAGTATCTGTGGCCGTTGCTGGTCACTACCGGCGAAGACATGTACCCGGTGGTGATTGGCATCAAACGCATGATTTCCGGTGGTGACGCGCAGACCGAATGGGGCATCGTCATGGCCACTGCGCTGATGGCGATGGTGCCGCCGGCATTGGTGGTCATGCTGATGCAGCGCTGGTTCGTCAAAGGTCTGGTCGATACGGAAAAATAAGGGCGGGCAACAGCACATGGCATCGGTACAACTCAAAAACGTCATCAAGCGCTACGGGCACGGCAAGACAGCGAACCAGGTGATCCACGGGGTGAACGTGGACATCGCCGACGGCGAGTTCATCGTCATCGTTGGTCCTTCTGGCTGCGGCAAGTCGACCCTGTTACGCATGGTCGCCGGCCTGGAAGAGATTAGTGGCGGCGACATCTCGATCGGAGGTCGCGTCGTCAACAACCTCGAGCCAGCCGAACGAGACATCGCGATGGTGTTCCAGAACTACGCGCTATATCCGCACATGAGCGTGTTCGACAACATGGCCTATGGGCTGAAAATCGCCAAGCTGCCTGTGGCGGAAATCCAGGCGCGAGTCGACAAGGCGGCCAAGATACTGGAATTGGCCCCTTACCTGAAGCGCAAACCGCGGGAACTTTCGGGCGGACAGCGCCAGCGCGTGGCCATGGGTCGGGCCATCGTGCGCCAGCCCCAGGTATTCCTGTTCGACGAACCACTGAGCAACCTGGACGCGAAGCTGCGCGCCCAGACCCGGCTCGAGATTCAAAAACTGCACCGCGAACTGGGCATCACATCGCTGTTCGTCACCCACGACCAGGTCGAGGCCATGACACTTGCGCAGCGCATGATGGTCATGAACGCTGGCGTGATGGAGCAATTCGGTACGCCAGAAGAGGTCTATACGCGTCCGGCAACCACATTTGTTGCCAGCTTCATTGGCTCGCCGCCCATGAACCTGCTTTGGGATGCACCACAGCACAAGCCGAACACCATCGTTGGAATCCGACCGGAGCACCTGGACGTCACCGACACCGGCTGGGCTCTGCAGGTCGAAGCGGTCGAGATGCTGGGCGCCGAGCGGCTGGTCTATGGTCGCTGGTCGCACGGGGCCGGCAAGGAAGTGGTAATCATCCGCATGGAGGAATCGCTACCGGTGCCGGGACTGGGCACGACGATCCACGTCACGCCCCGAGAAGGCCGGCTACATGCTTTTGACGCCTCCACCGGCAATCGCATCTGATGCCGGTTCCCTGGCCCTATCCTCGCTGGATCGCCCATCGCGGCGCCGGCAAGTTGGCGCCAGAAAACACCCTGGCGGCGTTTCGTCTGGGTGCGCGGCATGGCTATCGCATGTTCGAATGCGACGTCAAGCTCAGCCAGGACGACGTACCGTTCCTGATGCACGACGACAACCTGGACCGCACCACAGACGGCTCCGGCCTTGGGGGTCACAAGGCCTGGCAGGAATTGTCGCAACACGACGCCGGCCGCTGGCATTCGCGCCGGTATGCTGGCGAACCCCTGCCCTGTCTCGACAACATTGCCGCTTTTTGCCGAGCCAACAACTATCTGCTGAACATCGAGATCAAGCCAACACCCGGCACCCAACGGCGCACTGGCGAGGTGGTGGCGCGGCAGGCTGCGCGGCTATGGGCGGGCGCCACAACTCCGCCACTACTGAGTTCGTTCGACATCGAAGCACTGCAAGCCGCCCAAACTGCAGCGCCAGAATTACCGCGCGGTCTTTTGCTTGACGAAGCGCGCGCAGATTGGCTCGACGTCGCCCGGCAGTTGCAGTGCGTTGCCGTCGTGTGCAACTACCGTATGTGGGATGCGGCCATGGTGTCCGCGGCGCATGCTGCCAGTCTGCGCTGCCTGAGTTACACCGTAAACGACGAGCAGATGGCCAGCCATCTTCTTGCCTTGGGGACCGATGGCGTTATCACCGATCGGGTCGATCTATTCCCCCCGCAATGACATGCCCTGGCCCATCGAGGTGACATACATCGACCTGGGGCTGCGCCTGACAGGAATTGGGGTCGGGACGACCATGCAAGCGATGCGCATTCAATCCAGCACAGCAGTTGCGATTGTGCGCAAGTCGGTGTGCAATGGTCTGGCCTCATCAAATGGATGGATGCTTCATCGCAATTGCGGGCCACGCAACCGGGCTCCACGTGACAATCGTTTACACGTAAACTTACCCGCACGCGATATGACCTTGATGCGGGAACCAGTTCCTGCCATGGCGACACTGCTACAGATACCGGTGCAATTCTGGCGAAGACAAACGCTCTGCCCTTTTCTACTCACCACATGACAGTCAGCCTGCCAACATCGGCCGAAACAGTGGAAGCCCCACCACTTTTTCGGCGCTTTTCCGCCTGGGTCTGCAACACGGGCGTCCTGCGTGCCACATTGGCATTGGCCCTTGTCAGTTCGCTCGGCTCATTGCTGCTGACCTGGGGCAGCCTGCATCTGCTGGGGCACGAAGGGATGGGCAGTGCGTTCTGGATTTCGATGCTGGTGCCGCTGCCACTGACGCTCATTTTTGGCGGGCTCTGTCTTTTCCTGGTTGCATCGCTGGAACGGGCCTGGGCCAACGTCAATGAACTGGCGATGCAGGACGCCCTGACTGGTCTGAGTAATCGGCGTCGTTTCATTCCCGCCGCGCAACGCGAACTCGATCTGGCGCAGCGCCATAGGCAATCGCTGGCCTTGCTGGTACTGGATGTAGATCATTTCAAGGCCATAAACGACGCCTTTGGCCATCTTTCTGGCGACGATGTTCTGGTTGAAGTGGCGCGCCGTTGTCAACAGGCCCTGCGCACAACTGATCTGCTGGCCCGCTGGGGCGGCGAGGAGTTCATCATGTTGCTGCCCAATACTCCGCTGCCGCAAGCGCGTCAGTTGGCCGAACGCGTGAGGGAAGCCATCTTTGCGGCGCCCCGGATCATGATCGAAGGTCGGCCAGTCCAGGTCACGGCTAGCCTCGGAGCCGCCGGCATAGTGCAAGGTCAAGACATCACGCTCGACGAGTTGATCAAGCGGGCCGACATTGCACTTTTCAATGCAAAATCGACCGGACGCGACCGGGTGTCTATGGCCGAGACTGGCTGCCAGTCCGATGCGAATATCCCCCATGTTGTGCTATCTACACCGTGACGTGCGACCGCCAGAGTCCATTTACAACACCCTATCGACGCCAGCCTCCAAGCATCAGCCATTGGGCCGCCGCACAGCCCGCCACCATCGCAAGGTAGGCAAGCATCTTGCCGTCACGCCCGAAAAGCAGCAGTCCAGCCAACAGAACTGCCAGATTGACCGCGAGCAACACCAGCATCTGGCCGCCTGGCCGGATTCCGGTGCCCCTTCCCATGGGCAACCATCGGACAATCATGGGCAGCAAAAAGGCGAGCACAATCGCCGGCAAAGCGAAGTTCAGCACGTGATTGAGAAGTCCCAGAACACCCATGGCGGGTCAATTTTATAATCGCGCCAAACTTGAACGTATGGCAGTCTGGGCATTAGGCATCAACCACACCACCGCGCCGCTAGATCTGCGCGGTCGCTTGGCGTTTGCGGGCGAACAGATCGTTCCGACCCTGCATGGTTTGCGGCAGGCCTTGGCGCGTCCGCCCGAAGCGGCCATCGTCTCAACCTGCAACCGGACCGAGATCTACTGCGCCGGCGATTCCCCACAATTTGAGCCCGCGCTGGACTGGTTGGCCAAGTCGGGCGGCATTTCCAGCCACCTGCTGCGCTCGCACAGCTACACGCTGGAGAACGGTCTTGCGGCACGCCATGCCTTTCGGGTTGCCAGCGGCCTTGACTCCATGGTCCTGGGGGAGCCGCAGATCCTGGGCCAGATCAAGGACGCGGTACGCGCAGCGCAGCAGGCGGGATCACTGGGGGCCACCCTCAGCCAGATGTTCCAGCGCTCATTTGCAGTGGCGAAGGAGGTGCGCTCATCGACCGAGATTGGCGCGCATTCGATCAGCATGGCGGCTGCCACGGTGCGCCTGGCCGGTCAGTTGTTTGAAGACATGGGTCGGGTTCGGGTTCTGTTTGTCGGCGCCGGTGACATGATCGAGTTATGCGCGACGCACTTTGCGGCGCGTCAGCCGAAATCCATCACCGTTGCCAACCGCACGCTCGAACGCGGCGAAAAACTTGCGGCGCAGCTGTCCGGCTCGGTAATGCGGCTGGCCGACCTGCCGGACCGGCTCCATGAGTTTGATGCCGTCATCAGTTGTACCGCCAGCACGCTGCCGATTATCGGCCTGGGCGCCGTGGAACGTGCGCTCAAGCACCGACGCCACCGGCCCATATTCATGGTGGACCTGGCTGTGCCGCGGGACATTGAACCAGAAGTGGCCGAGCTTCAAGACGTCTACCTGTACACCGTCGACGATTTGGCCCATGTGGTGCAGACCGGTCGTGCCAATCGGCAAGCCGCCGTGGAACAGGCCGAGGCCATCATCGACGCCGGTGTACAGAGTTTCATGCACTGGATCGATCAGCGCGGCTCGGTGCCCCTGATACAACAGCTCAATGCCCAGGCAGACGAATGGCGGGCTGGTGAACTGGCACGCGCGCGCAAGCTGCTGGCCCGGGGCGAGGACGTGGATGCAGTGCTCGAAGCGATGTCCCGCGGCCTGACGCAGAAGATGTTGCACGGCGCATTGGCCGAACTGCGGGCCGGCGACGCCGATGCACGCAAGCAGGCCAGCACCGCGGTACAGCACTTCTTCCTGCGCAAGGAACGTTAGCGGCGCCATCGCCAACCGACCGGACTCTGCGCCCGTCGGTGATTGATTCCTTAGTTCCTGTATTTCGGCCGAACACGGCACAACCCGGGCATTCCGCGATTTCGCAGCATGAAAGAATTTTTCCGACACCAACTCGATCGCTATACCGCGCGCCTGGGTGAACTCGAGTTTTTGCTCTCGCGCGAAGACATCATGCAGGACATGGAACAATTTCTTTCCTTGTCGCGTGAGCACGCCGACGTTGCGGCAGTGGCCGGTCGCTGGGAGCGGTATCGCCAGCGACAGATCGATCTGGATCAAGCGCGGGAGATGCTGCAGGACTCGGCCCTGGATGCTGACATGGAAGCAATGGCACAGGAGGAAATCGACGCTGCTGGCGCGGAGCTCGAACGACTGGACGCCGAACTGCAGCGCATGCTGCTTCCCAAGGATCCGGATGACGTGCGCAATGCCTTTCTCGAAATCCGCGCTGGCACCGGTGGAGACGAATCTGCCCTGTTCGCCGGCGATCTGCTGCGCATGTATTCGCGCTATTGCGAAAGGCGCAGTTGGACGATCGAGATCATCAGCGAGTCGGCATCCGAATTGGGTGGTTACAAAGATGTGGTACTGCGTGTCGTCGGCTCGGGCGTCTATGGTGAGTTGAAGTTCGAGTCGGGCGGGCATCGGGTCCAGCGCGTGCCGGTCACCGAGACCCAGGGTCGTATCCATACCAGCGCCTGCACGGTCGCGGTACTGGCCGAACCGGATGAGTCAGTGGCAGTGCAGATCAATCCAGCCGATCTGCGCATCGATACCTATCGGGCCAGTGGCGCTGGCGGGCAACATATCAACAAGACCGATTCCGCCGTGCGCATCACGCACTTGCCTACCGGCATCGTCGCAGAGTGCCAGGACGACCGCAGCCAGCATCGCAACAAGGCCAAGGCATTGCAGGTCTTGTCAGCACGCATACAGGAGAAGGATCGGGCCGAACGCGCTGCCCGCGACGCGGCGCAGCGCAAGAGCCTGATCGGGAGCGGAGACCGCAGCGATCGCATTCGCACCTACAACTTTCCGCAGGGCCGATTGACCGATCACCGCATCAACCTCACCTTGTACAAGTTGCCCACGATCATGGAGGGTGATCTGGACGATGTAGTGCAGGCATTGCAGGCGGCCCAGGCGGCAGAACAACTGGCGGCCCTTGAGTTGGGCGCGGCCAGTTGAGGACAGACCCGTATGACCACCGTAGCGCAGGTATTGGCAGACGCGCGCAGGTCCGGTCTGGACAAACTTGACGCAGACCTGCTGCTTCTGGCCGCCCGCGGTTTGCCGGCTACGCAACTCGATCAAGCCCGCGGCTGGCTGCTGGCGCACGACAGCGACGACCTGCCAGACGACGTGCTGGATCTATATCGTTTTCTTGTGCAGCGCCGGCAATCTGGAGAGCCATTGGCCTACATCACCGGCCACAAGGAGTTCTTCGGCCTGGATCTGGTGGTTGACCGCCGGGTCCTGGTCCCCAGGCCCGACACCGAGACTCTGGTGGAATGGGCGTTTGCCCTGATAGGACCGGGTCAAGGCACGCGCAATGATGCAGCGCCGCGCGTCCTGGATCTGGGAACCGGCAGTGGCGCCATCGCCATAGCCCTGAAGCATGGCTGCCCTGCCCTGTCAGTCGAAGCCGTCGACGCGAGCGTCCCGGCCCTGCGTCTTGCGCAATCCAACGCCGAGCGCTTGAAGCTGGATATCAGGTTTTTCGCAGGAAACTGGTTCGAACCGATCAGCGGAAGATTCGACCTGATAGTGTCCAACCCACCCTATGTACCGGCGGACGACCGCCATCTGCAGGCCCTGGCGCATGAGCCAAGCAGTGCCCTGGTCTCAGGTCCGGACGGTCTGCAAGACATCCGGCAGATCGTGGCTGCGGCGCCAGAGCACCTCATGCCTGGTGGCTGGCTGTTGCTGGAACATGGTTATGACCAGGGAATGCGGGTGCAGGATCTGATGTGCCAGGCCGGTTTCAGTGACGTCCAGGCACGCCATGACCTGGCTGGACATTGGCGCTGCACCGGTGGCCGTGTTTTGACCCAAGACCTGCAATGTCAAAGGGCTGCTGGAGACGCCAGGCCTTCGAAGGTGAAATAATCGGGCCAACGAACTGTAAGGAGTATGGCGATGAGCGACGCACAACAACGCATCGACGAACTGGTCAAGACCAATCAGGTCTTGCTGTTCATGAAGGGAAATGTCAGTTTCCCGCAATGTGGTTTTTCCGGCCGGGCGATCCAGATTCTCAAGGCCTGCGGGCTGGAGTCCAAGGAAATCACGACCGTCAATGTGCTGGAGGATGCAGAAATCCGCGCCGGCATCAAGGACTACAGCCAGTGGCCAACCATTCCCCAGCTCTACGTCAAGGGCGAGTTCATCGGTGGTTCGGACATCATGATGGAGATGTACGAAAACGGTGAACTGCAGCAGGTGCTGAGCAAACCGGCCTGACGAGTTGCCAGAGCCGCAACTGGGCGGCGCTCTCATATTGCCGCCTTCGCGAGGGTGATTCGCTGGCCGCGGTTCATCTGGGCTGATTCAGCCTTAGCCGAGCATTTGTTGGCAAGTTCGCAACAAAGCCTGCACGACAGTGCATTGCCTTGTTTGCGCCGCCATCGACCTGTGTTTGAATGGGCCCGGAGCCCACTGCACAAGGAGCCGGTCATGGAGTCTGACAAGCCAGTTTCCCAGTCTTGCGCATTCCGATTGCCGGTGGCAAAGATGCGACCGGTGTTCGAGCCGCATCAGGTGCAGCGCAAGCTCGATGGCTTGGCCGAGCGCGACTACGACACACTGCGCGCCACCTACCAGCGCATGCTCGAGCGGGGTCCACAGCGATTTCAAGTCAAACCCGCCGGCGTGCCAGATATGGGCGAACTGTACGCGACGCTTCCCAATTTCCATGAAGTGCTGGACGACGTGAAGCGCCATGTCGCGCTGGCGCAAGATAGCCGCGATGGACTGGAAGTCACCCCGATGCTGTTGTTGGGGGCGCCGGGAATCGGGAAGACCCATTTCGCACGCAAATTGGCCGACTTGCTGGGCACCGGGATGACCCTGGTGCCCATGAGTTCCATGACGGCAGGCTGGCTATTGTCCGGCGCCTCCTCCCAATGGAAAGGCGCCAGGCCGGGCAAGGTGTTCGAGGCTCTTGTTGATGGCGAATATGCCAACCCGGTCATCGTTGTGGACGAGATCGACAAAGCCAGCAGTGACGCGCAATACGATCCGCTAGGCGCTCTTTACAGCCTGCTAGAGCACGACACCGCGCAAAATTTCACCGACGAATTCGCCGAGGTGGCCATCGATGCAAGCCAGGTGATCTGGATCACGACGGCCAACGACGAGCGCGCCATTCCGCAACCGATCCGCAATCGCATGAACGTATTCTGGGTCGACGCTCCCGACTTGGAAGCCGCGCGGCAGATTGCGCGCAACATGTACCAGTCCATTCGCAGCGCGCACGATTGGGGCTCACGCTTTGGGCCGGAACCGGGCGATGACTTGCTGGATCTGCTTTCCGAATTGGCGCCGCGCGACATGCGCCGTGCCCTGATGACGGGATTCGGCAATGCCAGACTGGACAATCGGGACGTTGTGCGCACAAGCGATTTGCCGCGTGCGGCCGGTCGCAAAAATACGATGGGGTTCGTGCAATAGCACGCCCGATCGCGCAGCGCTGCTGTATCAAACCGTGCTGTATTCCCAGTTGCGCCTGGCACTCATGACCGCCTGCGGATACGGCGCCTTGCCGCGCGAACCGTTGTATCGACCCAGCGTCAGAAACAGATCGCCATTCTCGCGATCAAGGTAGTGACGCAAGATGACACAGCCAAATCGCAGATTGGTCTGCATGTGAAACAGCACCGATGCATCGCCGCCGCTCAGAACCCTGGTCCAGAACGGCATCACCTGCATATAGCCACGCGCGCCTGCACTTGAAACTGCGAATTTTCGAAACGCGCTCTCGACCTGAATCAGTCCCAGCACCAGCGTCATATCGAGACCGGCCCGCTTGCTTTCATACCAGACCGTCTGAAGAAATTCAGTGCGGGTTTCCAGATCAGTCTTCCGTCGCCGCAATCGCGTGCTCATCGCGCCAAGCCAACGCAAATACGCGATGCGCGATGCGGTATCGGCAAATTCGGGAATCGGAGGCGCTGCGCTGTTGATGGAGGCCGTCAAGGCGGTGCGCACCGAGTCGATCAAGGGCTCTTCCAGTTGCCCCTTAGCGCGAGCCGGCAGATGCACCGCGCTAAATGCGCCGGTTCCGGCAAGCGCAACCAGACAACTGCGCCGCGAGACTCCGGCCTTCAAGGCGACTTGGCTACCTTCGAAATTTCCTGACAAATCCGTCATCGCTCCAGTTTTGACTTCACATGCGAAAGGATATCGGCTAGCGCAATCTTGCTGGACTCGGATTCACGCCTATGCTGATACTCGACCTGTCCGTCCTTGAGTCCACGCTCGCCAATGGTGACACGATGCGGGACACCGATCAACTCCCAATCGGCAAACATGGCACCTGGGCGTTCACCGCGGTCGTCCAGTATCACGTCGATCCCGGCCTGCAAACATTGCTCATACAGGGCCTCTGACTGCGCCTTGACATCGGGGTTGCGATCAGAACCGATCGGACAGATGACCAGGGTGAACGGCGCCAACGCGTCGGGCCAGATGATGCCGCGCGCGTCATGGTTCTGTTCGATCGCCGCAGCAGGCAGGCGCGTAATGCCTATGCCATAGCATCCCATCTCCATAAACTGTGGCTTGCCATTGGCATCCAGGAAAGTGGCGTTCATTGCCCGGCTGTACTTCGTGCCCAGGTAAAAGACGTGCCCAATCTCGATCCCCCGCTCTATTGCCAGCAGACCCTTGCCATCCGGGGATGCATCGCCGGCAACGACATCACGCAGATCCGCCACCATGTCAGGCTCGGGCATGTCGCGACCCCAGTTGACACCGGCAATATGAAAATCCGGTTCGTTTGCGCCGCAGATCCAGTCCGCCATGACGGCGACCTCGCGGTCCGCCACTATGCGCACTGGCTCGCGCATGTTGATCAAGCCCAGGTAACCGGGCTTACAACCGAAATGGGCGTCGATTTCTTCGAGCGTGGAAAAACGGAAACCCGCGTCAAGGCCTGGCACCTTGTTGGCCTTGACTTCATTGAGGTTGTGATCACCGCGCAACATCAGCAGCCAGACCTGTTTTTTCACGACCTGCCCGTGCGCATCCTTGTCCTCGGTCGTGACGACCAGCGACTTGATTGTCTGTTGCAGGGGCACGCGCAGATATTCGGCCACGTCCGCACAGGTGCTCTTGCCAGGCGTCGCGGTCTTGGTCATGGCCTGCGTTGGCGCCGGCCTGGGATTCCGGGGGGCCAGCGCTTCGGCCTTTTCCATGTTGGCCGCGTAGTCACTGTCCGGGCAATAGACAATCGCGTCCTCGCCGGTTGCCGCAATCACCTGAAACTCCTCGCTCAGGTCGCCACCGATCGCGCCGCTGTCCGCTGTCACGGCCCGATAGCGCAGACCGAAACGGTCAAAGATGCGACGGTAGGCTTGGGCCATCGTCTGGTAGCTGGCTTTGGCGCCTGCAACGTCGCGGTCAAAACTGTAGGCGTCCTTCATGATGAACTCGCGCCCCCGCATCAACCCAAATCGCGGCCGGCGCTCGTCTCGAAACTTGGTCTGGATCTGATAGAAATTGCGCGGCAGTTGCTTGTAGCTCTTGATGTCCTGACGCGCGATGTCGGTCACGACCTCTTCACTGGTCGGTTGCACGACGAAATCGCGCTCATGCCGGTCCCGAAAACGCAGCAGTTCGGGACCATATTTCTGGAATCGCCCAGACTCCTGCCAGAGTTCAGCTGGTTGGATCACCGGCATGCTCAACTCCATTGCCCCGGCCCGATTCATTTCTTCGCGCACGATAGCCTCGACTTTGCGAATCACGCGCAATCCCATTGGCATGTAGCTGTAAATACCTGCGCCAAGTTTCTTGATCAGGCCGGCACGGGTCATCAGCTGATGACTCACGACCTCAGCGTCGGCAGGTGCTTCCTTGAGCGTAGAAACGAAGAATCGGGAGGCTTTCATGGGGCTTGAGACAGTACCGGCCGCTTTGCCGCTCGCTGCATGCGGGGCATAATGGGCTCAGTTAGAAAATTGGGGTTTGATTATGCTTGACCGGGACGGCTTTCGGCCCAACGTCGGCATCGTTCTGCTCAACCAGAGGAACCAGGTATTCTGGGGCAAGCGCATTCGTACCCACTCGTGGCAGTTCCCACAAGGTGGCATCGATCGTGGCGAAACGCCCGAACAGGCGATGTACCGCGAACTGCATGAAGAAGTGGGGCTCCAGCCGGAGCATGTGAGCTTGGTTGCCCGTACCCGGGATTGGTTGCGTTATGAAGTGCCGGATAGATATATTCGCCGCGATGCGCGGGGCCACTACAAGGGCCAAAAGCAGATCTGGTATCTGCTGCAGTTGGTCGGATACGACTGGAATCTAAATCTGCGCGCGACGGCTCATCCGGAGTTCGACGCATGGCGATGGAACGATTACTGGGTCCCGCTGGACATGGTGGTGGAGTTCAAGCGTGGCGTTTACGAAATGGCGTTGACCGAGCTGGCGCGTTATCTGCCTCGGCATGAAGTGCGCAACCGCTATCTGCGAAGCGGCAACCGCGCGCGTGATCATGATCATCACGGACTATCGGCCGAGGCACATCCAGGGGCGTCCTTTGCACTGCCCCCAGGGGCCAGCTTCGAGCCAGACCCGCATACCAACGTCGTGATTGACGAACACGACGATCCCCATGCGCAGTAAGGCAATTCTGGCTTTTTATGCCTTCTCGCTAACCGCTAGCCATGTCTGCGCGCAGCTTGCAGACCTTGATCCGGACTGGAAGGAGTTGGACGTCAAACCCCCGGTCACCTTCAACACAGACAAACTCGTTCCGATCGAGATGCCGCGCTACTTGACTGTCAAGGTAGGCGTGGATCCGGACAGTTTTTCCTTTTCCAGCGATGGTATCGTTCGCTATGTTGTAGTGGCTAAATCAAGTAGCGGCAATATCAATGCTGCATTCGAAGGTATCTGGTGTCGGTCGGGGCAAGTCAAGACGTATGCTCGCGCCGGCAATGATGGTAAGTGGGATGCGGCGTCGGATCCACAATGGAAGGATTTGACTGCCAGTCAACCGTCGATGCACGCGCTGGCGCTGGCTCGCCAGGGAGTCTGCGATGGCCGCTCGGCAGCAGCGCTTACGCCGCAGGCAATCGTTCGCAATTTAAAGCAATCTGCTTTCGACGGACTTCAACGCTAGTGGAAGGTGAATTGAACCGCAGTTTCAGTCCGGCGCCATAAACGCAGTGCACAGGTTTGAAGCCAAGCATTTGCTGCTTTCGATGCAAACCGTGCCTGGCGCGCTACTGATGTGACACAGAAACGCGACTAGCGGGTAATAACCAGATTGTCGCGATGCAGCATCTCTGGCTCGGCGATGTATCCCAGCAGACGTTCAAGCTCATTTGAGGGCTTGCGACATATCAGCCGCGCTTCGTAGCTGGAGTAATTCGCCAAACCACGCGCAATCTCTGCGCCAGAGACTTCGCGCACGGCGATCACGTCACCGCGGGAAAACTCTCCTACGACACTCAGCATGCCAATCGGCAACAGGCTCTTGCCCTCTGATCGCAGCTTGGTCGCGGCACCGGCATCCACCATGACGGCACCGCGCAATTGCAGATGGTCCGCAATCCATTGCTTGCGTGCCTGTGTCTTTTGAGTCTGCGCCACCAACAAGGTGCCTATCGACTCACCAGCCATGAGCCTTGGCAACACATCGGGCTCTCTGCCCCAGGCAATGATCGTGGATGCACCAGATCCGGCTGCCCTGCGTGCGGCGAGAATTTTGGTGATCATGCCGCCACGCCCCAGGCTCGAACCAGCCCCACCCGCCATCTGCTCAAGAGCAGCATCACCGGCCTTGGCTTCGTGCACGAACTGCGCCATCGGATCTTTGCGTGGGTCGGCCGTGTACAGACCCTTCTGGTCCGTGAGAATGACCAGTAGATCGGCCTCTACAAGATTTGCCACCAAGGCACCCAAGGTATCGTTGTCGCCAAACTTGATTTCATCATTGACGACCGTGTCGTTCTCGTTGATGACCGGGACAATGCCCAGTTTGAGCAAGGTCATCAAGGTTGACCGGGCATTCAAATAGCGTTCCCGGTCGGCCAGATCGGCGTGGGTCAACAGGACTTGGGCACTACCCAGGCCGTGGGCTCGCAGCTTGGTTTCGTACATCTGAGCCAAGCCCATTTGCCCGACGGCCGCCGCTGCCTGCAATTCATGCACCTGGTGTGGGCGCGACTTCCAGCCCAGCCGCTTCATGCCCTCGGCAATAGCGCCGCTGGAAACCATGATCACCTCGCGCTTGCCTGCGACCAGCAGTGCCAACTGCCGGGACCATTCGCCAATTGCAACCTCATCAAGGCCTCGTCCGTCGTTTGTCACCAGGCTGGATCCGACTTTGACCACAACGCGCCTGGACTGCCGGATCAACGCGGGCGAGCCACTCTTGTTCATTTGACGGGCAAGCGCTCAAGCGAGGATGTAGCGGCCTGTCGACACGGGCCGATCCTCACGCCGGATCTTCGCTAGTAAACCGCGGGTCAATGATTGGCGGCGTTATTTCCTGGTCCAGTTGCGCACGGACCTGTTTGAAAACGGCATGCACCAAAGACTCGCATCCGTCCCGGGTCAACGCAGAAATCTCGAACACAGGGCCTTTGAATCGCATACGCCGCACGAATTCGGCAACCAGCGCCGCGCGTTTTTCACCGGGCACCATGTCCAACTTATTCAGCACCAGCCAACGCGGCTTGCGATACAGCTTCTGATCGTATTTCTTGAGTTCCTGAACGATGGACTTGGCTTGTGCAACGGTGTCGACCGTATCGTCAAACGGCGCCATGTCCACGACATGCAGCAACAATCGCGTCCGTTGCAAATGGCGCAAAAACAGATGCCCCAAGCCGGCACCTTCAGACGCGCCCTCTATGAGTCCGGGCAGGTCAGCGACGACAAAGCTTTGCGACGGTCCTACGCGTACTACACCCAGATTGGGATGCAAAGTAGTGAAGGGATAGTCTGCGATGCGTGGTTTGGCGTTTGAAATAGCTGAAATCAAGGTCGACTTGCCCGCATTGGGCATGCCCAGCAGGCCGACATCGGCCAGCACCTTCAGCTCCAGTTTGAGGCTCTTTGTCTCACCCGGCCAGCCGGGTGTCTTTTGCCTCGGCGCACGATTGATTGCACTCTTGAAGCGCATATTGCCGAAACCACCGTCTCCGCCCTTGGCAATGGTGATCACTTCGCCTGCCTGCAAAAGCTCGTATAGCGTCTCGCCGGTTTCGGCGTCCGAAATGACTGTACCTACAGGCATTCGCAAAGTGACGTCATCGCCTGCGGCGCCGAACATGTCCGACCCCATCCCATGCTGGCCGCGCTTGGCTTCATGGCGGCGGGAATAGCGAAAATCCACAAGGGTATTCAGACCTGCGTCAGCGACCGCAAACACATGGCCACCACGACCGCCGTCTCCACCATTGGGACCGCCAAACTCCTTGTACTTCTCATGCCGAAACGACACGCAGCCCGCACCGCCGTCGCCTGCGGAAACGTCAATAAAGGCTTCGTCAACGAATTTCATGTGTCAGGCAAGCACAAAGCGCGGTGGACGCCCAGCAAATGGCAACTTTCGTCTGCCGCGCATGAGTCGAGAATCCATGCTCTTACAAACGAAAAACCCCGCGCCAAGCGCAGGGTTTGCCACCGGAGCGTGTTGGATCAAGCCGACGTTATGCTCACTGTATGCTTGTTCATCGCACCCTTGATGGCAAATAAAACTTTTCCATCGGCCAAAGCAAACAAGGTGTGGTCTTTCCCTACCCCGACATTGGTGCCCGGATGGAATCTGGTTCCCCGCTGTCGCACGATAATCGCGCCAGCGCTGATCGCCTGGCCACCAAATACCTTCACACCCAGCATCTTGGGCTTGGAATCGCGCCCGTTTCGCGTCGAGCCGCCGCCTTTTTTCTGTGCCATTTTGCTTCTCCAGTCAGTTTGAAGCAGAGCAGGGCCCTGATTCCAGTAATTCGTCAGGCTGCGATAGCGCCAATTTGCAATTCGGTGAACTGCTGGCGATGCCCCTGGCGCTTCTGATAGTGCTTGCGCCGACGCATCTTGAAGATGCCTACTTTGTCGTGCTTGCCATGTGCCAAAACTGTGGCAATGACAGTTGCGCCGGAAACCAGGGGCGTTCCGACCTTGATGTCAGCGCCGTTTCCGACAGCCAATACCTGATCGATCACAATCTCCTGGCCAACATCCGCAGCAATCTGTTCTACTTTAATTTTCTCGCCGGCAGCAACCCTGTATTGCTTGCCACCGGTTTTTATGACCGCGTACATGTGGACCTCTCATCCAAAGACCGTTGATAAGTCTTCAAAACAATCGTGCAGACCTATTTCCGCACAGCCCATGAGTATAGCATTTTGACCCTGGACTGGCAAAGCTGGTGGCCCCTCCTCGATCCCGTGGCACGGCATTTTCTATAATGCGCCTCTGATATTGCGCCCAACTCCTTGCAAAAGTCCCACTCTCACTCCGCTTCCGGATTAGCCGTCATTGCTTCGGACATGCTCGAAGTCGACGCCGTCATCGCCCGACGGCTGGATTCTGGTGTGCCCTTGGTGGGCCAGGTATCGCGCTACATCATTGACGCCGGGGGGAAGCGCCTCAGGCCGGCCCTGCTGCTGCTCACCAGTGGCGCTATGGGCTACGCAGGCGACGACAGGTTCAAGCTTGCGGCGGTGGTCGAGTTCATACATACAGCCACGCTTCTGCATGATGATGTCGTGGATGGCTCGACGATGCGGCGCGGCCACGCGACTGCCAATGAAACGTTCGGCAATCCTGCAAGCGTGCTGGTTGGGGACTTTCTGTATTCGCGGGCATTCCAGATGATGGTGGAAGCGCGGGACATGCGAGTGATGGCGGTACTTGCGGATGCAACGAATGTCATTGCCGAAGGCGAAGTCCTCCAATTGATGAACATGCACAACGCCGGCCTCGATGAGGCGGGCTATCTGCACGTTATCCGCTCCAAGACGGCCAAATTATTTGAGGCCAGCGCGCGGGTTGGCGCCATGCTTGCCGGTGCCTCAGCCGAAATGGAGGATGCCTGTGGCCAGTACGGCCAAGCCTTGGGAACCGCATTCCAGGTCATAGACGACGTGCTGGACTACGCCGGGGACTCGGAAGCACTAGGCAAGAATCTTGGCGATGATCTGCGTGAAGGTAAGGCAACGCTGCCCTTGATCTGCGCCATGCAGCGCGGCTCGACTGAGCAGCGAGCCGTCATTACCAAAGCCATCGAAACCGGGGCAGTGGACATGCTGCAACAGGTTGTGTCAATCGTCAGGAGTACCGGCGCTTTGGAGTTTTCGCACCATGCCGCGGCCCGTGAAGCACAGCGCGCGATGTCCGCAGCAACGCGCTTGCCAGAGGGGCCGCACAGCGGGTGTTTGATACAATTGGCTGGTCAACTCTTGGCGCGCGATAGCTGATTTTTATTGGCGTATTCGTCCGCAAGCGGGGTGTAGCTTAGCCTGGTAGAGCGCTACGTTCGGGACGTAGAGGCCGGAGGTTCGAATCCTCTCACCCCGACCATGGCAACTAGTGTTGTCATTTTGCCTCCACAAGGCTATTCCGCGCCCTCTTTCGATTTACTTCAGGCAGGTGATCGGGGATGATTAGGCGTTTAACTCTCGCCACAGTACATTTTCAATCCATGTCCGTAGTCGACGCAGCCAATCGCGAAACCACCCCGATCGCCCTGCCAGGTCTGGGCCGCGCATTGATCATTGCGGGCAAGCTTGGGCAGAAATCTGCAGAGGAGATTTATCGCAAAGCCTCGGCTGGGCGCACGAGTTTCATTGCTGAATTGACGGGTTCCGGTGCGGTATCGGCATCTGATTTGGCCCACACCATGTCCGCTGCCTATGCAGCGCCGCTGGTTGACTTGGATGCCATTGACCATCGGCGACTTCCAAAAGGATTGCTTGATCCCAAAATCTGTCAGGCTTATCGCATAGTGGTGTTGAGCAAGCGACACAACCGCTTGACTGTTGCGACGGCCGACCCATCAGACCAGGAAGCAAACGAGAAGGTCAAGTTTGCGACCCAACTCGGTGTCGACTGGGTGATAGCCGAATACGACAAGGTGCTCAAGCTTGTCGATGCGAACGCAGCGTCTGCCACCGAGACGATGGAGGAGATCATCGGCGGAGAGTTCGAGTTCGACGAAGCTGCGGCCGATGGTGGGTCGGAAAAAGAACAGGCCGGCGTATCGGAAGTCGATGACGCGCCCGTGGTCAAGTTCCTGCACAAGATGCTGCTTGACGCCTTCAGCATGCGCGCCTCCGATCTACATTTCGAGCCATACGAACACACATACAGGGTACGCTTTCGGATTGACGGTGAACTGCGGGAAATCGCCGCTCCGCCGATTGCGATCAAGGACAAACTGGCGTCGCGCATCAAGGTGATCTCCAAAATGGACATTGCCGAGAAGCGGGTTCCGCAAGACGGCAAGATGAAACTGAAGATCGGTCCCAACAAGGTGATCGATTTTCGGGTCAGCACCTTGCCGACCTTATTCGGCGAGAAGATCGTCATTCGCATCCTTGACCCCAGCAGCGCCAAGCTGGGTGTTGATGCACTTGGCTACGAGCCAGAGGAAAAGCGTCGATTGATGGATGCCATCAGCCGGCCATACGGAATGATTCTGGTGACCGGTCCGACCGGCTCTGGCAAGACGGTTTCTCTGTATACCTGCCTCAATCTATTGAACAAGCCTGGCGTGAACATTGCTACGGCCGAAGACCCGTCAGAGATCAACCTGCCGGGTGTCAACCAGGTCAACGTCAATGAAAAGGCAGGCCTTACATTCGCTGCGGCGCTTAAATCGTTCTTGCGCCAGGACCCCGACATCATCATGGTCGGCGAGATACGTGACCTGGAAACAGCCGATATTGCGATCAAGGCAGCGCAAACAGGCCATCTGGTGCTGTCCACATTGCACACCAACGATGCACCAACTACCTTGACGCGCATGCGCAACATGGGCATTGCGCCATTCAATATCGCATCAAGTGTGATTCTTATCACAGCCCAGCGCCTGGCCCGTCGGCTATGCTCTGCTTGCAAGGCAGTCGTCGACATACCAGAGGAAGCATTGCTGGACGCCGGCTTCAAAGCGAGCGAAATAAACAGCAGCTGGACGACTTACCGCCCGGTGGGCTGCTCCGCATGCAACGGAGGTTACAAAGGTCGTGTCGGCATATATCAGGTTATGCCAATCAGCGAGGCGATTCAACGCCTCATATTGCTTGACGCAAGCGCGTTGGACATCGGCCAGCAAGCTGCAAAGGAAGGCGTCGAGTCACTGCGCCGCTCCGGCTTGCACAAGGTCAAGCTGGGCCTGACCTCGCTGGAAGAAGTGTTAGCCGTGACCAACGAATAGAAACAAGGGTTTTTTGACCACATGGCAACTGCGAAGCCCAAGGGCATCAACGAGTCCGTCTTCGAGTGGGAGGGTAAGGATCGCAATGGCAAACAGGTCCGTGGAGAGACCCGGGCCGGCGGAGTGAACCAGGTTCAGGCCGTATTGCGGCGCCAGGGCGTGACGCCAACCAAGATCAAGAAGCGGCGCACGGCAGGCGGCTCGTCCATCAAGCCCAAGGACATGGCGATCTTCACCCGCCAGTTGGCCACGATGATGAAAGCGGGCGTGCCGCTGCTTCAGGCCTTTGACATCGTCGGTCGCGGAAACCCGAACCCGCGCGTCACCAAACTGCTCAGCGACATCCGCACCGATGTCGAGACTGGAACCTCCCTCAGCGTGGCGTTTCGCAAGTTTCCCTTGTATTTCGACAACCTGTACTGCAATCTTGTCGAAGCAGGTGAATCGGCCGGTATTCTGGATCAGTTGCTGGACAGGCTGGCCGTCTATATGGAAAAGACCGAGGCGATCAAGTCCAAGATCAAGTCGGCGCTGATGTATCCGATTACCGTGCTGGTCGTGGCCTTTGTCGTGGTCGCGGTCATCATGATTTTCGTGATCCCGGCTTTCAAGGAAGTGTTTTCGAATTTCGGTGGCGAGTTGCCGCTGCCGACACTGATCGTCATTGCGATGAGCGAGTTTTTCATCAAGTACTGGTACCTAATCTTCGGCGGCCTTGGTGGCGGCGTGTACTTCTTCATGGAAGCGTGGAAACGCAACGAGAAGATGCAGAACATCATGGATCGCGTGCTACTGAAGTTGCCGATTTTCGGCGTCTTGGTGGAAAAATCCTGCATCGCGCGTTGGACCCGGACGTTATCGACCATGTTCGCTGCCGGGGTGCCATTGGTTGAGGCACTTGACTCGGTTGGTGGCGCGTCTGGCAATTCCGTATTTGCGCGTGCCACGGTCAAGATCCAGCATGAAGTGTCCACCGGAACGGCATTGACGGTTGCAATGACCAATGCCAATCTCTTCCCGTCAATGGTGCTTCAGATGTGTGCCATCGGCGAAGAGTCAGGCTCCATCGACCACATGCTAGGCAAGGCGGCAGACTTTTTCGAGGCGGAAGTGGACGACATGGTCGCCGGTATATCCAGCCTGATGGAGCCCATCATCATCGTCATTCTTGGCACGGTGATCGGCGGCATTGTCGTGGCCATGTACCTGCCGATCTTCAAGCTGGGCGCCGTGGTCTGAGAGCCAACTGGCGCTCCTGATCGGGGTCGCGGCGGAACCTTGGGTCGGGGCCCTGCCTTGCGCGAATCTCGAGCGGCAGCCACGGCGAAGCCCGAGTACAAAGCGGTATAGTGCGCGAACCAGCGTCGGTCGCAGGCGGCTCGCAATGCCGACTC